>JBKQOR010000082.1:0-8050 GCA_052145435.1 Rhodomicrobium sp. | reverse complement strand
AGGCAAAAGGCGACAGCGCGCCGTTTTTGCGTTTTTGTTTCGCTTGCGCCATCCCTTCGACAAGCGAGCGCGCAGCCGCCAGCTGCCCGTCTGAAACGAGGGTGACATAATGCATGTAGAGTTGCAGGAAGTCGCGCGGAGTCTCTGGCTTGCGGCGCTGCGCGAGGCAATCGGAAATCTTATCGATCGGCATTGACGTCGCCACGATCATCTTCTGGCGCGCACGCGTGATCGCCACATTCAGACGCCGCTCCCCGCCCTGCTGGCCAAGCACGCCAAAATATCGTTGGAAATTCCCTTGGGCGTCTTTTCCAAACGTTGTCGAGAAAAGGATAATGTCGCGCTCGTCCCCCTGCACATTTTCGAGGTTTTTCACGAAAAAACCGAGGTCTGCGCCATTGCCGGTGCGGTTCGATTGCGCTTCGTAATCGGCGGCGAACGCCGCATTGCGCCTCCTTCGATCGTAGAAAAGGTCCTCGATCAAATCGGCCTGCTTAAGGTTGAAAGTCACGACGCCAAGGGTTGGCGGCTCGCTGCGGTCGCCGCGCGCTTTGGCCCAAATCCCGGCAACCTTGTCCACAATCGCCCGCGCCTCCGCTTCGTTTGTCTGCCTTGCGTAAACGCCATCGACGCGCAAGACTTCCACCGGCTTTGCATCCCTGATAAGTCCGTCGGGCCGAAGAATGGGCACGCTCAGTGCGCCATCATAAAAAGCCGCGTTCGAAAACGCGATCAACTCGCGCCATTCCGATCGGTAATGCACCTTCAGCATCACCCGGCACTCCTCAGGCAACGCAGTGCGCGCTAGATGCAGCAGATCGGGGCAATCCTTGATCTCGTTGCTGGTCCAGGCTTGCTCGGCGGCCGCGCGCTCCTCTTCGGTCGCATCGCTATCGAGGATGACTTCGTCGTCCGCGCCATCGGCACTGTCGACAGCGCTTGAGAAAAATGTCGACGGCGGCAACTGCTTCTCGTCGCCGCTCACGATCACCTGTTTACTGCGAAACAACGCGGGCAAGGCATTCTCAACCGGAATTTGCGAGGCTTCGTCGAAGACGACGATGTCGAACAGCCCCGCTTTCAGCGGCAGGGCGCGACTGGCCACATCGGGGTTCATGAGCCAAACGGGCCGCAAGGTCATGAGACCGAGTTCGAGTCCGCGCTCCACGATATCGCGCAGGCCGAGCGCGTTTGGTCCTTGCAACAACGTCAACTGCTGCCACCGCTGATCGAATATGACGCGGCCCGGATCGATTCCTTCCTGAAGCCTCTCGCGGTTCTTTGCCCGGATCTCCTCAAGACGCATTCCGAGCTGCGCCACCTTTTCTTGCAGGCTCTCCCGATCAGCAACAAGCGCAGGCCATTCCCTCTCAAGGGCCGACTTCCAGAACAGCCGCGCCTCGCGGTTGATTAGACGGCGCACGACGCCCTCAAGTTGGCCGGTTGGGATTGCCTGAAGCGCCTTCTGCGACCCGCGCAGCTTTTCCAGCGCCGGCCAACCCTCGCGCGGCATGTTTTGCGCCTTCGCTCGAAAACGCTGGTACGCTGGTAACGTGTTGAGGCTCTTGCGAATCGCCTGTATTGTTTTCTCTGTCCGCTCCTTGGCGTTGATTGATCGTCGCATCTCGCTCAACCACGCCTCTTCGAACCAGGAAGCCAGCGGCTCGAGCGCGTCGAGGCTTGCGATCCGCGCCTCCGCGCGATCCGCCGCATAGTGCAAGTCGCGCCCGAATTGCGCAAAGGCTTGAGGCTCGCCCTTAGCCGCGACGCCGACCGCATGGTCCGCTCTGGGGCACGATGCAAGCCGGGTGACAAGCGCCGACACCGCCTGCAACCGTTCACCCAAATGGCGCGCCTGCGCATTGATTTCCGCCGCCGATGGAGCAGCCCCGATATTAGGTAAATCGAGCGCGCAATGAATTTGATCGAAGCGCGCCTGCACGCGTCGCAATGCAAGTTCCGCCGCCACGGCCTGCCCATATACCGCGAAATCGCTCCCTGTCTTAGCGCAGCATTCCGCCTTCGAGAGATAGCGATCGACCTTCCGCTTGGCAAAATAGCGCCCGAGGCTGAAGCGCGCCAATCCCCTGGGAGGCGACGCACATCGGTTTATCCGCGCAAGCCATCTTTTAAGAGCGGCCTCGTTTTCAGCCGACAGCGCTTTCCATAGGTTTAAGGCCATCCGCAAAGCTGCGCGCGTGTCTTCCACCTCACCGGCGCTGCTCCTGATCGCCATGAGTTCATCCCATAGTGCTTTTGCCTCCACAAGCTGCCCGGCGCGTGCGTGGAATTTGTCGCTCCAGCGCTTTAGATCGGCGCACAGATCCGATGCGAGATTTTTGAGCGCTTCGCCGTGAGCAGCAAGCCATCGGCGCGTCGCCTTCGGATCGTCGACATCAAACGGGGCCAGGCCGGTCTCAAGCACGGCCGCGCGTCGCTCTTCGGCCTCGCAGAATGCCGCGAAGTCTTCCTGGAACTCTTCCAGTGTCGCGTGATCCGCATGGAACAGCTTCAGCGCGGCAAGCGTGCTCCCCTCATATTGGGCGGGCAGCCAATCGCGCGCGAGCGACGCACACTGCTCGGCGACTGCTGTAACCGTTGAGGGCGACCACGATCCCAACAGAATCCGAAGCCCGCGCACCTTGGGCAGCGGCGCATCCTCACCCTCGATCATAATCAGTTCGGTGAGAATATCGGCATAGCTCCGATCATAGCCCGCATGCACACGATAGAACGCCTCGTGATGCGCATCAATTTCCGCCTCCAAATGATCGATTTCCGCGGCCAGTTCAGCGCGCCTCGCCGAACCGCGCACGCCGGTCGCGGCCAGACTCGCGAGGCCCGCGGCCTGAGCCCGCAAGGCCTGGACGGCTGAGCGCCGGTCCTTGCCTTCATCCTTTACGAGGATGATGCGATCTTCCAGTTGAGCGGCTTTCAGCCCATTAAACACCACGTCAAGCGCCGCCTGCTTCTGACAGACGAACAAAAGGCTTTTGCCGCGCCCGATGGCATCCGCAATCAGATTGACGATTGTTTGACTTTTGCCGGTGCCGGGTGGCCCCTCGATCAAGACCCCCGCCCCGTAGCGCGCGCGCATCGCCGCCGCTTCCTGCGACGGGTCGATTTCGGCGACAAAGTGTTTATCGCCCTCGCGGGGTTTTTCCGGCGCAGGCGACGCCTCAGCGCCCTTCAACCGCAACAACGTAGCCAGACCAGTCCCAGAAGCCGGAATTTGCTGAAGGCTTTGCAGATCCTTGATAAGCGATTGCCCGGGATAAACCGCATTGAACAGCACGGCAGCAGGCACGATCCTGTTCGTCTTGACCTTCACCTCCGCCGGTGGCAGCGGAACAAGCGATTTTCCCTCGAACTTGACGATGCGCATGCATTCATCAAGGACGCTGATTGTCGAGCCGCCTACCTCCACTTCTTTCAGCGCTGCGCCGCATAACGCGACCTCGGCCGCCTTCAGAAAGCCGTCGAGAGCCGGGTTTAGCAAAACCTCTCGCTCGCGATCGGCAGCGATGTTCGCGCCTGCTACCTTTATCGGCCAAAGAAATAGCGGCGCGATCCTCGGCTTAACCTCAGACGCCAGCGGCTGATGCAGAATGAATGGAAAACCAAGGTACAGACAATCGATCCCGGTATCGCGTTTATATTGGGACGCACGCTGCGTAAGCCGCCGCAAGCGGCCCTCAAGCCCTGGCGTCGCCTGCGACGCGGCGGGGTGGATTTGCGCGCTCCCCGCACCGCGCTCGACAACCGCTTCAAGCAGTTGACTTGCGAGCTTCACCTCGCTCCCCAGTTCGCACAGGTCGATCCGGTCGGACGTCTTCGTCACGGTCATCCGCGCGAGGGGACCCCGCTTGATCGAAAGAGCGATTTTGCTCTCAAAAAATGAAAGGATTTTTGCGGTATATTCCAAACCCTCCGGTTTTTGCCATCGCGCAGGCGGCACGGCGAGCACGAGAAGCGCTTTTGCGAGCGGGAGCTGCCGGTTCTGCCTCAGGCTGTCCGCCCATTCGTCGATCTTGGCGATCCCGCATCGCGCGAAATCAGCGATGCGTGCTTCCGTCTGCGCGAGAATATCCCGCAAAGGCTTTGCGCGGATCAGGGCTTCTGCCTCGCGCGCGGTGAAGGCCAGCCGACACTCGCGCGCCAGGGCCTCGGCCTCGCTCACGATTTCAGTCCGCGTCTTGAATTGGGTCAGCGCGGCGCTGTTCAGGACGATCAGATCTTCCTCGCCGATATTCGACCGGCGCATGGTGCGCGCAATGCCGCGGTGATCGCTTTCCGGGAAATCGGCGCGCCGGGCCTCCCACTCCGCCGCGAGCTTTCGGGTATTGGTCGCCAGCAGCCGCGTGCGAAAGCTCGCCTCGTCGAGAACAATTTGATTGGCCTTGGCCCGCGCACGCGCCGAAATTGCGCGCTCCTTCAGCCGCACCAATTCCGGCTCGAAACCTAGACGCTCCAAAAGGTCGGGGATCGGCCCCGTAATAAAATCATAGCCTTCCTCGAGGTTATGCAGCAGCCACGCCGGATTGATGATCGCCCCGCACCGGACGAGGGGGAGGTCGGGATAAAGGCATTTGAGCGCAATCCCGAATTTAAACTCCGGATCGATCGCCGACGCGCTCACCTTGCGCAGCGCGGCAATCGTTTCCTCCGGCGCTTTATTCTCAGTACACCAGGCAAGAATCTCGCCGCGCTCGAATTGCAGCTTCGCTTCCTCCCAGTGCTGTTCGGAAGCGGCCGCAATGGCGTAGCGAGATAGGCTCCGGTGCAACACGCCGGCGAGGGCAAGAGGCGAACCGGTATCGGGCGCTACCGCCCCACGTGTCGGGGCGTCGACCGGCTCACCCTTTAGCCACGCCTCGACCTCGCGCCATTGCCATCTTTGCGCCAGCTCGCGCGCAAGGAGGCCGCGCAACAGCAAATCAACCGCCGAGTCGAGCGCGCCTGGAAGCGGAACGTCCGCCGTCACCGCATGCATACGCCACACGCCAGGGTGAATTCCCTCGAAGATTTCGCCATTGGTGACGTGATCGAGAACGATGGCGCCGAGACTCCACCAATCGCTTTGGACCGCGTACCCGCCAGCGAGAACCTCAGGCGCGGCATAAAAGACCTCCAACGATGTCAGCGGCGGCGGATCGGTAAAGGCATCAGCCCGGATTGCATCTGCAAGGCCCGTCAGCGCGAAATCGAGCCTGTCGCCCGTTCGCGCGAAGATGTTTCCGGGATGGAGTGTGCGCAGCCGAAAACCCGCTTTGTGCAGTTGGTTCAACGCGGACCCCACCTGTTCCACGAAAACGCTAAGACCCGCCCAATCGTTAGCGTCGAAGCGGACGTTCCATGCGTCCGCAGGCAACCTTTCGAGAATTACAAATCTGCGGCCGTCCCACTCGCCGCGATCAAGGATGGCGCGCACGCGATTGGAACACGCGTTTTGCAGCGCCTCGAAAAGCGCGTGCTCGGCCATAAAATGCAGTTCGCCTAATTCGCCGACGGATTCACACAAATGCGCGCCCGTTGCGCTTTCCGCCTCCAGAACGACGCCCGCGATGCGCCACCGCCCTATCACTGTTTCCAATGGCTCCAGCGGAAGCTGTTCAGGTTCTCGAACGCCGCCGGGTTCGTGAGTGCGGGGCGGCGGAAGCTCGCCCGGCTCCAAAATTCGCACGGGCTCTCCGCAGGCGCATAATTCATCACCGGGTGCGGCCTCGTGGCCGTTCGCGCAATACCACCGCGGAACTACGGCTGGCGAAGGCTCCGGTTGGGGAGCGGTCAAACCCCCGGGTGATGTTAGCGGCTGATAGGACAGGTCGGTATGGCAAATGCGACCGTCGTCCATCACGGTCTGACATAAGAACTCAGTTTGCGGCCGTTCCGCACCGCAGCGCGGGCAAACTCTCAACATCATGCGCGGCTATTCTTTCCCACGTCGCGTTTGTCTTCGCTCGTTACAGCTAGGTGCCCCTCAAGGCTAAGGTTCCGTTGCAGCAGCCGGAAATCGCCACGCTTTGGTATGCCTGCAAACCAGACCGCGCCGCCTTCATCGAACATGACATCCAATGAAAGCTCGTGATCCAAACCGCGTTCTCGATAGTCCCGAAACCTCTCAAGACCCAGATCAGACAAGCAATGCAGCCTCTGATTGTCGCTCCCGCGCAGGGCAAAGCTTTGGCTCGCGCTGGCGTCGTAGGGATCGCTGATCAACGCATCGATCAAGCCGGGCGCCTGCGCGATAACGGGAGACACCGCCTCGAAAACATGCCCCGTGTAGACAAGAATATCGCCGGCAAATCGAGACTTGACCGCGCGCAACAGATCGAGGAGCGCATTGGGCTGGTCGAACGGCTCGCCGCCGGAGATCGTGACGCCATCCGCAACGCTCAGCCACTCCTCCATGGCCTCAATGACGGCGCCGACCGTGGTTGCGCCACGTCCGAACGCCCACGTGTCCGCGGAGATGCATCCGGCACATCGGATCGAGCAGCCCTGAAACCAAACGCCCACTCGCCGCCCCGGCCCAAGCGCGGTAATCGGGAAATGCAGCCGCGACAGGTAAAGCTTGACAGTCATGCGCTCAACCCGCGCTGCGGAGGTCGAGACTCGTCACCGCCCCTTGATGAACCGCACTCACAATAAACCGGCTGCCCGGCGCGGCCCCCGTAGCAAACAAGGCCCGCGCCAGCGGATTAATGAGGTGGATTTCGAGCTGGTTGCGGATGCCGCGGCCGCCGTTGGAAAGATCGGCAAGGCACAAGGACTGAAGCTCCGCAAGGGCCGCATCTGCCACTTGAATGTGAATATCTTGCTCGCCAAGCGCTTCCAGCGAATGCCGCATGAGCTGCTGAAAAATGTCGCGCGCCACGTCATCGCGAATAAAATCAAACACGATGATGTTTTCCCCGATGCGGTTCAAAATCTCGGGGCGGCCGATTTCGAACTTGAAGTAGGCTTTGATCTCCTCCAGCACCGTGTGGCGTACGGTTTCAAAATCCTGGTCCGCGCTAACGTTCAGGGTGCGCCCTTGCCCGTTGTCGCGTTTGTAAATTCCCAAATTGGAAGTGAAGACAATGAAGGCTTCGGAGAAATAAACCCGATCGCCGCGGCCGGAGGTCAGCACGCCTTCGTCGAGTATTTGCAGGAATTTATCGAGAATGCGCGGGTGCGCTTTCTCGATTTCATCGAACAGGATCACGCTGAACGGCTTCTCGCGCACCGCATTCGTGAGTTCGCCGCCGGCATCGAAGCCCAAATAGCCCGGCGGTGCGCCGATCAACCGCTGGTCCGCGTGCTCGGCGCTGAATTCGGACATGTCGAACCGGATGTATGCGTTTTCGTCGTTGAACAGAAGGCTGGTGATCGCTTTGGCAAGTTCGGTTTTGCCAACGCCGGTTGGCCCGGCAAAGAAGGCAACACCGCGCGGACGGCCACCGCGCTTTCCCGCGCCGATGCCCGTTATCGCCCGTTTAATGATGTCGAGCGCATGGGTAACGGCGTGTCCCTGACCCTTAACGCGATCATGAATAAACGGCTCAGCTTTCATGATCCGGGCGCGATCGATTTTCTGCCACGGATCGTCCGTCACACCGACTTTATAGCGGCGCACCGCATCGCCGATATTCGCATAAGGCAACTTCTCGGCCCGGCCAAGTTGTACAATCGCCTTCATGTCGTTGAGGAGCAAGCCCTCCGTTTCCTGAACGAAGCTTTCGGTGGCAGCGCGCTTGGCTTCAGCTGATGCCTCGCCGATACCGTCCATCGCCGCCATTAACTGCGGAGCAACGGCACGGCGAGCGTGATGATCGGGTTTGGATATAGTGATCGACCGTACCATCGGGTTTCCGATGCTTAGCCACTCCGGCAGATCGTTCTCGCGATCCACCACCCAAAACACGGTGTTAAAATAAAAATGGTCCTTTTCTTTTTGATAACGGGCTCTTGCCTTGTGGCTTAAGATCAGCGCGCGCGCAAACAGGGCGTGCTCCGCGGCAGAAAGCCCGTCACGACGCGTTATGAGCCGCGACGCAAAATCGACGAT
>JBKQOR010000081.1:0-10690 GCA_052145435.1 Rhodomicrobium sp. | reverse complement strand
ATATAGACGCCGTCGAAAGTGACGGGCTTCGTGCCGAAAGCATTGGAAAGACGGATGCGGGTCTCGCGGCCCCAAATATCCGGCCCGGCGATGAGCCGGAAGCTTTGATCCCTCGCGCCAATTTCTGGCGATGGAAAGACCCGGTGCAGGTCGGGCTGAAAAATCGCGTTCCCAACGGGATAGGGGCCCTGGGCGGAAGCGGCCCAGGCCGTCACCCACTTTCCGGCGTCTTGCGCCCCCGCCGCGAAGGGCAGCAAAACACAAAAGAGCGACACAACCGCCGGTAAAGCAAAACGCATGGCTTTCTCCGCTGAGCCGAAACTTAAGCTGCAGCTCAGGAGGATGCCGATGGGAAGCCCTTTGCCTTCAGCGCAGCCGCTATCTCTGCCAGAACCGCGGGATCGTCGATTGTCGCGGGCATCTTGTACTCTTCCCCGTCGGCGATCTTCCGCATTGTACCGCGGAGGATTTTGCCAGAGCGCGTCTTGGGAAGCCGGCTGACGGTCAGCACGGTCTTGAAGGCGGCGACGGGGCCGATCTGGTCGCGCACCAGATCGACAATCTCCTTCTCGATGACACTACTGTCGCGGGTGACTCCCGCCTTCAAAAGCACGAAGCCGGCTGGAACGTGCCCCTTCAATCCATCGGCAACGCCGATCACGGCGCATTCGGCAACATCGGGATGGTTCGAAACAACCTCCTCCATCCCGCCCGTGGACAGGCGGTGGCCGGCAACATTGATAATGTCGTCGGTGCGCGACATCACGAAAACATAACCGTCCTCGTCGATATAGCCGGCGTCGGCCGTCTTGTAATAGCCCGGATACTCGGTGAGGTAGCTTTCGATGAAACCGCGGTCGTTATTCCAAAGCGTGGGCAGGCACCCGGGCGGCATGGGCAAGCGGATCGAGAGCGCGCCGGTCTGGCCACGCTTCACCTCCTCATTGCTTTCGTTTAGGATGTGCAATTCGTAGCCCGGCAGCGGGAACGTTGGCGAGCCGTGCTTGACCGGTGCGGCGCCGAGACCCACGCAGTTCCCGGCAATGCCCCAGGCCGTCTCAGTTTGCCACCAATGGTCGATCACGGGAACCTTCAGCAATTCCTCGGCCCAATGCACAGTATTCGGATCCGCCCGCTCGCCTGCCAAGAACAAGGTCTTGAAGTGCGAGAGGTCGTACTTGCCGAGTAGCGAGCCGTTCGGGTCTTCCTTTTTGATCGCGCGGAAGGCAGTCGGCGCGGTGAACAGCGCTTTGACTTTATACTCGGAGATCACGCGCCAGAAAGCACCGGCATCCGGCGTGCCGACGGGCTTGCCTTCGTAAAAGATTGTGGTCGCGCCGTGTAGCAGCGGCCCGTAGACGATGTAGGAATGGCCAACCACCCAGCCGACGTCGGACGCGGCCCAGAACACCTCGCCGGGGCGGATGCCATAAAGATTTTCCATGGTCCATTTCAGAGCGGCCATGTGGCCACCAGTGTCGCGGACGACGCCCTTCGGCTTGCCCGTGGTTCCCGACGTATAGAGGATATAAAGCGGATCGGTTGCGGCCATCGGTTCGCAACGCGCGTGCACCGAGCGGCTCTTGGCCGAGGCCATGAGCGAAGCGTAATCGTAGTCACGCCCAGGGATGAGGGGTGCCTCCTGCTCGCGGCGCTGCAGGATGATGCAGACGCCGGGCTTCGCCGCCGACAGCTCGATGGCCTGATCGAGGAGGGGCTTATACTGCACGATCCGGTTCGGCTCGATCCCGCAGGAAGCTGACACGATCGCTTTGGGGAGCGCGTCCTCGATGCGGACAGCAAGCTCATGGGCGGCAAATCCGCCGAAGACGACGGAGTGGACGGCGCCGATCCGGGCGCAGGCCAGCATCGCGATCAGCGCTTCCGGGATCATCGGCATGTAGACGATGACGCGGTCGCCCTTTTGAACGCCCATCTCCTGGAGAACACCGGCAAATGTTGCGACCTCGGTCAAGAGCCCGGCATAGGTGTAAGTCCGCTTTTGACCCGTGACGGGACTATCGTAAATGACGGCAGGCTGGTCGCCCCGTCCGCGCTCCACATGGCGGTCGACGCAATTGTAGCAGGTATTGGCGACGCCGCCGGTGAACCAGCGGCCGTAAATGCCTTGCGAGGCATCGAAGATACGCTTCGGCTCAACGATCCAGTCGATCTCGCGGGCGGCCTCTGCCCAGAAGCCTTCCGGATCGCGTTTCCAGCTTTCGTAAACTTCTGCGTAACGGCTTACGCCTCGGCCTTGCTCGTTCATGGCAACGTCCTCCCAATGCCCGCATCATGAGCAAATCGGAGAACGTTTCGCAAGGCAAGAAGTGACGGTTCGGATCGATAATTCGGGCTAGGCTGACCGCGGGAGTTAACTGCGCGCTTCCGCGGCGGCTGGCCGTTCCTTCGCCAAAAAACGGCACCCATCCTCGCTTAGGCATATTGCGCGAGGCCATGCCCAAGCGACCAGTTCTCCTTGGCAACCTCGACAAGGTTTATGAATACATCCTCGGGCCGGATACCGGGGTTTTCCTGCAAGAGTTCCGCGATGCGCCGGAAGAGCGCCTTTTTCTGCGCGGCGGTGCGGGTGTTGCTCACGGTGATCTGAATCAGCACGAGATCGTCGCTGCGCGCGATGCCGAGATACGCCGCGCCATAGCGGAAGCTTGCGGCATCGTGCCCGGTGACGGTCATGAATTGATCGTGCTCGGGCACATCGAAGGTCTCGCGCATGGCTTGGTAGAGACTGTCGAAGATTGCTTGGCGGTAGGCTTCAGACTTGCTCTCGCGCATCGCGATATGGGTAAGCGGCATTGTCTATCCCCTTAGCTTGCGGTTTCACTTCTTTAATGTTAGGCGCCGCCTATCTATAATGATAGCCTATGCAGCGATATATCAGAGATAACCAATGGTAATGATAGAGCGCCCTCTCGATCTGGACGCGGTCCAGGCCTTCATCCGCATCGCCGAGCTTGGCAGTTTCACTCGCGCCGCCGAGGCTATGCGAACGACGCAAGCTGCCGTGAGCTTGAAGCTAAAACGGCTGGAGGACCGGCTCGATTGCCGGCTGATCGAGCGCACGCCGAGGCGTGTACAGCTTTCCGCGCGCGGCGCGGCCTTCCTCGATCTCGCTCGCGAATTGGCCGCCGCCCATGAGCGGGCGCTCGCCGGATTGTTCGGCGCGGCCCAGCGGCTCAGCATCGGCATAAGCGACCATGTCGCCGGGCCAGAGCTGCCTGCGTTGATCGCGCGCATGAACGTGGCGGACCCGCGGCTTCTAATCGAAATCAGGATCGCGGCGTCGCGCGATCTGCTCTTGAGCTTCGAGCGCCGGGAGATCGATACCGTAATCGTGCGGCAGCATGACGGGCGGAGCGGCGGCGAAGTTCTTGCCGAGGAAAAATTCGGCTGGTTCGCAGGGCCATCCTGGCAGCACCGCGCTGGCGAGCCGCTACAACTCGCGACTTTGGCCGAGCCCTGCGGCGTGCGCGCGCTGGCGGGGCAACTCCTCGATGAGGCCGGCATCGCCTGGACCGAGGTCTTCGTGGGCGGCGGCGTCGCGGCGGTCACTGCCGCCGTCATGGCTGGGCTTGGGACGGCAGCTCTCGCCCGGCGCCTGCTGCCATTCGGCGCGGTGGACATCGGCCCGCAGCTTGGGCTCCCGGAGCTGCCGCGCTTGCCTGTTCTGCTTTATTCGAGGGTCAAGGACAATAGGTCGCGCGAGGCGCTCGCGGCACTTGCTGCCGCCTTCAAGAGCGCGGCGCGCGGATAGGCCAGCAGGCGCAGCGCCGCCGGAACCCACCCGCGCCGCTTATGCCTTGACATAGGAGCCGGGTGCATCCTCGATTGGCGCGAAAACGCCGCCGCCAGGCTCTCTGCCCGGAACTTGGCCGCCCGAAAGGTTGCCCAGCCATTTCGAGTAGTCGGGCCACCACGATCCCGCAAACTCCTGCGCCTGCGAAAGGAACGCTTCGACCGAGGGCAATGCCTTCACGTCGGCGTCCCCGAGTATCCAATGCATGTATTTGGGCTTGGCAGGCGGATTGATAACGCCGGCAATATGCCCCGAACCCGCCAGCACGAAGCGAACCGGACCGCCGAAAAGCTTCGAGCCGATCAAAACGGATTGAGCAGGCGCGATATGGTCTTCCTTAGTGGCAAGCTCATAGACCGGAATGGTGACCCGGCTCAGGTCGAGCGGCACGCCGCCCAGTTTGAGCAAGCCTTGCGCGAGCTTATTGTAGCGGTAAAACTCGCGCAGATAGAAGCTGTGATTGGCGGGCGGCATCCGGGTCGAGTCCGAATTCCAGTAAAGCAGGTCAAAGGGGAACGGCTGCTTACCGAGGAGGTAGTTGTTAACGATGTAGGGCCAAACCAGGTCCTTCGGCCGCAGCATATTGAAGACGGACGACATGCGCGCGCCATCGAGGTAGCCTGCCTTGTTCATGACCTCGTCCAGCGCCTTGAGCTGCGCGTCGTCGATGAAGACGAGCAAATCGCCGGCCTTGCTGAAATCGGTCTGGGCCGCGAAAAACGTCGCCGAGCGGATGCGCTCGTCGCCCGTGGCGGCCATGAAGGCGAGCGTGCTTGCGAGCAGCGTCCCTCCCACGCAATAGCCAAGTGCATTCGTCTGAGGCAGGCCTGTGATCCGCAACACAACATCGGTTGCTTGCAAGACCCCCTCGCGCATGTAGTCTTCGAAGGTTTTGCCGGCGAGGTTCGCGCCCGGGTTCACCCAGGAGACGACGAAAACGGTAAGGCCCTGATCTACCGCCCATTTGATGAACGATTTCGGCGGCGTGAGATCGAGGATGTAATACTTATTGATCCATGGCGGAACGATCAGCAGGGGGATTTCGTAAACGGTCTCCGTGGAGGGCGAATACTGAATGAGCTGCATGATGTCGTTCTGAAACACGACTTTGCCTGGCGTTACCGCCAGGTTCTTGCCGACCTCGAACGCCGACATATCCGTCTGCCGGATACGAAGCAGCTCACCGGACTGCTGCAGATCCGCCAAAAGCTGGGCCAGACCCGTAGCGAGATTATGCGCACCCGTTGAGAACGTCGCGCGGATAACCTCGGGATTTGTGAAAGGAAAATTCGACGGCGAAAGTGCGCTGACGATCTGGTTCAGATAAAACTCGGCACGATGTTTGGTGTGCTGATCGACCGTTGTGGCCTTCTCGACCAGCTCCTCAGCCCATCTGCCGGTGATCAGATAGGCTTGCCTGAGGAAATCGAAGAAGGCATTTTCGGTCCATTCCTTGTCCTGGAAACGCGGATCGCCGGGAGAAGCCTTGATGACAGGCGCGACTTCCTGGCCGAGAAATCGCTTATATGTGCGGCCCCATAATTCGATCAAATCCTGGCTGAGCTTAGCCTGAGCGGCGGCGAGCCCGTTTGGGTCGCTCATCCAATGTTGCACGATAGGCGCGAACAGTTTTCCGGAATCGGCGAGGCCGCCAACGACCGTGAACGCGCCGTCGCGCTTGTCCTTATCCTCGACGATTTTTTTCACGATCTGCCCGCTCAGCTCGAAGGCGCGCAGCATGTTTGTGGTGAATTGCTCTGGAGATTGCCAGCCGGGCAAAGGCATCGACGGCAGATTGCCTGCCTTATCGCGTGTTTCGGCCATACGGCGCTCCCTCGTTCCAGATCCTAGAGTTGCCTGAATATACTGCATCAAGCTCTCTTTCTCATACGGATGTGAAATATTTTTATCGCACTTTAGGGTTAGCGCCGGCGCGGAGCCTGCTCTGGCCGTCAATAGCGCCTGAGAAGTGCGACGAGCTTGCCCTGAATTCTGACCCGGTCCGGCCCGAAGATTCGCGTCTCGAATGCGGGATTGGCGGGCTCGAGCGCAATCGATTGCCCCTTTTTGCGCAGCCGCTTAAGCGTTGCTTCTTCCTCGTCGATAAGTGCAACCACGATCTCGCCGCTTTCCGCCGTGGTGGTCCTCCTCAAGATGACGGTATCGCCTTCCTGAATACCCGCGTCGATCATGGAATCGCCCCGCACCTCAAGCGCAAAGTGCTCGCCCTGGGCGAGAAACTCGGGCGGCATTACGAGGGCATGACTATGGTCCTCGATGGCAGACCTTGGAACGCCGGCGGCAATACGGCCCATCACGGGAACGGACACACCGCCATCGTCGCGATCGCGAAGCAACGGCACTTGCGGGCTTTCCTCGAAGGATCGCTTATGCCCCTCGATGACGGTCGGCATGAAGCCGCGCGGACGGTCGAACGCCGCGCGAGCCCGCTCAGGCATCTTCATCACCTCAAGGGCTCGCGCCCGATGGGGCAATCTGCGGATGAAGCCCCGCTCCTCCAGTGCCATAATCAGGCGATGGATGCCGGATTTCGACTTCAAATCCAGGGCCTCTTTCATCTCGTCGAACGACGGCGAAACGCCAGTTGCTTCTATGCGCCCGTTAATGAAAAGGAGTAGCTGCTTCTGCTTGGGTGTCAGCATGAAAGGCCCGATCGAGGTTGCGGCAGCGCGTTGTACAAACCGAGAACATCAATAAGCGTTCCCCTTAAGTTCCGCAAGCAAAAACGCGGATGGGGGTTAAAAATCGAGCGATATAACCGGCACAAGCGCACCCTCCGGGAGAGCGGGTGCGTTTACCGGCCGGACAATGAGGCAATTCGAATTGGCAAGTGCGTTCATAAGCGAGCTGTCCTGATCCGCAATCGGAGCCACTGTGCCGCCCGCAGCAATCGCGCGCATGTAATGCTCGCGGCTGCCGTTGGCCTCGATCGGCCGGGCCAGCGGCAGTTGCTGGAGGGGTTCGGCGGGATCAAGGCCGAGGAGGGCGTCGATGAGAGGCTTCAGGAAGACGCGGGCGCAGATCATCGCAGAGGCCGGATTGCCTGGCAGGCTTATGACCCTCTGCTCGCCCAGGAAGCCGAACATGACCGGCTTACCGGGGCGCAAGGCAGCCTTCAAGACCTCGAACCGTGCCCCTCTTTCCTCCAGGGTGCTGCGCACAAGATCGTGCTCGCCAACCGAGGCTCCGCCGATGGTGAGGAGAATATCGGCGCGGGCGCCTGCAAGGACGCAAGCCGCGATGCTCTCTTTGCTATCGCGGGCAATGTCGAGAAGCAGAACCTTTCCGCCCCAGGCCTCGACAGCGGGCTTTATCCCTGCGGGTATCGACGAGACGATCTGGCTCGCGCCCGGAACGTTTCCCGGTGGCACCAGTTCGTCGCCGTTTGCTAAAACCGCGACGGCGGGCCTGCGCCGCACAGGCAACGTGGGATGGTTCATAGCCGCGGCCAGCATCAAGTGCCGGCTGCCAAGCCTTGTTCCCGCTGGGATCAGGACCTCGCCTTCGCTAAAATCGAAGCCGCGCAAGCGGACGTTCTTGCCCGCGGGAGCAGAGTCCAAAATTGCGACGGTGCCGGGCGCTTCGGTCCTCGTATTCTCCTGGATCACGACGGTGTTTGCACCTTCGGGAAGCGGCGCGCCTGTGAAAATGCGAGCGGCTTCCTGCGGGCCGACTCTGCCGGCGAATCCATGGCCCGCCGCAGAGGTTCCTGTTACCTTCAGACTTACCGGCGCCGTGCGGACATCTTCGGCGCGAACCGCGTAACCATCCATGGCGGAGGCATCGAAAGGCGGTTGAGTGAGTTTGGCCCTAAGACCATCCGCCAGCACACGTCCCCGCGCCTCGTATAAGGAGACGGCTTCGCCGCCCAACGGTTCGGCGCCGTTAAGGATGCGGGCCTTCGCCTCGGCGACAGTCATCAGCGTCATGATTGTTCCGGTGTTTCGTTGGCGGGGGCGAAAAAGTCGCCAGATTTCCCGCCTGTTTTGGACAAAAGGCGGATCCCCTCGATACGCATCCCTTTGTCGCGCGCCTTCAACATATCGTAAAGCGTAAGGCAGCTGACCGCGACAGCGGTTAGTGCTTCCATCTCGACGCCCGTCTGGCCAAGCGCTTTTGCCATCGCCTCAACGCGCACGCTGCAGCGCTCGGCAAGAAGCCCGAAATCGACACTGACTTTGCTGAGCGCCAAAGGGTGGCAGAGCGGGATGAGCTCGTGCGTCCGCTTGGCCGCCATGATCCCGGCAATGCGCGCCGTGGCAAGCACGTCGCCCTTTGGGGCATCGCCCGCTTCAATGAGGCGCAGGGTGCCCGCGGCCATGACCACGTAACCCTCGGCAACCGCAACGCGTTCGGTGACGGCTTTGCCCGCCACATCGGCCATGACGGCCTCGCCCTTGGCGTTGATATGAGTAAGCTCGCTCATGCGGACGCGCCGGGGCTCCAAAGCTGCGGCGCAGGCGACAGAAGCTTGCGCGTCGCGGCTTCGACGTCGCTTTGCCGCATCAAGCTCTCGCCCACGAGGAACGCCCCGGCGCCGGCCCGCATAAGCCTCGAAATATCGGCCGCGGTAAAGATTCCGCTCTCCGATACGATGAGGCGGCCGGGCGGCACCAGCTGCACCAGCCTTTCCGTCGTTTCCAGACGCGTTTGGAAGCTGTTCAGATCCCGGTTGTTGATGCCGATCAGCCAGGCATCGAGCACCAGCGCGCGTTCAAGCTCGTCCTCGTTATGCACCTCGACTAAAACGGACATGTCTCTGTCGCGGCCCGCGGAGAAAAGCTCATTCGCAAGGCTATCCGGCGTGCAGGCCATAATGACGAGGATGCAGTCTGCGCCCATTGCGCGCGATTCGTCCACCTGATAGGGATCGACCAGGAAGTCTTTGCGCAGCACCGGCAAGGAGGTCGCTTCGCGCGCCGCGATCAGTGCTTCCGGCGATCCCTGAAACGAAGGGCCGTCGGTCAGAACCGAAAGGCATGCCGCTCCGCCCCGCTCATAGGCGCGTGCGATCGCGGCGGGATCGAAATCCGGCCGGATCAAGCCTTTCGAGGGGCTGGCCTTCTTGACCTCGGCGATCAAGCCGGGCTCGAGACGTGCCCATTTCTGGCCAAGAGCTTCAAAGAAATCACGCAATGGCGGTGCCGCGCGAAGGCGCTCATCGAGCTCGGATGGCGGAACTTTCGCCTTCGCCGCGGCGACCTCTTCTTTCTTGTAAGCGACGATTCTATCGAGAATGCTCATGTTTATTCCGCTGCGCTAAGTGGCCGCCGCACCTGAAGAATCCTTGGGAGCAGCGTGACTGGCTTCGATCAGGGCGTCGAGCGCGTTTTCCGCGCGCCCCTCATCGATCGAAGCTTCCGCCAAGGCTGCGCCCTGTTTCAGGCCCGCCGCCCTGCCTGCGATGATAAAGGCTGCGGCGGCGTTGAGAAGCACAATATCGCGGAAGGGCCCGCGCTTGCCTTGCAAAAGAGCCCGCATTGCCGCCGCGCTGTCCTCCGGCGTGCCGCCTTGCAGGTCGGAAGCGCTCGCGACGGGTAAGCCGGCATCGCTTGGATGAACGTCGAAAGAGGAGAGCTTTCCGTCTTTCAGCTCCACCACATGGCTCGCGCCCGTTGTCGAAAGCTCGTCCATGCCATCGGCGCCATGAACGGCCCAGACATGCACCGCTCCGGCGCGGTTGAGCACTTCGGCCATGGGCTGAAGCCAATGCCTGGAATACGCGCCGATCAGCTGACGTTTCGTGCCGGCGGGGTTCAGGAGCGGACCCAGCAAATTGAAAATCGTGCGCAATCTCAGCCCCTGCCGCACCGCTGCTGCGTGACGCATGGCCGGGTGATGCGCGGGCGCCCACAGAAATGCGAGGCCCGCCGCTTCGAAGCAAGCGGCCACCGCCCCGGGCTGCAAATTGATGTTGACGCCAAGCTTCTCAAGCACGTCTGCCGCGCCTGACTTAGACGACACCGCCCGGTTGCCGTGCTTGGCGACCGGCACGCCCCCGCCTGCAAGGACGAATGCCGTGGCGGTGGATATGTTGAAGGTGCCTTTGGCATCTCCGCCCGTCCCGACGATGTCGATGGCACCCTCGGGCGCGGTCACGCGCACCATGAGGCTGCGCATTGCCGAAACCGCGCCTGCGATTTCGTCCGCCGTCTCGCCGCGGGCTTTGAGTGCGACGAGGAAGGCAGCGAGTTGAATTTCGGAGACGCCGCCCTGCATGATGCAGAGAAAGGCTTCTCTCGACTCCTCCTGCGAAAGCGAGCGTCCCGCGGCAACTTTCTCCAAATGCGGGCGAAACGCGGTTGCTAGATCGAGCATGGCCTGATCCTCAAGCGAGGGCTGCGCGAGAGGCCGCGATTTCGAAATTGGGCGGAACGAGACCTTTCTTGCGCGGTTCCCACTTCACACCCGCGAGCATCAGGAAATTTGCGAGAATGGCGTGTCCGTTGGCGCTGGCGATGCTCTCGGGATGGAACTGCACGCCGAAGACGGGCTCACTCTTGTGTTGTAGAGCCATGATTAGGCCATCGGAGGTGCGGGCGGTGACCGTGAGGCAAGCCGGCAGCGTTTCCGCCTCGACGATCAGCGAATGATACCGCGTGGCTTCGAACCCGCTGGGCAGTCCCTTGAAGAGGCTCGTTCCCTCGTGGAAGATTTTGGAGAGCTTGCCGTGCATGAGAACCGGCGCGCGAATGACCCGGCCGCCAAAGGCCTGCCCGATGGTCTGGTGGCCAAGGCAGACGCCCAAGAGCGGAATGCGGCCCTTGTTCTTCTTAACAAGTTCAAGGCAAATGCCGGCCTCGTTCGGCGTGCAAGGCCCCGGCGACATGACGATCGCTTCCGGCTTTTCCG
>JBKQOR010000080.1:0-15212 GCA_052145435.1 Rhodomicrobium sp. | reverse complement strand
TGCCGGCCGCCCGTCACCCACTGGGTGAGGCCCAATCGCCTCTAATTGTCATTCCCGCGAAGGAGCGTGTGAAAAAATCGAAATGCGAAGCCAGCGTATAAGCTACGAACGTCATTCCCGCGAAGGCGGGAATCCATTTATCGTGCTGGAACAAGCTATTAGCATGGGTCCCCGCCTCCGCGGGGACGACGGTGCGGCCCGGATTTCAAGCGTTTCAACTGGTTTGGCGATTTTTTCACAGGCTCCTTCGCGGGAATGACGCTGCGGAATGGCTCACCCTGCGGGTGCGCGGCAAAAATCGCCAAGCACGCTGTTCCGGCAGGTGTTTTGCGGCTGACGCCGGTTCAACTGCCGGATTTAGGTTCAATGATAGTCTGGATGGCCGGGTCAAGCCCGGCCATGACAGTAGGGGCCTAAACCGGTTTTTCCACACGCTCCTGCGCGGGAATGACAATTCACTGGTCACTATTAATGTGCGCCGGTAATCAGAGCGCGCCTTTGATTCCATCAAATGCGATAGCGCTCTAAGCGGCGAGCCTCGCCACCACGCCTTCTATGCCGAAGAGAAAGACGCCGGCACCGCCTACGATGAGGTGCGAAACGATCGCCGCCATAAGCGAGTTGGTCTTTGCGAAAAGCCAGCCCCACAATATTCCAGGCAGGAAGGCAGCAAGAGCGAAGGCGAGGCTGATATGCGCGTGGGCGGCGGTGAAAACCAAATTGGATGCGAGGATTGAGAACCAGCGCCGCTTCATCTCGCTGCCATGCAGGAAGGCGTAGAGCGGCGCCTGAATGCCGGAGCGGGCAACGAACTCCTGCATGGGCGTGAGAAGAAGATAGACCGCGAAGGCGAGCCAATACCATGTGGTAAAGGATGCCGCCTTACCGCGAACCACGATTTCGGCGCTGCCGATCAGCGAGGCGCCAGCGAAACTGGGCGACGTATTGATTAGAATCCATTTTACCAGCAGGAAGGCTGCGAGGAACAAAGCGGACGCACGCAGCGAGAGTGCGAGCGCGGTAGGCCAATTATCGAGCTGGAGGCCGAAGAAGCTCGCGGGAAAGCCGCTCCTCGCAATCACAGGAATGAAGGTGAGAGAGAAAAGCAGTATAATTAGCGGGCTTAGCACGAAATTGGCGT
The DNA here is from genome assembly GCA_052145435.1 of Rhodomicrobium sp. Taxonomy (GTDB): domain Bacteria; phylum Pseudomonadota; class Alphaproteobacteria; order Rhizobiales; family Rhodomicrobiaceae; genus Rhodomicrobium. The sequence goes on along the minus strand of JBKQOR010000080.1, from coordinate 14,071 downwards.
GCGTTTCGTTTTTAAAGGCTGGCAGGAAGCTGAGGGCCAGCGTGTAGCACGACAGAAGGCACAAGGTTGTCGTAACGATGTGACCGACGCCCGTGCGGTAGGCCGCAAGCTGATTTTCGAGCCGCAGGCTGTTCATGCGAAGAACGACCGATTCATCGGCCTGCCTCGCAATATGGTGGCGCAGCTTTCCGGCGACGATTTCGCGGACCCTGCGGATGGTTTCCCTGCGCCGCGAAGCGCTTAGATCGACAATGGCAAGTAAGACATCGGTTTTCGCCAGAAAGGAGACCGAGCTCGGGCCGCCGTCCACAAAGGAAACCTCTCCGAAAATCTCGGCTCTGCGAAGCTCGGCGAGCTCATAATCGACCGGCCGGCTTTCCAGGGGCGAGATACCCTGTCTGGTGATCGAGATTTGCCCGTCGAGAACGATATAAATTTTCCCAGGGTTCTTGGCACCCTGCTGAAGCAGGACGCGGCCACGTTTGTATTTCTTGCATTTGAGGTGCGGCAAGACGAGGCGAAGCTGCTGACGCGAGAGGCTCGAAAAGAGCGGATTTTTGGGGATCTCCGTGTGCCAGCCTCCGGGGCGCGACGGAAAACCCGGCGTGGCGGCGGTCAGCGCATTTGCTATTTCCACCATGGTCTTATCCGTCTTTCTTCCGCTTCAGTTCAATCCGGTCCTCTATTTACAAACCTTGTAATGACGAAACGATCCTACCTAACATGGCTGTCATGCGTGCGCCGCTCAAGTCAGTGTACGTGCGAATCGGGCGCAAATCGCACCTATCACTTAGGCTAAATTGTACAGCTAAAATTTAGCGTTAACGGGGACTGAGCAGAATCTGCGGCCGCTCAAAATAAGCTCGCCCTCGTTGAGCGGCTTGCATAAGCGTATTTTAGCGGTGCAACGCTTGTGCAGGGCTGGCCCGGCATTCGCAAAGCGAAATCCGGGGCCTGAAATTTATTGCCGCCCTTGCGAACTCTGCTTAGGCTGCCTTTTCCCGGCTCTGCGGCTTCGAGGCGGACATATCCGGGGTCACGGCTTCTGCCGATAAATGGCGGATGGCCTCGGCAAGCGGCAATGTTTCCTGCGCTTGGCTCCCGAGTCTGCGAATGGAAATGGTCTTGGCCTCCGCCTCCCGCTTGCCGGCCACAAGCAAGACAGGAACTTTCGCCAAGCTGTGCTCGCGAACCTTGTAATTGATTTTTTCGTTGCGCAGGTCGATGTCTGCGCGCAAGCCCGCTTTCGCACATGCGGCAAGCACCTTGCCTGCATATCTGTCGGCGTCCGAGACGATGGTGGCAACCATAACCTGCACGGGCGAAAGCCAGAGCGGCAGGTGGCCCGCGTAGTTCTCGATCAAAATGCCGAGAAAGCGCTCGATGCTTCCGAACATCGCGCGATGGATCATGACCGGCGTATGCTTCGCGCCGTCCTCGCCGATATAGAAAGCGCCGAGGCGGACAGGCAGGTTGAAGTCGAGCTGTACCGTGCCGCACTGCCATTCGCGGCCGATCGCGTCCCTAAGCGTATATTCGAGCTTCGGGCCGTAAAACGCGCCCTCGCCGGGGTTCAGTACATAGGCTTGGCCCGCCTTCTCCACCGCTGCTCTCAGCGCATCCTCGGCCTTATCCCAGACATCGTCGGAGCCGACGCGTTTTTCCGGTCTTGTCGAAAGCTTGATGAGCACGTCCTCGAAGCCGAAATCCTTATAGATCGAAAGGATGAGCTCGTTGAGCTTCACGCATTCGCCCGTAATTTGCTCAGGGGTGCAGAAGATATGCGCGTCGTCCTGGGTGAAGTGGCGAACGCGCATGATGCCGTGCAGTGCGCCCGAGGGCTCGTAGCGGTGAACCTTGCCAAATTCGGAGATCCTGAGCGGCAGGTCCCGGTAGCTCTTTAGGCCATTCTTGAAGATCTGAATATGGCCGGGGCAATTCATTGGCTTGCAGCAGAAAACGCGATCGTCCGGGGTCACGGTCACGAACATGTTCTCGCCGAACTTCTCCCAGTGACCCGACTGCTCCCAAAGCTTGCGCTCCATCATGTCGGGGGAGTTCACCTCGACATAGCCGTTTGCTTCCTGCCGCCGCCGCATGTAGCGGATAAGCGTTTGGAAGAGCGTCCAGCCCTTGGGATGCCAGAAGACCGAGCCCGGCGCCTCCTCCTGCAGGTGGAATAAATCCATTTCACGGCCGAGGCGGCGGTGATCGCGCCGCTCTGCTTCCTCAAGCTGATGAAGATATTGGGCGAGTTGCTCCTCTGTGGTCCAGGCGGTCCCATAGATGCGCTGCAGCTGCTCGCGGCGAGGGTCGCCGCGCCAGTACGCGCCGGCAAGCCGCATGAGCTTGAAGGCTTTGCCGATTTTGCCCGTGGAGGTCATATGCGGCCCGCGGCAGAGATCGAGCCACTCGCCTTGCTTGTAAATTTTTACGTCCTGGTCCTCGGGGATCGCGTCCACGAGTTCGACCTTGAAGCCTTCGCCTCTGGCCGCGAAGAAGTCCTGGGCTTTGCCGCGGGACCAGACCTCCTTCGTGAACGGCTTATCGGCGGCCACAATCGCGCGCATCTTTTCCTCGATCTTTTCAAGATCGCCGGGCGTGAAGCTTTCGTCGCGATAGAAGTCGTAATAGAAGCCGTTTTCGATTACGGGACCGATCGTGACTTGCGTGCCGGGGTAGAGCGCCTGCACCGCCTCGGCCATTACGTGGGCGGCGTCGTGGCGGATCAGCTCCAGCGCTTCGGGATCGTCGCGGGTGAGGATTTTGACGCGCGCATTTGCCTGAATGGGATCGTCGAGGCCCGCGAGTTCGCCGTCGAGGCTTACAGCAACCGCCTTTTTTGCAAGCGATTTCGAAATCGATGCAGCAAGCTCCGCGCCGGTGATACCGGATTTATATTGCCGCGCGGAGCCGTCGGGGAAGGTCAAAGAAATCATGAATCCTCTCACTCCCGCGTACACATGCGGGTAAGATGCTGGCATGATCTCTAATGTGTTCCTGGGCACGAAAAGTCAAGTTCTGGGCAAGCCTCGGGCGAAGCGCCCTGTGGATCGGCCCGCGAACTTATATGCCCGCGGAGCTGTGGCGGCTCCGCGGCACTCCTTCAGGCTCAGTACGTGGAAGATGAGGGGGATGTACCCTTGCTCATCGTCTTGGTCTTGTGCGTTGTGCGTAATTTGGCAGTCTTGCGATGCGTTGTCTTGTGGCTCAACGACGTCCGGTGACGCATCTTCTTGCTGTGCAGGGACGACTTGCGGTGCAACGGCTTCTTGGCCATTGTCTGCTTGTCCTTGGACATAGTGTCCTGCACGCTCATGGCGCCGGACTCAGTTTTCACGCCCTGAGCCGAAGAAGCCGCAGGAGCCGCGAACGCTCCGAAAGCGGACGCGAAGAGAAAGGCTGCTGCAACGCCGGTGGAAATCATACGCATGGTCTTGGTTCCTCATGGACTCTAGGATGGGATACTCCTCATCGAGAAGTAATCCCCATCGTCAGTTCAGAGTAGAGCAGAGGGACTATGAACGCTAAGTGAAGGGGTAGTAACACTTTCGCATAATAAAGCATCTTCAATGGGCCAGGCTTGCGCTTATTCGTAATTTATCCGATGAAATTATGTATAATTCGGTCAGTTGCGAGCTAAAGCCTAGCATTAGTGTGCCTGAAGGCGCCGGTATCGCAAGTAACGCCAGGGCGCCCAAAACGGGATATCCGCATGACTTAAATCAGGTGCTGGATCGAAGCCGCTCGAACCCCAGGGATGACAGCGCGCGATGCGGCCGATGGCGAGCCAGCTGCCGATCCAAATGCCGTTTAACTCGATTGCATCGAGGGCGTATTGCGAGCAGGACGGCAAATGCCGGCAGCGCGGCCCGATGAGCGGCGAGATTGCGTAGCGGTAAAAATAGATGGGAGACTTTACGGCGGCCTTTAGGAGTTTTTCCATAGGAGGAGCATTATTCGCCACCGAGCGGCAGCGATGCAAAGCGGACCGAGCCGCCCGGATTCTCGACAGTAAGCAAGGCTTCCTTCCGGCCCATGCGCCGCAACTCGGCAAGGCGGGCTTCGAGCTCTGCCACAGTCCGCACCTTTTGCTGTGCGGCCTCAACCACGACATCGCCGGGCTGAAGCGTTTGCCCGGCGGCAAACTCGACTGGGCCGCGGGTTACAGCCGCACCTTCTACTTCGGCCGCTATGGCGAAGCGCTGACGGAGATCCTCCGTTAAGGGCGCGAAGCCGATTTTGCCGACCTTTTGGCGTTTAGTTCTGGGTTGAGGAGCGCTGCTAAGCTCTGGCGCTGCTGCATCCTCAAGGCGGCCGACCTTAATTTTCAATGTCTTACGCTCGCCACCGCGCAGGATCACGGCATCCGCCTCCCCGCCGATAGGCGCCTGAGCGATGAAGCGCGGCAGCTGCCGCGCGTGCTTGATGGGAAAGCCGTCGAAAGAGAGAATGAGATCGCCTTCGGCGAGGCCGGCCAAGTCCGCCGGTCCGCCTTTGTCGACACGGGCGATCAGCGCGCCTTCGGCTGCCGGGAGGTGCAGACCGGCGGCGAGATCGTCGCTCGGCGTTTGGATGCGCACGCCGATCCAGCCCCAGCGGGTCTCGCCGTAGCGTTCAAGCTGATCGACGACACGGCGCGCCGTATTCGAGGGGATCGCGAAGCCAAGGCCGATGCTACCGCCGGATGGGGAGAAGATTGCCGTGTTGATGCCGATTACCTCTCCGGACGCGTTAAAAAGAGGTCCGCCGGAGTTGCCGCGATTGATCGCGGCGTCCGTCTGCAGAAAATCGTCATAGGGCCCGGCGCTGATATCGCGGCCGCGGCCGGAAAGGATTCCAGCGGTCACGGTGCCGTCGAGACCGAACGGATTTCCGATTGCGAGAACCCAGTCGCCAACTCGCGTCCGCGACGAATCGCCGAAAGAGACGGCCGGAAGGGGTTTCGACGCTTGGGGCGTGACCTTCAGCACGACGATATCCGATTTTGGATCCTTTCCGACGACCTTGTCGACCTTTAGCTCGGTCCCGTCGGATAAGATGACGTAGATGGCGTTACCGCCTTCAATGACGTGATTGTTGGTTACAATGAGGCCGCGGGGATCGATCACGAAACCGGAGCCTATCGATGAGAACTGGCGCGGAGGCTCGCCGGGCTTTTGTTTTGGCCGCGCGGGGCTGAAATCCTCTTGAGGCTGCGGCCCGCGGGCGCTGTCCTCGTCCGCTTCGCCCTTTTTGCCCTTCGCCGCGAGCGCACTCCTGTCGATGACGGCAGCAGCTACGGTGACGACGGAACTCCGGACGCGGCTTGCGACATCGGCGAACGATTGACCGGACTCAGGCTCAAAAGCCGCGGATTGCCCGCTAACCGCCATGGAAGCCAGGGCAAGAACACCGGCACCTAATAGGAACCGGTAACCAGTATGAAGCGTCATGGGGCCTCAGCCGAAAACATGAAGTGACTCTGCGCACGCGGGGCCAGAATGCAACCGCCCCCAATAAAGTGAGGTGTAATTGCGTTCTGCGCAATGTTCACCTTACCGGATTTCGAAGAAACACGGGGTAAAAGCCTCGCCGATCGAGCGTTCGATGTCAGCGTGAGGCTGGCGTTGCGGCAGCGCTCGAGCCCAGCTTTGCCGGCATAGCCTCCTTCGCGCCACCCGTCGCATCGCCAGCCGGGGCGTTGAAATAGCGGAAGAACTCGGAGGTTGGAGAGAGCACAATGCGCGAGTGCGTTCCCTTCAGCGCTTCCTCGTAAGCTTGCATCGACCTATAAAAGGCGAAGAAGTCCTTGTCCTGGCTGAAAGCCTCCGCGTAAATCCGGTTGCGTTCCTCATCGCCGTCGCCGCGTATCTGCTCCGACTCGCGGTTCGCGTTCGCAAGAAGCACAGTCACGTCCTTGTCGGCCGTGGATTTGATGCGCTGCGACTGCTCGCTACCCTGGGCACGCAGCTCGGCCGCCTCACGCTCGCGCTCGGTGCGCATGCGTTTGTAGATGGCTTGACTGTTGGCTTCGGGAAGATCCGCGCGCCTGATGCGGACGTCGACGATTTCGACGCCGAAATTGTGCATCTCATTATTAACGAGCGCGATCGTCTGTTTCATGAGCTCTTCGCGCCTATTGCGGATGACGTCGATGAAGGGAGCGCGGCCGAGCACGCTGCGGATCGTGGAATCGACGATGGCAGTCAAACGGGGGCGCGCGCCTGCCTCGGTCCTGAACGCTTGGTAGAACTGCAACGGATCGAAAATGCGATAGCGTGCAAAGGCGTCGACGACCAAGCGCTTCTGGTCGGAAGCGATCACCTCCTGCTCGTCGGTTTCGAGGTCGAGAATGCGGTTGTCGAATTGCTCGACGGTTTGCACGAAGGGCTTGCGCCAGTAAAGCCCGGGCTCGGTTATCACTTGCACAGGCTCGCCGAATTGCAGAACAAGCGCCTTATGCGTTTGGTCGACGATAAAAGCGGAGAAGATGACGGCGCCGGCGGCACCGGCGGCGATGATCATCAAAAGTCCCGTAAAAAAGGCTTTCATCGCTGGCCTCCAGCCTGACCTGCACGTTGAAGTTCGCTCAGCGGAAGAAAGGGAACCACGCTTGCCGCATTGGCCTTTTCGTCGAGGATAATTTTATCCATGCCTCCGAGCACGTGCTCCATCGTCTCCAGATAGATGCGGCGGCGCGTGACATCCGGCGCCTTCTTATATTCCTGATACACTTTCAGAAAACGCTGCGTGCGTCCCTTTGCCTCGGCGACCGTCTGCTCGCGATAACCTTGGGCGTCTTGAAGGATTTGCTGAGCGTGGCCGCGAGCTTCCGGAATGATACGATTGGCGTAGGTTTGCGCCTCGTTGCGGGCACGCTCCTGATCTGCGCGTGCGGCCTGAACGTCGCGGAAAGCCGATATCACGTCCGCGGGCGGGTCCACCTTTTGCAAATTAACCTGAGTTATCTGAATGCCGGACTTGTAGCTATCGAGTGTGCGCTGAATGAGCGTCTTTACGGACTCCTCGATCTCCTGGCGGCTTTTCGTAAGGATGGGTTGAATGTCGTTCTGACCGATAATTTCGCGCATAGCGCTTTCCGAAACGGCCTTCACATTCGCATTGGCATCGGGGTTGTTGCCGGGATTTCGAATGTTGAACAGGTAGGCCGGAGCGTTCTTCACGTTCCAGAACACATTGAAATTCACGTCGACGATGTTCTCGTCGCCCGTCAGCATCAGGCTTTCCTCGGGCTTGGCCGGATTGCGAATCGATCCGTAGGGCCCGCTTGTGCCGGTGCTGAAACCGACTTCCACCCGGTTTTGGCGCGTATAGGGCACGATGGTGACTTCCTCGACGGGGTAGGGCCAGCGGAAGTTCAAGCCGTTCGAAAGCTCGCGGTCGAACTTGCCGAAGCGCTGCACGACTGCGCGCTCGTCGGGGTTAACACGCACCGTGAACCCGAAATAACCGATGGCCGCGGCCGCGACCAACAGAATGAGAGTGGTTCCGAAGAACCCGAACCCGCCCGGCACGGCTTGGCGCAGCTTATCTTGGCTTCGCCGCAGCATCTCTTCAAGATCGGGAGGAGGATTGCCGCCCGCGGGGCCTTGTCCCCAGGGACCGCCCCCTCCGCCTTTCCAGCCGCCGCCGTTCTGTGACCAGGGCATCTCAGTATTCCTTTGCAATCGGCACGGCTTGCGCCTTCAGGCCGTTTTCCCGGCTATTCATCAACTTTGTAATGGGATGTCAATAATAGCGAGGAGTTGACACTTCGTGTCTGCGGCGAGGCGGCCATGCTTCTTTTTTGGAGTTATGGCGTGAGCGCATCGCCAATGTGAGCGCCATATGGAGCAAGGGAAGAGCGGCGTCAAGCGCGGATGCGCTCCAGGACGAGGTCCGTTACAGCGAATTCATCTCGCGCGCTAACAGGCCGGTCTGCGCGCGAGCGCTCGGTCCATTCGCTGCCTAATTCGGGCCGCCAGTAGACATCGCCCTCGGGCGAGGCATGAACCTGCGTCAGATAGACCCGCCCGGCGATAGGCAGCGCCTGCGCAAACAGCCTTGCGCCGCCGATAACGAAAGCTTCCCGCACGCCCCGTTCCCGCGCACACCGTTGCGCGACCGTGATCGCTTCTTCCAGCGAAGGCACAAAAAAGAGCGCGCCGCGCTCAGCAAGCTTGCGGGCGCTGGTGACAACGATGGAGTCCCGGCCGTCGAGGGGTTTGCCTATGGATTCGAAGGTTCGCCTGCCCATGATGAGCGGGTGGCCCATGGTGAGCTGGCGGAAGCGTTTCAGATCGCTGCCGAGCCGCCATGGGAGCGTGCCGCCGCGCCCAATAACGCCATTACCGGCGATTGCGACAACCAAGGAGAGCGTAAAAGGGATGCTCGTGTTCATCAAACCGCGACCGGCGCCTTGATCGCAGGCTGGGGTTTATAGCCGGTCAGCGTGAAATCCTCATAGGAAAAATCGAAGATCGAGCGCACTGCCGGGTTGAGCGACATTTGAGGAAGCGGTGCCGGTTCGCGCTTGAGCTGCTCGTCCGCCTGCTCGATATGGTTGAGATAGAGATGCACATCTCCAAAAGTGTGAACGAACTCGCCGGGCAACAGGTTTGTCACCTGCGCCATCATCATGGTGAGCAACGCATATGAGGCGATGTTGAATGGCACGCCCAGAAAGACATCGGCCGAGCGCTGGTAAAGCTGGCAGGAAAGGCGCCCTTCCGCCACATAGAATTGGAACAGGCAGTGGCAGGGCGCCAGAGCCATGAGCGGCAGATCGGCCGGGTTCCAAGCGGACACGATGTGGCGCCGGGAATAAGGATCGGTTTTCAACGCCCGTTCGACATCGGCGATCTGATCGATGGTGCCGCCATCGCGCAAGGGCCAAGAACGCCATTGCGCGCCGTAAACCGGGCCGAGATTGCCGGCCTCGTCCGCCCACTCGTCCCAAATCGACACGCCATGGGCCTTTAGATAGCCGACGTTCGTATCGCCGGACAAAAACCATAAGAGTTCGTGAACGATCGACTTCAAATGAAGTTTCTTGGTGGTCAAAAGCGGGAAGCCCTGACTGAGATCGAAGCGCATCTGCCGGCCGAACACGCTCAGCGTGCCAGTCCCAGTGCGGTCGCTCTTCTTGACGCCGCGTTCGCGCACCGAGCGCAAAAGGTCGAGGTAAGTTTGCATGGCTCGATCGGTTTTAGGCTTCTACCGCTGACCGTCAATCGCGTCCGTAGCTGAACAAGTCTTAAGTTAGCACCCGCGCACGCACGCGGGCATCCTTCCGGCATCTCGCTTTCGCGTGACGAAAAACGGATTCCCTCCTTCGCGGGAATGACAGCATCCTCTTATACCGCGATTCTTACGGCCGTTGCTGCCTTGCTCTCGCTATTTCCACTCCTCGATATCGAGATAGGGCTGCTCGACAAGCGGCTGTAGCGTGATGCCGGCCGGCATAGGCGCCTCCGGCTTCTCCTCCTCGACGCGTTTGGCGGCTTTGCGCACCTCGGAATCGAGGTCGATCTGCGAGCAAAGCCCAAGCGCCACCGGGTCCTGCGGTTGCAAGTTGGCTGCGTTCCAGTGGGTGCGCTCGCGGATGGACTCGATTGTCGTCTTCGTCGTGCCGACAAGGCGCATGATTTGCGTATCGCGAAGCTCGGGATGATGGCGCAAGAGCCACAAAATGGCGTTGGGGCGGTCGTGACGGCGCGATACGGGCGTGTATTTCGGCGCCCGCTTCGACTTGACCTCAGGGATGAAGACTTTCGACCGGGACAGCTTCAGCCTGTAGGCGGGATCGTCTTGCGCGCGCGCAATCTCCTCGCGGGTGAGCTGCCCTGATGTGATCGGGTCGGAGCCGCGAATGCCATGCGCCACGTCGCCATCGGCGATGCCCTTTACTTCCAGCACATGAAGGCCGCAAAAATCCGCGATTTGCTCAAAAGTCAGCGAGGTGTTCTCGACGAGCCAAACGGCCGTGGCCTTAGGCATCAGGGGCTTTTCGGTCATAGTTTCCTCTTCTCCTGGAAGCTCGCCGTCCCGGCTTCCTGGGCGTCTTGTCCGATTGTGTGGGGGAACCCGCAATCGAAGGGTCTCAAGCAATATAATGGCAGGCGCAACTTTGTGCAATCGATGGATTTTATCGCCCCTCAGACCGCGGGGCGACGCTGCCGCTAGTGTCCCGTCTCCGAATTACCGCTACCTTTGCCGAGAGCTCGCACGGTAATTCGGAGACATAGGGACACTAGCAGAGTCAAAGAGCTAGTGTGGCTTATGTCTCGCAATTGCCTTCGCGAGGATAGCCACGAAGGGTGAAGGCAATTGCGAGACGCCACACTAGCCTATTTCCCGATTCACCTTTCGCTTGCGTTTCGGATAAGGTCCCGGACGAAGGCGCGAACGGCGGCGAAAGGGAACGCGCCGCAAAGCGCGCGGGTGAAAAATTGAGGAGAACCGGAAATGGCAATCGGACAGGCGTTCCACATCGTGGCGGTCATGATCTGGGTTGGTGGCATGTTCTTCGCGCACATGGTGTTGCGGCCTAGCGCCGGGCCGCTCGACGCCGCCATCCGGCTGCCGCTTTGGCATCGCGTCTTCTCGCGCTTCTTTCGGTGGGTTCAGCTCAGCGTCGCGGCGATTCTCGTAAGCGGCTTTGCCATGATTTCCCTGGGCTTCGGAGGCTTCGCCGGCGCGACTGCCTCCGTTAACGCGATGATGGCGGCAGGCATCGTCATGGCGCTCGTCTATGGCTATATCTATTTCGGACCATGGCAGCGCTTCAACCGCGCCGTGCCCGCCGCGGATTGGGCGGCGGCAGAGAAGGCCATCGGGCAGATCCGGCCGCTGGTGCGCTTCAACTTGGTGCTGGGCCTGATTACCGCCGTGTTGGGGGCAAGCGGCCGGTATTTCTGATAGCGCGGAAGCGAATGATATGAGAGGTCCGCCACTATATAAGAACGCCATGCAAAATTACTTGCCTTCACTCAATGGGTGAAAACAAGTAATTCACTCACCGCCTCCACCCCAAAGCCAAGCGGTGGCGTGCCTTCGCAAGGGACAGACCGTTACGCTCACTTTGACGGACAGACCGTTACGCTCACTTTGACCCACGGCCAGCCTGACAAACGTGGGCGCCAAATTGCAATATTGGCGCTCAAGTTATCCGGCTCAATTTATTTACTTAGGGGGCCGGATTCAGCGCCTGCCAGCGATCGAAATATCGCGCAACACGTTCGCTTCCAATTCGATCTCGGACAGACGATGTTTGAGAACATCGCCAATGCTGATGAGGCCGGCGAGCCTTCCGCCTTCCATCACGGGAAGGTGCCGGATACGTTGCATGGTCATGATTTTCGACACCTCGGCAATACTGTGATCAGGCGTGCAGCTGACGACCGTTCTCGTCATCAATTCGGAGACTCGCAGCCTATGAAGATGCCCAGCATGGGCCGCGAGCGCATAGGCCAAATCGCGCTCGGAAATAATGCCATCGATCGTATGCCCGTTCTCGCTGACGATCATCGCACCCACGCCCGCCTGCTGAAGGCGCTGCGACAGTACTTGGATGGTTTCGCCCGGCCGAACGGTCATCACGGTACGCGTGCCTTTGGTTTTTAAAATGTCGGCAACTCGCATGGGCTTCCTCTTTGAGACTTCTTGTTCTTACGGATTTAAGCTTCCCATCATATGCGATATCTGGTTTAGCGCAAATCCCCAATGCTGGGGGCATAGCGTGCCCCGAAGGCCCTTTTAGCGGCAGCCCTCTGTCTTCGATTCCCGGTGCGATTCCGGACGCAACAAAAGGGGCAAATGCCGGAGGCATCATCCGGGATCGTTGCGAATGCCGGCGCCTATTACGATCCCGGATGGCGCAGGCGTTGTTCCGGAATGAAGGTTAGGAGTGGTGTGCGATGGGCGTTAGAAGGAATGGGCGCGGTAAACACGGCACCAGCCAGAAGCCGCGCGCTTCTGGCTGCGCCGCGCGGCGGAGGAGGGAATGCGCAGCGCCTCGCGGTATTTCGCAACCGTGCGCCGCGCGATGTCGATGCCCTCGGCCTTGAGCACGAAGTGTGGCCCTGATCGCAGGGGCAAATTATTTGGCGCAACGCGGAGTTTCGGCGCGGCTGCGCCTTGCTTTTCGCAAGATTGAAGAGCTAAAATCATCTCGTTAGGTTGATGAGACTTTTTAGAGACCTTTTTCCCGCCGCCCATCGGAGCCGGGGGGATGGTAGTACGCATTCTTCGACGGCCTGACTCAAAGTCTCCTCTATTTGGTGCTGGAGGGCGATATATCGATGTCAACGAATGACGATTCGGCATCGCGCCGCGGTCGCCGCGCTGATCAAGGGGAGCCCTATTCTGGCTTTAGCAGGCAGCCGGTGGCCCCAAACGCTCCGCCGCCGCCACAGGTGTATGATCCCATGCCTCAGCCTCCGCCCTGCGGCGATGAAGGCGAGAAAGGCCGGGGGAGCCAGCCCCAGCATGCGCCCTATTCCCGTTTTAGGAGGCAGTCCTATGCCCCTCCGTCTCCTGCGCCGACGCATCAGCCCCACGGCTACGAACCGCCGCAAGCTCCGCCAGAATATTTTCAGTTTGTGGAGCCCGACGCCCTATACGCTCCGCCGCCGCCGGTCTGTGAGCCCGCGCGTCAGCCTCCCGGCGAAAACCTGGTGGAGGATATGCTGGCAAGCGTCCGCAATATCCTCGACGCCGAAGAGCGCAAGGAGCGCGGCCTTCCGCTTGTAAGTTCCCCATTTCCCGTGCTGCCCCTTCGCGATGTCCGCGACGATCTTTTCACCCGCGAGCCGGCTGCGCCCTCGGGCTACGAGCAAAATCCGCATGGCCGTCAGGGCGGCTATCGTCCGGAAACCTACGAGTCCACTCCGGCGCGCGCGCCCATGATGCAGCCGTCAGCCCCTCGCCGTGAAGAGCAGGAATACTATCATCGCGAGGCGCCCCCCGCGGCGCCGAATTACGAGCGCGGTTTTGCCGCGCGGATTGCCGCCCAAGAAACCCAAGCGTCGCGCTTTTTCCTGCCCGAGGACCAGCCGCAGCAGCGGCCGATGCAGACGGAGCGCGGCTACCCGCCCCAAGCCCCTCAGGCGCCGATGGATCGCGGCTACGCGCCGCCCCACCCCTACAATCCAAGCGGATACGACACGGCTGGCGCGCCGCAAGGCTATGAGCGGGACCGTTTCGATCCGCGTTTCGAGCCGCAGGAAAGCTGGCCTAGCGAAGAGCAAGACATTCATAGCGAGTACGCGGGAGGCGTTCATCCGCCGCTTGCGGCTCACGAAGACGAACTTAAGGAAGACTTTTTCCCCGCTGAGGATGACTTCGAGCAGGATGATAGCCCAGTCACGCCTAAACGCATTTCATGGACGGCCATCGCCAAGCGGATATTGCGGTTTTCGTCAGCAACTAAGAAAGTTTTCATTTCGTACCGGCGAGCGGACACAGAATTGATTGTCGGGAGGATTCACGAACGGCTGACCCGTAAATTCGGACGCGACGCCGTATTCATGGATATCGACAGCATTCCACCGGGAGTAGATTTTCACAAATACATAGATGACACCGTAGCCAGGGCGGATGCTGTGCTGGTTCTCATGGGGCGTAACTGGCTAACCGTCGCGGATGACCAGGGACAGCCACGGCTTAATAATCCTAATGATTTCGTGCGCATCGAGATTGAGATGGCCCTCAAACGCAACGTGCCGGTCATTCCAGTTCTCATCGGCAAGGCGGAGCCGCCTGAAGCCGGCAAGCTGCCTGAAAGCTTGCGTCCCCTGCTCCGCCGAAACGCAGCGCGCGTCGATCCCGTGCAGGATTTCGATCATCACATGGGGCGGCTGATCTCTGTCCTCCAGAATCACCTGGATGGAAAGGCCGCTCCTTAAAATTGCCGGCAGCACTCAAGCCGCGTAAGCCGCGCGCTTCTGCCTGCGCCGCGCCGCTGAGGAGGGAATTCGCAGCGCCTCGCGGTATTTCGCAACCGTGCGCCGGGCAATGTCGATGCCCTCGGCTTTGAGTAGCGTCACGATCCGGTCGTCGGACAGGATCCCGGTGGGCTGCTCGTTCA
>JBKQOR010000079.1:0-15048 GCA_052145435.1 Rhodomicrobium sp. | reverse complement strand
ACCCCCCCTGTTCACATCTGGACATCTACTGGTTGGGGAGGACGCCATATGGCATTCCATGACGGCCTCTTCCAATTGGGGATGGACTTGGATCGAGGTTCAAGCACCGCCCAAACGGAAGAAAAGCAGGCCCTTGTTGTTACGCTTTCGGACAGCGAGGAAAACAAAGACTACTTCTGCGAGCGCAACGGCGTGAAATTCGCCGGGACGCACTTACTGGTTGACGTGCTAAATGGCACGCGGCTTGACGACATCGACTACATCGAACGAACTTTCAGAGAATGCATTGACGTATCGGGGGCTACGCTCCTGCATATTCATTTGCATCATTTCACGCCGAATGGCGGAGTCTCTGGAGTGGCGGTGCTGTCGGAATCACATATTTCGATTCATAGTTGGCCGGAGTACGGCTACGCCGCCATCGATATCTTCATGTGCGGACATGCCAAACCTCATCTAGCGATCGATGTGATCCGGCAAGCGTTCGAACCGGGGGAGATCATCGTCAAGGAGCACCTGCGCGGCCAGGAAGCTGCCGTACAGCTTAGGTTTGCTGCCTAGCAAGCCCGAAAACCGAGGGCGTTCCTGTCAGGGCGCCCTTACCTGCCTCATGTCCGGGACCGGCACAAATGCGTGAACTGGGAGTCAATCCCTTGCTCCGCAGCCCTTGCCGCACCTAATAGTTCCAAGAGTTGGAACTTCACAGCCCTTCCAACACACGATCGCGGCCGGACAGGGAGAGAGCCGATGCCTAAGGATTTGCTTCATCTTGAGGATTTGTATGTGGGCATGACCTTCACGGCGGGTCCGGAAAAAATCAGCGAGGCGGAGATCATCGCCTTTGCGAAAGAATACGATCCGCAGCCTTTCCATACCGACCCCGAAGCCGCAAAGAACACCGTGTTCAAGGGCTTGGCCGCGAGCGGATGGCAGACTGTGGGCATCACCATGCGCATGCTGGTCAATGGCGCACCGCTTGCAGGCGGCCTTATCGGCCTTGGCGGGGAGATCTCCTGGCCGAGAGCGACACGCCCCGGCGACGAGCTTTCCGTCGAGTGCGAAATTATCGAGATCACCCCATCGCGTTCAAAGCCTAACCAGGCGATTGCGACGCTGCGAACGGCGACAAAGAATCAAAAAGGCGAAACCGTACAGATCCTGATATCCAAGAACCTGGTTTTTAAGCGCGGCTATGCGCCGGGAGAAAAGGCATGACACGCTGGGTCGATGAGACGCTTCATCCGCATTTCCGCTGCTCGATGATCGCCGACCGCGTTTTGTACGAGAACCGCACGGAGCATCAGCACCTCATCATTTTCGATAACGCGACCTTCGGGCGCGTGATGATGCTCGACGGGGTCGTGCAGCTCACCACCAAGGACGAGTTCATCTATCACGAGATGATGGCCCATGTGCCGCTGTTCTCGCTCGGCGCGGAGCGCGCGAAGCGCGTGCTCGTGATCGGCGGCGGCGATGGCGGCGTGATGCGCGAGGTGCTCAAACACAAAAGCGTCGAGCGCTTGGTGCTGTGCGAACTCGACCGCACAGTGGTCGATCTCTCGAAGGAGCACCTGCCCCAAATTAGCCAGGGCGCGTTCGGCGATCCCCGCGTCGAGGTGATCATCGCCGATGGCGTGCGCTATGTGGCGGAAACTCCGGAACGCTTCGACGCGATCATCGTCGACTCCACCGAGCCGGTGGGGCCGGCCGCGGTGCTGTTCACCGCCGCGTTTTTCGAGGGCTGCGCGCGTTGCCTCAACGAGCCGGGCGTGCTGATCACCCAAAACGGCTTGCCGTTCCTCCATCCCGATCACTTGACCGGAACCATGGCGCTGTTCGCAACGATCTTCGCCGACAAGGCGGCCTATCTTGTGGACCAGCCCACCTACTTCGGAGGCCCGTTCGCACTCGCGTGGGCGGCTAGCGATGCGGGCTTACGCGCCACACCGCTTAGCGTTATCGAAGGCCGGTTCAAGGCTTCGGGCATCGATACGCGCTATTACTCGCCGGAGGTTCACAAGGCAGCCTTCGCGCTTCCACGCTATATCGCAAAGCTTGCCGGCTGATCGCTTCACCGCGTTTTTACGCGCTGATGCCGCTGGCGGGCAGCCCGCGTACCAAGCCGCTATAGGCCTCAAGCGCACCGGGCACGAGCTCCGCATAAAGCAGCCGAGCCGGATCAACAGGCCCCGGCATGACGATGCGGCCGGACGGCGTGACAGCAAATCCCGCTCGCGCATAATAAGGCAAATCGCCGACAAGAATGACGAGCTTGTAGCCAAGCTCGCGTGCGCGAGCCATGCCTTCAAGCATTAGCCGAAGCCCCTGCCCCTGATTATTATGCGCTTTCTCTATAATGAGGGGCCCGAGCAGCAGCGCACCGCTGACCCCGCCAATGGTGATGGGGGTCAGCTGCACCGCGCCGATCATGCTGCCATCCTGCACCGCGCACAGGTTCAGCCGCGGCTCCTCCGCCGCCCCTTCACGCACCCGGAACGCGGTACGCGCAAACCGCCCCGGCCCGAAGGTGTCCTCGTTCAATTTCGTCAATAAAGGGAAGTCGTCTGGCGTTTGCAACCTGATTTCAGCGGCGGTCATCGCGCGAACCTTTTACCTCGATGAATAGAAACGAAGGGGCTCGCGGAGCGGGTATCAATACACGTGCGAAGCCGTTACCGATGGCGGTCGCATCGTCGGCTCAGAAAAGATTGACCCTTGCTGGTTGTAAAGGTGCACATGCGCTGCCCATAGCACGGAAGAGCGGGCGCGTAAATAACCGCCCGCTATGGTGCTTTGCATGGCTTCTAGCGTGCTTCCAGAAAAGTGTGAAGCGGTTTTCCGGAAAGAAGCACAGTAAAACAAAGAACTAGGGACCGGCTTTGATTCAATCAGAGAGCCGGGTAGACCCTAGGACAGCACCGCTCCCGTATGAAGCGTGTAGCGAGGGGTCCCACGTTTGCTTTTTTCGTACCGGCTGCGGATTTGCCTGATCCGCTCACGGCCCTTCCGGCTGGCGAGCCAATTGGCCGCGTCTTCCTCGGTATGGAAGCAGTAAGGAAGAACGTGCACGGCGCCGCCCGCCGATGGAACCAAGAGTTCCAAGGTACCATCCCCGGCGGCACGTAGATATGGTTCGAATGACATCTTGTCGACCCTTAGTGAACAGCCATTAAGGCTGCTCTAAAACCGTTGCGCTTACGTAAACGGAATTTGATCGATTTTGTTCCATATGAAAGAACTTCATACGAAAACTTCGGAGAAGCACGCGGCAGCCGGTTCAAGCCGAGAATTGGCTGCGAAAGACCGCTTTTATGTGAGCCAGACGACAGCAGAGCCTCTCCGCCTCCTCCGGTTTGCCGAGGCGCTGCGCCAAGCCGATGGCGTCATAAAGAAACTCCTTGGCGTCGCTGTAACACGCGGCGGCAGGGGCGCCGAACTCCGAATCGTACATGCGGGCATAAGCCTCCCCGGCCCGCGCTTCGAGCCAGCTTAGCCGTTCTTCGGTGCCTTCAAGCGGAATTTCATTCATGATCTGTCTCGATTTGCGCTTGCGCCGCGAGCACCTGTCCGCAACGCTCAAGCCGCAGACGGCCCAATCGAGATAGGCGGCCACATGCCCGCGGACAACCGGCGAGCTGTCTGTCACACGAAATCCGGTTGAATGCTTCGCTGGCCGCTGTTGTCATCCCGGAACGGCGCCCTTCGCGCCGTATCTGGGATGTTTACGTGCGCTTCGAATGCTGCAAGACCCCGGATAAGCGCTGAGAGCGCTTTCCGGGGTGACGCCTGCGAAACCGGATGCGGTATCAGCCGGCTCTTGCAGCTTGAGCAAACGCGCCGGCCTTCTATAAGTTCTCAATCCATGAACCCTGGTCCCGCCGCCTCCCATCGCTATCCGGAACGCCGAGCAGCGATCCCTAGCTGGATCACGCTCCTGCTCGCCGCGTCCTGCGGACTGCTCGTCGCCAATCTTTACTATGCGCAACCGCTGGTGGGGCCGATCGCCTCCGAGCTGGGCTTGCCGGCGCGGGCAGCCGGGCTCATCATGACCATGATCCAAATCGGATACGGCATCGGGCTTCTGCTCATCGTCCCTCTCGGCGATCTTACCGAGAACCGCCGGCTTATTCTCATCGTCATCGGGCTCGACGTGCTCGCCGCTCTGGCGCTCGCTTTTTCGTCCGGGCCACTTCCCTTTCTCGCCGCGGCGCTGCTGGTCGGGCTCTGCTCCACGGCCGCGCAGATCATCGTGCCTTACGCGGTGCACCTCGCCCCCGATGCGATGGCTGGCCGGGCCGCCGGCAACGTCATGAGCGGGCTAATGCTGGGGATCATGCTTTCGCGCCCGTTTGCGAGCTTTGTGACCGCAATGTCCTCCTGGCACGCCGTTTTCCTGTTCTCGGCCGTTGCCATGACCGCGCTTGCCGGGGTGCTTGGCATGACGCTGCCGGAGCACAGGCCCGCGTTGCAGCTCCGCTATGGCGGGCTCCTCGCTTCGATGGGCCGTCTCCTGCTGACAACGCCGGTCCTTCGAAGGCGCGCGCTGTACCAGGCATTCCTGTTCGCCGCCTTCAGCTTGTTCTGGACCGCGAGCCCATTGCTTCTCGCGCAAGTTTTCCACCTATCGCAAGAAGGGATCGCCCTTTTTGCCTTGGCTGGCGTCGCGGGAGCCGTCTCGGCACCGGTCGCGGGCCGCATCGCCGACAGGGGATGGATGAAGCTGCCCACGGGCCTCGCGATATCTCTGGCCGCCGCCGCGTTCCTCGTCTCGCGGCTCGGGGAGCCTGGCTCGCCCGCGGCCCTTCGCGCGCTCGTGGCTTCGGCGATCCTCCTCGATTTCGGCGTATCGGCGAACCTCGTGCTGGGACAGCGCGCCATCTTCTCGGTAGGGGCGGCGTATCGCGGCCGCCTGAACGGGCTCTACATCGCAATCTTTTTCATGGGTGCGGCCGGCGGCTCCGCGCTTGGAGCCTGGACTTACGCCGAGGGGGGCTGGGCGCTCACCTCCTCGGCTGGGTTTGCCCTTCCGGCCGCGGCGTTTGCCTTCTTCATCGCCGGGCTTTTATAGTCTCGCGCGAACCGCGCTTGCCAAAGGCCATCATTCGCGCAAACTTAGGCGCATGCCCGAGCTTCCTGAAGTCGAGATTGTGCGGCGCGGACTTGCCCCGGCCATGGAGGGAGCGTCTTTTACCGCGGTCACGCTCAATCGCGCCGGTTTGCGCTTTGCCTTCGAGCCGGACTTCGCCGCGCGCCTGCAAGACGAGCGTGTGATCCGCCTTTCGCGCCGCGCGAAATACATCGTCGCGGAAACCGAAAGCGGGCTCGGGCTAGCGATGCATCTCGGCATGACAGGGCGGTTCACAATCCAGCGCAGCGCTGCGTGCGGCGGTGAGACGCCGGGCGCCTTTTATTACGATTACGATGCCGATCCCCGCCACGATCACGTTATTTTCGTCATGAGCAGCGGGGCCATCATCCGATATAACGACGTCCGCCGCTTCGGCTATATGACGCTCCTTCCGCCCGGCTTGATGGCGGAGCATCCGCATTTCAAATATTTGGGCGTGGAGCCTTTGTCTGAGGCGCTTTCGGCCGCTTATCTACAGCGGCGCGCCGAAGGCAAGGCGCAGCGGCTGAAAGCCTTTCTCCTCGATCAGCGGGTGATTGCGGGTCTGGGAAACATTTATGTGTGCGAGGCGCTGTTCCGGGCTGGCCTGCCGCCGGAAGCCGAGGCAGGCATGCTCGCGGCGGGTAAACGCGGCGCCGCCGCGGCGAAACGCCTCTGCGCGAGCATCAAGGCCGTGCTCGCCGATGCCCTTCTCGCGGGCGGCTCATCGATCCGCAACTACCGGCATGCCGATGGCGCCGGCGGTAGCTTTCAAGAAAAGTTTGACGTCTACGGGCGGGCGGGGCAGCCTTGCCATAATGGTTGCGGTTCCTTAATCGAACGCAAAGTTCAGCAAGGGCGCTCGACCTTTTTGTGTCCGCGCTGCCAGCCGGAAAACTGAGAGGAACATCATGGCATTCGAAACGGTGCTTTTCGAGAAACGCGGCAAAGTGGGCCTCATCACGCTCAACCGTCCGCAGGCGATGAACGCGTTGAACTCGCAGTTGATCTCCGAGCTTAACCAGGTCCTGGATGCCTGCGAGGCCAATGCGGATACCGGTGCGATGGTACTGACCGGCTCAGAGAAGGCGTTTGCAGCCGGCGCCGACATCAAGGAGATGAAGGATAAGAGCTTCGCCGATGTGATCCTCAACGATTTCATTGCGCCCTGGGAGCGCCTGAGCCGCTGCCGTAAGCCTGTGATCGCGGCGGTTTCTGGATACGCGCTCGGCGGCGGATGCGAGATCGCCATGATGTGCGATTTCATCATAGCGAGCGAGACGGCGCGCTTCGGCCAGCCGGAGATCACGCTTGGCGTCATTCCTGGCTCTGGCGGCACGCAGCGGCTGACGCACTTCGTTGGCAAGTCCAAGGCCATGGACCTTTGTTTGACGGGGCGGCTGATGGACGCAGCGGAGGCCGAGCGCTGCGGTCTCGTTTCGCGGGTGGTTCCCGCAGCGGAGCTTCTCAATGAGGCTATGAAAGCTGCAGAGAAGATTGCGAGTTTCTCGCTGCCCGCCGTGATGTCCGCGAAAGAAGCGGTGAACTGCGCCTTTGAGACGGCGCTCGCCGAAGGAATTCGTTTCGAGCGCCGCGCATTTCAAGCCCTTTTTGCCACCGGGGACCAGAAAGAGGGCATGGCCGCTTTTGCCGAAAAGCGCGCACCTCAATTCAAGAACCGCTGACTTGAGCGAAGAGCGGCTCGCCGGAAGGCGGGCCGCTGGCCGCAACGTGCGCGCCCCCTGGCAATACGCACACCACTCCGCGGGCCGCGGCATTGGACATTCCGATTTGCAACCATTACGCTGCGGGAACAGCGCAAAAAGCATAACTGCGAGGCCTCCTTGCGAACATCGCCCAGCCAATCGGCCGACCGCCCAATCCCAAGTGGGGGAAGGTGCGGCCTGTGCGCTGTACGCCATCGAGGAATTTGCAGCGCATTACCGGCGGAGCAAATTGAACGGGTGACCTCCATCGCCCGCCGGCGCACGGTTGCGGCCAATCAATACATCTTCCGGGATGGCGATGAGGCGACCTCTTTCGCCACGATTTTGTCGGGTGTCGTAAAGCTCATCAAAACGACGGCCGGCGGCGAGCAACACATCATTGGTTTGATGTATGCCCCCGAATTTTTGGGCCACCCCTTTTCCAAAAACCACCGGTTCTCGTCGGCTGCGGCTACAGAGGTTGAGTTATGCACCTTTCCGCGCGCCTCCTTCAGCAAGCTTTTGACGGAGTTTCCGGCCATGGAGCGGTGGCTGTTCGAATTCACAGCCCGGGAGCTCGATATTTGCCGCGACTGGACACTCATGCTCGGGCGGAAATCGTCCTACGAGCGGGTCGCGTGCCTTCTGCTTATGATCGCGAGGCGCGCAAGATACACCGGCTGCGCCCCGCTGCCGGACAACTACGCTCAGTTCGAGCTGCCACTGACTCGCTCGGAGCTTGCAGATTATTTGGGTCTAACCCTCGAAACGGTGAGCCGGAAGATCAGCCGGCTAAAGAGCAAAGGGTTGATCGAGCTGCGCGGCACCCGCGAAGTGATCGTGCCGGATATCGAGGTGCTAGCCGCTGTCGCAAACATGGATAGCTGCGGAGAGTGTTCGACCGGTCGTCCATTGTTCGACCAGCCAAGCTAGCAGCCTATCGCGTCCAGCAAAGCGGAGAAGCGATTCGCTCAAGATGTACTATGCATACCTATCCGGGCCTTGAGTAGCGCCCGGAGGGCGCCGTTGCAATCTTTGCGTGCAATCCACTAGGGATAAGCCGGCGAGAGGGCGGTGTTTCGTCTTGAAGTCGCCTTTTACGGGGATTAAAACTTCAGGAACGAACCATGATCGGGAATAGCCGTGACTAAAAGAATCGCTCTGATCTGTTTTTGTCCGATTGCATGCATTGCCGCGATGCTGGGGCCTGCGAGCGCACAGCTTATATGGGCCACACCAGCTCAGCAACGAACGGAGGTTGCGCCGCAACGAACGGAGGCTGCGCCGCAACGGGCGGAAGCAGCGATGCAACCAGCGGAGGCTGCGACGCAACCGGCGGAGGCAGCGCCGGCAATTCCCGACGATTTGCGGCTCATACTTATGATCCGCAATGCGGTCATAGCGCTCAACCAAGCGAATACTACCGGCAACTACAGCGTTCTCCGCGAACTGGGAACGCCGAGCTTCCAAATGACAAACAGCCCGGCACGGCTGGCCGAGATATTTTCCGCTTTGCGCACGCGTAAAATCGATCTTTCGCCCGTGATGGCCTTCAATCCCAAGCTCGCTTCGGCTCCTGTGTTGCAGGAGGGGCAAGTCTTGCGCCTCACCGGCTTCTTTCCGACATCGCCGGAGCAGGTTCAATTCGATCTCGCATTTCACCATTTCCGCGAGCAATGGATGCTGGCCGGTATAGCCGTCACTGTGGCGCCTCCTGGCGACGGTGCCCAGGCCTCCGCAGCATCCGGCGGTGAGCTCGCGCAAATGACGGTAGAGGCGGGGTCCGCCTCGTCTGGAAGGCCTGGAGAGGCTAAGGCTATCCGCATAGATCTTGGCCAGCCAGTTGCGCCGCAAGGCAAACAGGCCGCGCCGAAGAAACCCGCCGCAGTGAGGAAGCCGAAACCGCCGGCGCAAAAGACGGCTGTGGCGCAGGCCCCTTCTACCCAGGCCTCCGCCCCGGAGACGCCGCCCGCCGCACCGGCACAAGCCGAGCCCGCCGCAGCAGAGTCCGCTCCGAAAAGCACAGGATTTGGCTCGGGCTGGAACCCCTTTGGCCGCTAGTTTGAAAGATTGGCTGTTCATTATTGCCATCGCGGGCATTGCCGTTGGCGTATCCTGCACAGTGAGCCGCGCTCAAGGGGCGGCTGCGCCTGCGCCGCCCGATGGGCGCGAGGCAAAAAAGGCGTTCGGCGCTGTGAAAGCTCCCGCCACTCAGGCGCCGCCGCAGGCTATCGGCCGGTACGATCGCGGCTGCGTTGCAGGGGCGGAGAAACTTGCTATGACCGGTCCGGGCTGGCAGGTCATGCGGCTGTCGCGAAACCGCTTTTGGGGCCATCCCGTGCTCCTTGGCTATATCCGCAAGCTTGCCTCCGATGCAAAGCGGCTCGACGGGTCACCCGGCATCCTCGTCGGAGACATGGCGCAACCTATCGGAGGCCCGCTGCTTGGCGGTCATGCCAGCCATCAGATTGGCCTCGACGCCGATCTTTGGTATTCGCCGATGCCGGATCATGTGTTATCCGGCGACGAGCGCGAGCATAGCGCCGCCGTCAATATGGTGGAACCGGCGCACCTCACGGTCGCCAAAGCGGCCTGGACCGAAGTGCAGATCAAACTGCTCCGCCGCGCGGCGTCTTATCCAGAGGTGGTGCGCATTTTCGTCCATCCAGCCGTAAAGAAGGCGCTGTGCGAGGCTGCGGGGGCGGACAGGGCATGGCTTCAGAAAATCAGGCCGTGGTACAAGCATGACGATCATTTCCACATACGCTTGAATTGTCCGCCCGGCAGCCCCGCTTGCGTCGCTCAAGCCCCCCTCCCCGCCGGCGACGGTTGCGGAAAGGAGCTTGAAGATTGGTTCAAGCGCCTCAGAGCTGTGCCGGAAAAGCCCGTAAAGCCGCCGGCACCGGCAAAGCCTATGCTTGTCTCCGACCTTCCTCGAGAATGCCAGTCGCTGCTGATCGCAACCGAGCGGGCGGCAAAAGCAAAGCCTGACTATTCGAACCGATAGGCACCACACGAGGGTTGGGGAAGCGATGAGCGGCGCCGCGGACCGGCAAAGGGATCAAATCGCCTACTGGAACAGTGCAGGCGGCGAGCGGTGGGCGGCCACTCAAGAGCATACGGACCGGATGCTCGCGCCCGCCTTGGAAGCCTTGGGGGAGCGCGCCCGGGTAGAGCCCGGAATGGCCGTTCTCGATATTGGCTGCGGCTGCGGTGCAACCACGCTTGAGTTTGCGCGGAAGGTTGGACCTGCTGGGCGCGTACTGGGTGCCGATGTCTCGCAAGCGATGCTCGCCCGCGCGCAATCGCGTCTTTCTGCCTATCCCCAGGCGGAGCTCTTGCTGGCCGATGCCTCGGCCTACCCGTTCGCGCCTTTCGCGGACTTGGCGGTCTCGCGGTTCGGTGTGATGTTTTTCGGCGATCCAACCCAAGCCTTCGCCAATATCCGCAAAGCCATAAAACCTGGCGGCCGGCTGCTGTTCGCCTGCTGGCGCGCGCTGGAGGAAAACCTCTGGATGCGAGTGCCGCTTGAAGCTGTTTACAGCGCAGGCGTTTGCCGCGCGCCCCAGCCCGGGCCGCACGATCCGGGCCCATTCTCCTTTGCCAGCCCCGAACGCGTGACACGCATTTTGATGGATGCCGGCTTCGCCGGTCCTTCTTTATCGCCCGCGGATTTTACGCTCGACGTCGCGGCGGGTAGCGGCCTTGCGGCCGCGGTTCAGCAGGCTATGACGATAGGACCGGCGAGCGCAGCCTTGCGAGATCAACCGGAAAGCTTGCGTATCGCCGCCGCCCATTGCATCGAAAAGGCATTCGAGCCCTATGCACGCGCTCAGTCCGTACACTTGCCCGCCGCGATCTGGCTTGTGGAAGCGGCGCAAGGCTGAGTGCCGGCGCCCTGCGAGGACGCCGATTTCGACAAGCGTTCAAGCTGATCCTGCACTGAGGTGAGCTGCGCCTTCAACTCGGCGATCTCGGCGGAAGTCGCCGCGCTCACCGGTTCTGGCTTTGGCTCGGCTGGTGCCTCTTCTTTCGCGTTGATGTCCTCGGGTTTTCCGAAGGGCGCAAACATGGCAAAGGCGCGCTCGAACAAAGCCATGTTCTGCCGCGCTTGCTCCTGCATGGCCTCAAACGCGGCGGCTCCGAAGGTGTCGGTGAATTGCTTTCTATATTTTTCCTGTTCGCGGGTCAGCGACTCGAGGCTGAATTCGAGATATTTGGGCACGATCTGCTCGATGGAATGGCCGTAGAACCGGATAAGCTGGCGCAAAAAACCGATGGGAAGAAGGTTCGAGCCGGATTTTCCCTCTTCCTCCACGATAATTTGCGTTAAAACCGAATGGGTCAAATCCTCGCCGGACTTCGCGTCGTAGACGAGGAAATCGCGCTCCGAGCGCACCATCTCGCCCAGGTCTTCAAGAGTTACATAGCTGCTCGTCTCGGTGTTATAGAGGCGCCGGTTCGCATACTTCTTGATAATAACAGGTTTGGATTTCCCGTCGTCGCTGCTAGCCTTGGCCGAAGCGGCCAGCTTGAGCGGCTTTGCACAATCGGCAACTCCCGCAGACACTTGCGGCAACTTCTCTGCAGCCTTACTCATCACAGCATCCAGTTGTTGGTATTGCCCGGCATCATAAATCAAGTTTCGCCTTTTGCGTGGATTTTTTTCGCACCTGCAAAAAATTGGCGACTCAGCCTATCTGTAGGTATGTTGCACTGCGAGCGGGAAGCGCTTAATTAAAACTTACGCAGTCGCTAAACCGTTCCGGTCAGGGGTTGCGGTAGTAAACTCCTGTCATCGGCCTGCAAAAGGGAGACATAGCATGGACGGGCAAGACGCCATCGTAATAGCAAGTGCCGCGCGCACGCCGGTCGGTTCGTTCAACGGAACCTTGTCGAGCGTTCCCGCCCATGGGCTCGGAACCGCCGCCATAACCGAGGCTATGAAACGCGCCGGAACGGAGCCCAGTGAGATTTCAGAAGTGATCATGGGGCAAATTCTGACGGGAGGCCAAGGCCAGAACCCGGCACGGCAAGCGTCCATCCAGGCCTTGCTGCCGGTCGAAGTGACGGCCCTCTCCATAAATTTTCTTTGCGGCTCCGGCCTTCGCTCGGTCGCCATGGCTGCGCAAGCCATCCGCAACGGAGATAGCGAAATCGTCATTGCGGGCGGCCAAGAAAATATGAGCCTCGCCCCCCATGTCGCCCACCTTCGCAACGGCACGAAGATGGGAAGCCTCGAGATGGTTGATAGCATGCTCAAGGACGGACTTTGGGACGCCTTCAATGGGTATCACATGGGCGTCACTGCCGAGAACGTCGCGCGCCAGTGGCAGATCACCCGCGCGCAGCAGGACGAGTTCGCGGTCGCTTCACAGAATAAGGCATCGGCGGCCAGGAGGGAAGGCCGGTTCAAGGACGAGATCGTTCCGGTCACGATCAAGGGCCGCAAGGGCGATATCGTGGTCTCCGATGACGAATATATCCGGGACAATGTTTCGCTTGCGGACATGCAGAAGCTGCGCCCTGCTTTCGAGCCGAAAGAAGGCACGGTCACGGCGGGCAATGCGAGCGGCATCAATGACGGCGCGGCCGCCGTTGTCGTCATGAAGCTTTCCGAAGCGGGGAAGCGCGGCATAGAGCCCCTGGCCAGGATTGTGTCCTATGCAACCGCCGGCGTCGATCCATCGATCATGGGCACGGGGCCAATCCCGGCTTCAAAGCGCGCCCTTGAGAGGGCTGGCTGGACCATCGACGACCTCGATCTGATTGAGGCCAACGAGGCGTTTGCCGCCCAAGCGTGCGCGGTAAACAAGGCTATCGGCTGGGACCTCGAGAAGGTGAATGTGAACGGCGGCGCGATCGCCATCGGTCATCCGATTGGTGCCTCCGGCGCCCGGGTTTTGACGACATTGCTTTACGAAATGAAGCGGCGCGCTGCCAAGCGCGGCTTGGCTACGCTGTGCATCGGCGGCGGCATGGGCATCGCCATGTGCGTGGAGCGCGTCTAGCCGGATCTTAACCGGTAAATCTAAAATGCTATGCGCCCCCGGTTGTTGACGATGCGACGGGGGCGTATGATGGGGTTGCGGCTGACAAGTGGAGTGGACAATGTCTCCGGCGCTCAATCTCATCCCGGCGGTAACTTTTCAAATCATGGAGAATGGGCGGCCCGTCCCGATTACGAGCGAAGAAGTATTTTCGGAACGGAGTGTGGCTCTATTTGGGGTACCGGGTGCTTTCACCCCGGTCTGCCATTACATCCACTTGCCGGGCGTTGCCGCCGATTATGACAGCTTCAAATCGAGCAATGTGGACCTCGTGGCGTGCACCTCGGTGAATGACGCGTACGTTATGGACGCGTGGCGGCGAGCGCTCGGAGTTCCAGACGGGCTCCTCTTCCTTGCAGATGGCAACGGAGATTTTGCACGCGGCCTCGGTCTCACCTTCGACGGACGGCCGCTCGGGTTGGGAGAACGCTCGAAGCGGTATGCAATGTGGGTGAAAAATGGCTCGATCCAGCATTTGGCTATCGAGCCGGACCCAACCTTAGCCGATGTTAGCAGCGCCTACATGCTGCTCAACGTGTTCGACAACTGGAGCCGTGGCAGGTTTCCTCGGTTGATTGAGGAGCCTGCCGCGTCTAATTCGTGACGAGCAAATATGGCATACACTGCCGATAAAATTGGTAATGGAGGGAACATGCCTCGTGTAGCTATAGTAACGGGCGGCACGCGTGGAATCGGTCACGCGATTTCTGTCGAGCTCAAAAGGTGCGGATTCCGGGTTGCTGCGAACTATGGCGGCAACGATGAAGCCGCCCACAAGTTTCAAGCGGAAACTGGGATTCCGATTTACAAATGGGACGTCGGTAGCTACGAGGCTTGCGCGGCGGGGCTAAAACAAGTCGAGTCTCAGGTCGGCTCAATTTCGGTGATCGTCAACAACGCCGGCATTACGCGCGACGCCATGCTCCACCGCATGACGCCGGAGCAATGGCGCGAGGTGATCCGGGTCGATCTCGACAGCATGTTCAACATGGTTCACCCCGTGATCAATGGCATGCGCGACCGCCACTTTGGGCGCATCGTCAACATCTCCTCGATCAATGGCCAGAAAGGGCAAATGGGCCAATCCAACTATTCCGCAGCGAAGGCAGGCGTCATCGGCTTCACGAAGGCTCTCGCACTGGAGAATGCCAAAAAAGGCATCACTGTGAATTGCATTGCGCCCGGCTATGTCGATACAGAAATGGTGCACGCCGTGCCCGAAAAGGTGCTTGAGGAGATCATTGCGAAAATCCCCGTGGGGCGCCTTGGCAAAGCAGAAGAGATAGCCAAATGCGTTGCCTTCCTTGCCGGCGACGGCGCCGCCTTTATGACGGGCGCGACGCTGTCGGTGAACGGCTGCCAATATTGCGCATAGCCCGCGCTGAACTGGCCGCGTCTGCACGGGCCCGGCAGCGAGTCCGCGCATCCCAGCCGCGGGGCGCGCCCGTTACGGCTTCTTCGACGGAAGCTCGATTGTCTCGCCGTCGACTACAAACTTGCCAAATCCGCGATGATGGATCGTCTTCGGATTAATTTTCTTTGGGTCCGTCCAGGCCTTGAGAACTTCGAGGATAAAAAGATTGTATTTGTTCACAAGCCGCGTCTCGATGACGCGGCATTCGAGATTGGCGAAGCACTCGGCGATCAAAGGCGGCGCCACGCACCCGGCAGGCATAGGGGTTAGCCCAAAGGCCGCGAATTTATCGATGCCGCGCCCCGATGCGTTACCAACCTTTACAACCGCTGGCGCCAAGTCCCGGTCTGGAATGGCAATCACGCATTCGCGGCTCGCTCTCAAAGCTGCAAAGCTATAATTGGCCCCGCTCACAATACAGGCCACCAGCGGCGGGTTGAAATCCACCATCATATGCCAGGACATCGTCATGACGTTGGCGCGGCCTTTGTGAGCCGTGGTGAGCAAAACCACGGGGCCCGGCTCAAGCAGCTGATAAACCTCGGTTAGGGGCAGCTCTCGCATCGTTACACCGCATCCGGTTGAATAGTTCGCAGGCGTCACCCCGGAAAGCGCTGTCAGCGCTTATCCGGGGTCTTGCAACATTCGAAGCGCCCGTAAAGATCCCGGCTCTGCGATGCACCGTTTCTTAGCTCGCACCGCGTCTGGGATGACGAGGGGGCGGTGCACCGCTTCATGTGGAACTGCCTCGCTCAACTGCACCTTCGGTAG
>JBKQOR010000078.1:0-25044 GCA_052145435.1 Rhodomicrobium sp. | reverse complement strand
CTACGGCGCTGAAGGTCAGACAGCGGATGGCCGGATCGAATCCGTCAGGAAACGTCAAATCAAGAACTTCCTGCTGAGTCTTTTAATTTCGCGCGGGGTGCCGATGCTGTCGGGCGGGGACGAATTTCGCCGCACGCAAGGCGGCAACAACAACGCCTACTGCCAGGACAATGAAACGAGTTGGTACGACTGGAGCTTTCTGGAAAGGAACAGGGACATTTTCCGCTTCACCCGTGGCATGATCGCCTTTCGTGGGGCCCATCCGACTCTGAGTCAGGAGCGCTTCTACACGGACGCCGAGATCCATTGGTTTGGCCCGCAAGGGGGACTACCCAACTGGGCTGGCCCTGAAGAAAAACAGTTTGCCTGTCTGATCCATGAAAGCGAGCACAAGGCCTTGTGTCTGATGTTCAATGCCGGCGCCGACGCGGTCGATTTCGATTTGCCCGCCGTACTGCCGGGGACTCGGTGGCATCTGGCCGTCGACACCTCTCGCGAAGCGCCCCACGATCTGTTTGCTGCGGGTGACGAACCGCTTTGGGAAGATCCACGAACTTACCACCTGAGCCCCCGATCCAGCGTCGTACTTCTGGCTCATGGAACGAACGGTCAAAAACGGCAGACGGCGTTGACGGAGGCCAAATGAAAAGAGCGATTCCGATTACGACGTTGTTTCTGGATATCGGCGGTGTCCTGCTTACCGACGGTTGGGATCATCATGCCCGCAGACGGGCGGCGACGAACTTCAAGCTGGATTTGGCCAAGATGGAGGATCGGCATCACCTGACCTTCGACACCTACGAGGAGGGAAAGCTCACGCTAGAAGAATACTTAGGAAGGGTGGTCTTTTACACAAAGCGACCGTTCACTCGGGCTCAGTTTCGGCACTTTATGGTCGCGCAATCGAAACCCTACCTCAAGATGATCGAGCTAGTCGCTCAGCTCAAGGCCCGGCACGGGCTGAAGATCGCCGTGGTCAGCAACGAGGCACGGGAATTGAATTTGTGCAGGATTCAAAAGTTCAAACTCGACGGATTTGTGGATTCTTTTATTTCTTCCTGCTTCGTCCACGTCCGCAAGCCCGACGCGGACATTTTCCGGCTTGCGCTGGACGTTGCGCAGGTGACTGCCCCGCAGGTGGTCTATGTCGAAAATACCCCGATGTTCGTGCAGGTCGCGGAAGGTTTGGGGATCCGAAGCATTCTCCACACGGATTACATGTCCACATGCACGAAACTTGCTTCGTTCGGATTGCACCCGCGTTCGACAATCCCGATCTGATCGTCCACGGCTTTCGACATACGGGTGCAGAATGAACTCGACCGCTTTCATCTCGTGCAAGACGTGGTGTATCGCCTGCCGCATTTGGGCTCCAAGGGGGCCTACCTGAAGCAGATGGTCAAAAACAAGCTTGTCGAGCACAAGCATTACATTGATAAACATGGCCAGGATTTGCCGGAGATCCGCAATTGGAAGTGGGGCGATCTCAAATGAACGCGCCTAGACACCTCCCCGCTTAGTGAAGGCCAATCTTGCTGACAGGGTCGCCGCCAAGCCGCAAATGGGGCGATGGCCATAAGGAACCAACTTGTGGCGAGTTCGTTTGAGTCTAGCTGCTGCCCATTTGGCGGTTTCGTTTAATGAAGATTGGCCGCACCAAACCCGGCGCCAATCTTCAAGTTTCGGCGCCGCTTCAAACCTTGCGGCACCGCTTAAGAAGCTTGCCGGACCGAGGTCCCGCCGGACGGACCACACCGGCGACCGGCTAGGGCGCGCCAAGAGATCGGAGCGCATTAATGAGCATTGGCGCGGATAAAAAGGAGAAGGCGTCCCCAAGCGCGCGCTCAATCGACGAGCTCTGCATCAACACAATCCGCACCTTATCCATGGATGCTGTGCAGCGGGCCAATTCCGGCCACCCCGGCACTCCGATGGCCTTGGCGCCGGCGGTTTACACCCTGTGGCAGCGGTTCCTGCGCTTCGATCCGGAGGATCCGATCTGGCCAAATCGCGATCGTTTCGTGCTATCAAACGGGCACGCTTCGATGCTCCTCTATTCCATGCTCCATCTCACCGGCGTAAGGGCGGTCAGCGCCAGCTATGAGCTTCTGCGCGAGCGAGCGGTCACGATCGAGGATATCAAGCGTTTTCGTGAGATTGGCAGCAAGTGCCCAGGCCACCCCGAATATCGTCTGACAACCGGTGTCGAGGCAACCACCGGGCCGCTCGGTCAGGGCTGTGCGATGAGCGTTGGCATGGCTATGGCTGGGCGATGGCTGGCGCAGCACTTCAACCGGACCGGCTTCGCCGTGTTCGACTACGACGTTTATGCGATGTGCGGGGACGGCGACATGATGGAAGGCGTCGCAAGCGAAGCTGCTTCGCTTGCTGGCCATCTGATGCTCGGCAATCTCTGCTGGATATACGACAGCAACCGCATAACGATCGAAGGCCATACCGATCTCGCCTTTAGCGAAGACGTAGCGGCGCGCTTTCTCGCCTATGGCTGGAATGTGCAACGAGTCGGCGACGCCAACGACACGGACCGGATCGCTCAGGCACTCAAAACATTCCGGCGGCGCCACGACGTACCCAATCTCATTATCGTCGAAAGCCATATCGGCTATGGCGCTCCGCATAAGCACGATACAAGCGAAGCCCATGGCGAGCCGCTAGGCGTCGAAGAGATCCGCCTTGCCAAGCGCAGCTATGGATGGCCCGAAGATTCCAAGTTCTACGTACCGGAAGGGGTGCGCGAGCATTTCCGCGCCGGTATTGGCGAGCGAGGCCGGCAGCTCCGTGCGGCGTGGCTGGCACAGCTTGAAGCCTATCGCGCCGAGTATCCGGATCTCGCAGAGCAGCTTGATAGGATGCAGAAGCGCGAACTCCCTGCAGGCTGGGACAAAGATCTGCCGAGCTTCCCCGCCGATTCAAAAGGCCTCGCGAGCCGCGATTCATCCGCCAAGGTGTTGAACGCCATCGCACCGCATTATCCTTGGCTCATCGGCGGCGCGGCGGATCTTGCGCCATCGGCCAAGACGCGTCTCACCTTTGAGGCGGCCGGGGATTTTGAGGCCGGCAATTACAGCGGCCGCAATCTGCATTTCGGTATTCGAGAACACGCGATGGGTGCGATCGTGAATGGGCTCGCTTTCTGCAAGATTCGCGCTTACGGCTCTACTTTCCTTATCTTTTCCGACTATGTGAAGCCGCCCATTCGCCTGAGCGCACTGATGGAGCTGCCGGTTATTTATATCTTTTCGCACGATTCTATCGGTCTCGGGCAGGACGGTCCAACGCACCAGCCGGTCGAGCAGCTCATTGCGCTACGCGCCATCCCTGGGCTCATCACGCTTAGGCCTGCAGACGCCAACGAGGTTGTCGAGGCTTGGCGCGTCATCATCGGGTTAAAGCATCAGCCTGCCTGCCTTGTGTTAAGCCGCCAGCCGCTCCCGACATTCGACCGCGCGCGCTACGCTTCAGCCAAAGGCGTAGCGCGGGGCGCCTATGTCATGGCCGATGCCGGAACCGGCAAGCCGGCGGTGATCCTGATCGGCACCGGTAGCGAGGTTGCGCTCTGCATCGAAGTTTACGAGACGCTTAAACAGGGGGGCATTCCGGCGCGCGTCGTCAGCATGCCGTCGTGGGAGCTGTTCGAACAGCAAGATAAGGCCTATCGCGACAGCGTGCTTCCGCCGGAGGTCACAGCACGCGTGTCTGTCGAGGAGGGCTCCGTGATCGGGTGGGACCGCTATGTTGGGAGCAGCGGCGCCAAGATCGGCATGCACACCTTCGGCTCGTCGGCTCCTATTAAGGACCTCCTGAAGAAATTTGGCTTCACACCGGAGAAGGTGCTGGCCGCGGCCAGAGAGCAGATCGCGACGTCAGGGAGGCAGATGGCATGAACCCGCTGAAGCGGCTCGAAGAGTACGGTCAATCGGTGTGGCTCGACTATCTAAAGCGCAGCCTTATCGGCAAGGGCGAGTTACGCACGCTGATCGAGCGCGACGGGCTGAAGGGCATAACCTCGAATCCTTCGATCTTCGAGAAGGCAATTGCTGAGAGCGACGAATACGCGGACGCGCTCAAACAGTTCGAAGCCCGGGCCGGCCACTGCGTTACCGCAATCTATGAGCACCTCGCGATTGCCGATATCCGTGCCGCAGCCGAAGTGTTGAGACAGGTTTACGAAGAGACGCGAGCGCGGGATGGTTATGTCAGCCTGGAATGCTCGCCTTACCTGGCCAACAATACCGAAGCCACGGTGCGCGAGGCGTTGCATCTGTGGGCCGCAGTGGACCGTCCCAATCTGATGGTGAAAGTTCCGGCGACCCCTGCTGGCATCCCTGCCATCCGCCAGCTCATCGGCCGCGGGCTAAACATCAACATTACTTTGCTTTTTTCCGTGGACGTCTATGAGGAGGCCGTCGAAGCCTACATCTCAGGACTGGAGGATTTGCAGCGTGCGGGCGGAGACGTCTCAAAGACCGGCAGCGTGGCAAGCTTCTTCGTGAGCCGCATCGACACCGCCATCGACAAGCGGGTAGGCGATCTGCCCGGCAAACAGCTGGCAGACCGGTTGCGCGGCAAGGCGGCGATCGCCAATGCGAAGCTCGCCTACGTTCGCTACAAAGCGCTGTTCTCCGGGCCGCGCTGGCGGCAGCTTGCCTCCGCAGGCGCGAAGACGCAGCGCCTGCTTTGGGCTTCGACCAGCGCCAAAAATCCTGCCTACAAGGACACGATGTATGTCGAGGCACTCATCGGCCGCGACACTGTCGACACCATCCCGCCAGCAACGATGGACGCATTCCGCGATCACGGCGAGGCGAGGCCTGACATCATAGAACAGGACGTAGCGGGCGCCCGCGCGATCCTCGCCAACCTTGAGCAGCACGGCGTCTCGCTGAAGGAGGTCACGGGGGAGCTCGTCATCGACGGCGTGCAGCAGTTCGCGGACGCGTTCGATAAGCTGCTTGGCGCCATCGCGCGCCGCCGCCGCACGCTACTCGAAGGCGAGTGCGCCCGCTTCGAGATCGGGCCGGGCTCCACAGAGATGAAGACCGCCTTCGACGCAGAGACGGAGGCTTGGCGCGCCGGCGGGCGCATCCGGCGGCTTTGGGCCGGCGATAAATCGCTGTGGACCGGGACAGACGAGAACAAGTGGGTGGGCTGGCTGCACATCATTGAGCAAGAGCTGACCGATACAGACCAGCTCCTCCGCTTTGCAGACGAGGTGAAGCAACGCGGGTTCACCGATACCGTGCTCCTCGGAATGGGAGGTTCGAGCCTGGGACCGGAAGTGTTCGCGGAGACGTTCGGACAGCAGTCTGGCTGGCCGCGTTTCCACATGCTGGACAGCACCGATCCAGCGCAGATCAAGGCAGTAGAGCGGGCGGCCGATCTTGCCAAGACGCTGTTCATCGTCTCCTCCAAATCCGGCAGCACGCTCGAACCCAACATTTTTATGGATTATTTCCTCGACCGCGCCGCCGCGGCGCTGGGCAAGGATAAGGCGGCAGAGCACTTCGTCGCGGTGACGGACCCTGGATCCTCGCTGGAGCGCCGGGCTAAGCAGCTGCACTTTGCCCATATCTTCCTGGGCACGCCCTCCATCGGCGGGCGCTACTCGGTGCTGTCGAAGTTCGGTCTTGTGCCGGCGGCGGCGATGGGACTTGACGTGAGGCGCCTCCTCGAAACCACCCAGCAGATGGCACGATCCTGCGGTCCCGATGTCCCCCCGGCAGAGAATCCGGGCGTCCAGCTCGGCGTCGCCATGGGGGTCGCGGCAACGCGCTTCGGCCGCGACAAGGTGACGATTATCGCCCCGCCCGCTATTGCCGATTTCGGTGCCTGGCTGGAGCAGCTTTTGGCGGAAAGCACAGGCAAGCAAGGCCGCGGTCTGATCCCTTTGGCAGGCGAGCCGCTTGCCGCACCCGAGCGTTACGGCCAGGACCGGTTTTTCGTTTATCTGGAGCTGGATGGGCAGTTCGATCCCTTGCAGCGGCAAGCGGTGGCGGCGCTAGAAAATGCCGGCAATCCAGTCGCGCGGATCGGCGTGAAGGATATCTGGCATATCGGTCAGGAATTCTTCCGCTGGGAGATCGCCACAGCCGTCGCCGGCGCAGTCATCGGCATCGACCCGTTCGACCAGCCAGATGTGGAAGCGAGTAAGGAGAAGGCGCGGGCGCTGACGGCGGAATATGAGAAGTCGCATCGCTTGCCCGAAGAAAACCCGCTGTTCCGTGAAAATGGCGTCGCCCTCTATGCCGATCCGCGCAACGCGGCGGAACTCGGCCAGCACAAAACGCTCTCTGGCTATCTCAAGAGCCATCTTGGCCGCGTCCATCCGAGCGATTACGTCGCGCTGCTCGCCTATATCCAGCGTAACGGCGCAAACACGCTGGCACTGACTGCGATGCGTACGCGCATCCGCGACAAAACTCATGCGGCAACCTGCCTTGGCTACGGGCCGCGCTTCCAGCATTCGACCGGGCAAGCCTATAAGGGCGGCCCGAATTCCGGCGTGTTCCTGCAGCTCACCTGCGACGATCCGGCCGATATCGATGTGCCCGGACACTCCTACAGTTTCGGCGTGGTAAAGGCGGCGCAGGCGCGAGGTGATTTGGAGGTTTTGGCCGAACGCGGCCGCCGGGCGTTGCGCGTTCACTTGACGGATGTCGAAGCGGGGTTAGCGGAGCTCGCTCAATCCATCGAGGCGCCGCTTAAATAGCGCTTTGTAAGGAGTGACTCAAGATGCAGATCGGCATGGTCGGACTCGGCCGTATGGGTGCAAACATGACCCGCCGCCTGATGAAGGCGGGACACGAATGCGTGGTGTTCAGCGCCCACGCCACATCGCGCCAAGCGCTGGCGAAGGAAGGCGCCACTGCCGCTGACTCGCTTGAGGAACTGGTGAAGGCGCTCAAGGAGAAGCCTCGCGCGGTTTGGTTGATGTTGCCTGCCGGGCAAGCTACCGAGGAGACTGTCGAGCATCTCGGCGGCCTGCTGGAGCTTGACGACATCATCATCGATGGCGGCAATACCTTTTATAAGGACGACATCCGCCGCGCGAAAAAATTAGCCGGGAAGCGCATCCGCTACGTCGATTGCGGTACGTCAGGGGGTGTCTGGGGCCTTGAGCGCGGCTATTGTTTAATGATCGGCGGCCCGAAGGATGCCGTGGAGCGCCTCGACCCGGTTTTCTCGGCGCTCGCCCCCGGCTTGGGCGATATCCCGCGCACACCGGGCCGGGAGAGGGGCGATCCCCGTGCCGAGCGCGGCTATATTCACGCAGGCCCGTCCGGCGCCGGGCACTTCGTAAAGATGGTGCATAACGGCATCGAGTACGGATTGATGCAGGCT
This sequence comes from Rhodomicrobium sp., assembly GCA_052145435.1. Lineage (GTDB taxonomy): Bacteria > Pseudomonadota > Alphaproteobacteria > Rhizobiales > Rhodomicrobiaceae > Rhodomicrobium. The sequence continues at coordinate 17,682 of JBKQOR010000078.1, read as the reverse complement.
TACGCCGAGGGCTTCGATATCCTGCGGAACAAGGACTCCAGTGATTTGCCGGAGGACGAGCGCTTCGTGCTGAACATGCCGGATATCGCGGAGGTTTGGCGGCGCGGCAGCGTCATCTCATCCTGGCTGCTCGACCTCGGCGCCGCAGCGCTCGCGGAAGATCCAGAGCTGAACGATTTCTCCGGCTTCGTCCAGGACTCCGGAGAGGGCCGGTGGACTATCGAGGCTGCCATCGAGGAAGCCGTTCCGGCGGAAGTGTTATCCTCAGCGCTCTACGCCCGATTCCGCTCCCGGCAGAAGCATACCTTCGGCGAAAAGATCCTCTCCGCCATGCGTTTCGGCTTCGGCGGCCACATCGAGGGTGCCGAACCTATCGACCCGGAACCGAAGTCCGAACACTCGCGGCCGGCGCCTTTGAAGGTAGAAGAGTAGCACAATGACCAGCGATCGTTCGATCTCGATATCCGAGAGAATCCAAATCATTGAGTGCGCTCCGCGGCGCGAGGCCAGTCCACCCGGCCCCTGCGCCATGGTGGTTTTCGGCGCGAGCGGTGACCTGACCGCGCGCTTGCTGGTACCCGCGCTGTACAACCTCTCGCGCACTCGCTTGCTGCCAGAGACATTTGCACTGATCGGCGTGGCCCGGTCGGAGGGAACCACGGCAAGTTGGCGCGAGCATCTTTACCAGATGCTCAAAAGCTATACCGGCAGCGACTCGGAGTTCGATGGCGGCCGCGTTGACGAGGCAGCGTGGCGCCGGCTGGCGGAAAAAATGTCCTACGTTCGGGGCGACCTCACAAAGCCAGAACTGTACGAGAAGCTCCGCGGTGCGTTGGGCGAAGCGGAGAAGACCCATGGTACGGGGGGCAACGCGATCTTCTATCTCGCGCTCGCCGAAAAGTTCTTTTGTCCCACCGTCGAGCAGCTTTGCAAGGCCGGCCTGATCGATCAGGAGGCGGATGAAAACGGGACGCTGCGACGTTGGCGGCGCGTTGTGTTCGAGAAACCCTTCGGTCATAGCTTGGAGTCGGCGCGCAAGCTAAATGCGCGCATCTTGCGCATACTGAGCGAGGACCAGATCTTCCGGATCGATCATTTCCTCGGTAAGGAGACGGTCCAGAACATCATGGCGCTCCGCTTCGCTAACGGGGTGTTCGAACCGATCTGGAACCGCGACCGGGTGGATCATGTCCAGATCACGGTTGCGGAAACCGTCGGGGTGGAGGGCCGCGGAACATTCTACGAGGCAGAAGGGGCGCTCCGGGACATGGTGCCCAATCATGTTTTCGCCCTTCTTTCGATGGTGGCGATGGAGCCGCCCGGCGGGTTCGATGCAAACTCTATCCGCGCGAAGAAGGCTGAAGTCTTCGCAGCAATGCGGCCAGTCAAGCCCGCGCAGGCAGTGCGAGCCCAGTATGGCGCGGGGACGGTGCAGGGCAAGCCCGCCAAGGCCTACCGGGAAGAGCCTAACGTAGCGCCAGCGTCGAATGTAGAGACTTTTGTCGCAATGCAACTCGAGATCGATAATTGGCGTTGGGCCGGAGTTCCCTTCTATATCCGTACCGGCAAACACATGTCGCGGCGCAAGACAGAGATCGCGATCCGTTTCAAGCAGGCCCCTTTTACTCCGTTTCAAGGCACACCGGTCGCCTGCCTGCCGGACAACTGGCTGATTTTCAATATCGCACCGGACGAGGGTATATCGCTCCAATTCGCTGTCAAGCGCCCGGGACCGGTAGTGGACCTGGCCTCGGTTAGAATGGACTTCCACGACACCGATTGGTTCCCCAAGGAGCCCAACGTTGGGTACGAGACGCTGATCTATGACGTGATGATGGGAGACCCAACCTTATTTATGCGCGCCGACATGGTGGAGGAGGCTTGGCGTGTCGTGCAACCGGTACTCGACGCATGGGCTGCGGAGACCGGTATTCCGGTCTATGTCTCCGGCAGCGACGGGCCACTGGCGGCCAACGGGTTGCTGGCGCGTAGCGGGAATCGGGCTTGGCGGCCGGTAAGTCCGACGCCGGAGTGGAAGTCATGAATAGACAGCGAAACGTCCGACTCGGATATGGACGGTAGGCCAGCGCCGTGACCGATAGTAAGGGGAAAGAGGGCTTCGCCAATTCGGTGCGGAAGTTTGTTCTGCAGGCCGGCCGCGCGTGATGCTTCATACGGAGGCGGGGCTGTGCTGGGCACCCTTTCACGCCGGCGCGTCATCACAAAGGAGTGTATGATGTTAGAGGATCGCCAACCGCAGCGCGTATGGTCCGCAGCCATAGCGCACTCTAATCGCGGGCCGGTGCTCGCCGTCGTCATGGGCGTATCCGGTTCCGGCAAAACCACGGTCGCAGCGTTGCTCGCGGCCGCTCTCGGCTGCCAGTTCCAAGAGGGCGACGATCTGCATCCGGCCGCGAATATACAGAAAATGCGCGGCGGCGCGCCGCTAACGGATGCGGACCGCCTGCCCTGGCTTCATAAAATCGCGGATGTGATCGATATGTGGCGCGCAAAGGGCGAGTCCGGCGTGCTCACCTGCTCGGCGCTAAAGCGATCCTATAGGGACATCATCATCGGCGGCCGCCCGGAGGTGACCTTGGTCTACCTCAAAGGATCGTACGATCTAATACGCCGGCGCATGGCCGCCCGGCACGAGCACTTCATGCCGGCCGCCTTGCTCGATAGCCAGTTCGCGGCCTTGGAGGAACCCGCCCCGGATGAATATCCGATAATCGTCGATGCTGGCGGGTCGCCTGCCGGGATCGCAGCCGGGATCGTGCATCGCCTGGAGCAGCGCCAAGCTGACGGTAACATGACGGCAGGTGTATCGATAGGAGAGCGGCAATGACACATCGGGCAAGAGAGATTTTGATATGGCACCGCACGGACAATCCTTGGACGCCGGCCAGCCTCGCGGTTACGCATCAGCCGCAGTTTCCAACGGAAACTGTTGAGCACAGGGGGTAACCTTGGCCCGGCCGATTGTCGTAGCACCCTCGATCTTGTCGGCGGATTTCGGGCGTCTCGCCGAGGAGGTCCGCGCCGTCGATGCAGCAGGAGCCGACTGGATCCACGTCGACGTGATGGACGGCCGCTTCGTACCGAATATCACACTCGGTCCGGTGATCGTTCAAGCGGTGCGCCGCTGCACGCAGAAGCCGCTCAATGTGCACCTGATGATCGTCGAGCCGGAGCGCTACCTCGCGGACTTCGCAAAGGCAGGCGCCGATCATCTTCTCGTCCAGGCGGAGCCGGCGGCGACGACCCATCTCCACCGTGTTCTTTCGCAAATCCGCGGCCTCGGCAAAAAGGCGGGCGCGGTGCTCGATCCGGCGAGCCCGATCGAGCTGATCGAATACGTCCTCCATCTCTGCGATGTCGTACTTGTCATGACCGTCAATCCCGGCTTTGGCGGCCAGGAGTTTCTGCCGGAGATGCTGCCCAAGATCCGCCGGTTGCGTCAGCTTTGCGATGCCCGCGGTCTCGACCCGGTGATCGAGGTTGACGGCGGAGAGAATTGTGAAAGCGCCGGACTGGCGATCGAAGCGGGCGCGAACGCCATCGTTGCCGGCAGCGCGATATTCGGATCGCCCGATTACGCTGCCGCGATTTCCGCCATCCGCGAGGCCCGCCGGCCGTCCGCCAGGGAGGTGCGCTCATGACGGCCCCGTCCGAGGCTAGACTGGAAATTCTCGCCGATCCCGCGGATCTAGCGCGCCGGGTGGCGGATTGGCTGCTTGAGGCGGCGACGGCGAAGGAGGGCACCTTTGCTGTCTGCCTCTCCGGTGGCTCGACGCCGCAACGGCTCTATGAGTATCTGGCTGTGCCGCCTTATAGCGACCGGTTCCCCTGGTCCCGCACGCATTGGTTCTGGGGCGATGAGCGCTTCGTGCCTCACGATGACGCGCGGAGCAACTATCGCATGGTGCGAGAGGCGCTGCTATCGCGAGCGCCAATTCCTGCCATGAACATCCATCCCATTCCAACCGAAGGTTTCAGCCCCGATGCAGCGGCGTCCGCTTACGAACGCGAGCTCAAGTCCTTCTATGGCGCCGGGCGGCTCGACCCAGCCCGGCCGCTCTTCGATTTGACCCTTCTCGGGTTGGGGATGGATGGGCATACAGCCTCTTTATTCCCGGACACCGCCGTGCTTGCGGAGCGCGGCCGGTGGGTTGCCGCGGCCGCCGGGCCTAAGTCCGAAACGCGCATCACGCTGACCTATCCAGCGCTCGAGAGCAGCCGGCACGCCGCCTTTCTAGTCGCAGGGAATGAGAAGCGCGCGATCTTGGGCCAGCTTCGCCGTGGAGACGGCAACCTGCCGGCGGCGCGTCTCCGCCCGGCTGGCACGCTGTGCTTCTTTGGCGATGCCGCGGCCGCGGGGGAGGCGGCCGCATGACGATGGGGTTGCCGTGGGCGCGGAACGGGCCGAAGGGCTCGATAATCCTGATGTAACCTTGCCGATCGCCTCAATGCCCAACACGTCCGGGGGCAGATCCTCGAGCTTAGACATCGCCCGCTGCTTTCACCGATAATGCGCGGCAGCACCATGAAATCTTGCGCCTACTGAACAGCTATCGGGCGATTTCTGGCGAGAGTGCGTCCGGAAAAGTGTGAAGCGGTTTTCCGATAAAGACGCACGGCAAAACAAATACCTAGAGCCCGCTTTTGATACCATCAAAAGCGGACAGGCTCTAGCCCTCCCTTCAAGGTGCATGCTCCCATGAAAAGCCCGATATGGCCGCCGGCGGCGTGCGTCTTTTTCCCCCTTTATGGCGGCCAAAGTCACCTTCGCCTTGAAGGCCACTGTGTGGCTCCGGCGGGGTCTCTTGTTCATCGTCTCTCCTATGTCGCAGGCCAATATAGCCCGCCGTCGGGCGGAAGTTCCACTTATTGTCCTGTCCGAATTTGCGGGACCGGCTCTACTATGCCCGGACTGAGTGTAGCCTTTATAGATGGATCGGTGGTCAATGTAGCGCTGCCGATTTTGGCGCTCGATTTTGGCGCAAGTCCCGCAAACCTCTCCGCCATCAAAGCTTAGCTGCTGCCGCTCGGTGCACTCATCCTTTTGGGCGTCTGTGCTGGCAATCATTTCGGGCGCTATCTTCTGTATCTTTTATTGGGCTGGCGATCTTCACATCCGCTCGTGGCTGCTCGCTGGACGGGGTCTGCAAGGGCATCTCGTGAATTGGAGCAAGGTCCGTTGATGGCTCATCGCGTCATGGGCTGACAGTCCGCCGCCAGACCGCTGCGGCCATGACACTTAGGCGTATACGCTCGCGAAGCGATGCGGCCGGGCGTGGAAAGCTCTGGGATTCAGCCTGAAAACTTCGGGCAAGCTCAGCTGGCAAGATTAAGCATAAGGTCCGCATTAATCGTGTGACGGCGCTTTGGCTTTTGACAGTCCGGCGCTACAGATCTAAGCACATAGCGCGCTCGCAATCTTCATGAGGCTAGACAAGATGGTCGCATTTCACGCAGTGGTGCTTGCGGCGGGGCAGGGAACCCGCATGAAATCGGCAATTCCGAAGGTTTTGCATCCGCTGGCCGGAGCGCCTCTCGTCGCCCATGTCATGAGCACAGCGGCGGCGGCGGGCGCTTACCGCTGCTCGGCGGTGATCCCGCCCGATTCAGCCGGCTTCGGGAAGCTCCACACGCCCGTCGAAACGCGCTTTTTCGAGCAGAAGGAACGGTTGGGGACGGCACACGCCGTGCTGGTGGCGCGGGACGCCCTGCAAGAGGAGACGGGACCGGTGCTCGTCCTCTATGGCGACACGCCGCTCGTCAGGCCGGAAAGCCTCAAGCTCCTTGCTGAGGCTCTCGAAGCGGGCGCGCACATGGTGGTGATGGGGTTCAACGCGAACGATCCCAAGGGATACGGGCGCCTTATCACCGGGCAGAACGGTGAGCTATTGGCTATCCGCGAGGAGAAGGACGCGAGCCCTAGCGAGCGCGGCCTTACTCTGTGCAACTCGGGCATCATGGCGTTCCAGGGCAATATCCTCTTGGAGCTTCTCGGCCGCATCGATAACAAGAACAAAGCAGGTGAGTATTACTTGACGGACGCAGTCGAGATCGCACGCGAGAAAGGCCTTCGCGTCGCCTTCGAGCTGATCGGCGAGGACGAGGTTCGCGGTGTGAACACCCGCGCGCAATTGGCCCAGTGCGAGGCGATCCTGCAGGACCGCCTGCGCGCGCGCGCAATGGATGGCGGCGCGACCCTCATCGCGCCTGCGACCGTGACCTTTAGCCACGATACCGTTACCGGTCAGGATGTGCTCATCGAGCCCAACGTGTTTTTCGGGCCGGGCACCGTCATCGGCGACGGCGTGACGGTCAAGGCCTTCAGCCACATCGAGGGCGCTATCGTGGAGGCCGGCGCGACGGTTGGCCCCTTCGCGCGGCTACGTCCGGGGACGCGGCTCGGCGCTGGCGCGCGTATCGGTAACTTCGTCGAGATCAAGTCCGCCGATGTGAAGGCCGGGGCCAAGGTCAACCACCTAAGCTATATTGGCGACGCTACGGTCGGAGAGAAGGCCAACATCGGTGCCGGCACCATCACCTGCAACTATGACGGCTACGCAAAGCATAAGACCGAGATCGGCGCGGGTGCGTTCATCGGCTCGAACAGCGCCCTTGTGGCGCCGGTTCGTATCGGGGAGGGCGCCTATGTCGGCTCGGGCAGCGTGATTGGCAAGGATGTGCCCGATTATGCCCTCGCGGTCACGCGTGCGCCGCAAGTCACCCGAGAGGACTGGGTCCGCCGCATGCGCGCCCGGCACGAAGCGGCGCAGCCACCCGCGATTGAGCACGGGAGCAGCGTCGCAGCCGATACCTCCAAAAGTCACGTTTCGGATTAAAGCCCATCTTAAGGTGTGCTTGAAATACTCTGTAGTACAACTTGAGTTGGCTGGCGCCGGCGATTCGGTTAAGTCAACGCCACGCTCCTAATGGGATGCCTCGGATCGGGCATAAAGGAAAGCAAGAATTCTATGTGCGGAATCATTGGCATTTTAGGAAAAGAACCCGTGGCACCGCGTCTTGTCGAGGCGCTGCGCCGGCTGGAATACAGGGGCTACGATTCCGCGGGTGTGGCAACGCTTGAACATGGGGTTCTGGTAAGACGCCGCGCTGAAGGAAAGCTTGCGGCATTGGAACGCCGGCTCGCCGCCGAGCCCCTCTCAGGCGCTTGCGGCATCGGCCATACGAGATGGGCGACGCATGGCAAGCCTGTCGAGCGCAACGCGCATCCGCACGCAACCGCACGGGTGGCCGTCGTGCATAACGGCATCATCGAAAATTTCCGTGAGCTGCGCGAGGAGCTTGAGCGGGACGGCGCCGTATTCGAAAGCGACACGGATACCGAGACCGTGGTGCAGCTCCTTGACCGCGAGCTCGGCTCGGGGGCCGCTCCCGCCGATGCGGTTCGGGCGGTGCTCTCGAAGCTCCAGGGCGCCTTCGCCCTCGCAATCCTGTTCTCCGGCCGGCCGGACATGATGATCGGTGCGCGCCGCGGCAGTCCGCTGGCCGTCGGCTACGGCAATGGCGAGATGTTTCTCGGATCCGATGCCATGGCGCTGGCGCCTTTTACCGATCGCGTCACGTTCCTTGAGGAAGGCGATTGGGCGGTGCTGTCGCACTCGGGCGCTCTGGTTTATGACGAAAAGGGCGTGCAAGGCAGCCGGCCGATAGTGCGCACGGCTGCTTCCGCGCTCCTGATCGACAAGGGCAAGCACCGCCATTTCATGGCCAAGGAAATTCACGAGCAGCCCGAGGTGGTCAGCCGCACACTGGCGCACTATGTGCGCTTTGAGGACAATTCCATCCAATTGCCCGGCAAACAATTGCCTTTCGACCGGCTTTCCAGGCTCACGCTCTCGGCTTGCGGCACTGCCTACTATGCCGCTTTGACCGCAAAATATTGGTTCGAGCACTTCGCGAAGCTGCCGGTCGAGGTGGATATCGGTTCGGAATTCCGCTATCGCGAAGCTCCATTGCCCAAGGATGGGCTTGCGGTTTTCGTGTCCCAGTCGGGTGAGACCGCCGACACGCTTGCAAGCCTTCGCTACTGCAAGGAGCACGGACAGCTGGTTGCCGCCGTTGTGAACGTTCCGGAATCGAGCATCGCGCGCGAAGCGGATTCGGTGCTTCCCACACTCGCCGGGCCCGAGATCGGTGTCGCCTCTACCAAGGCTTTCACTTGCCAGCTTACCGTTCTCGCCTGCATGGCGATCGCGGCCGGGCGCAAGCGCGGGGTCTTGTCGCAGGCGGAGGAGCAAGAGCTAGTGCGCGCGCTCATTCAGCTGCCGCGGCTGATGGCCGAAGTGTTACGCCGCGAGGGTGAGTTCCATGCGTTGGGCCATGCCCTGTCCAAGGCGCCCCTGGTGCTATATCTCGGGCGCGGCTCGACCTATCCGCTTGCCCTTGAGGGCGCGCTAAAACTGAAAGAAATCTCCTATCTCCATGCTGAGGGGTTTGCCGCCGGCGAGTTGAAGCATGGGCCGATCGCGCTGATCGACGAAAGCGTGCCGGTTATCGCCATGGCTCCCAAAAACATTCTTTACGATAAGATGGTCTCGAACATGCAAGAAGTCGCGGCACGCGGCGGGCAGCTCATCGTGTTCAGCGATGCCCCAGAGGCCGCATCGAGCGTAAAGGCACATTTGCACTTCGACTTGCCCGCGGCGCATGCCCTCGCAGTGCCGATCCTCTATGCGATCCCGATCCAGCTGATTGCCTATCACACAGCGGTGGAGATGGGTACAGACGTCGATCAGCCCCGTAATTTGGCGAAATCGGTAACCGTCGAATAAGCTCGGCCGCACCGATTGGCTCACTGCGATGCGCCTTCCGCCAGCGCATCGCTTACGGCTGCATCCGGCGGACGGCGGCCTTGAGTTCTGCGCAAGTTGTGCAGCTTGTTGTGCACAACCATAAAAATGCGCGCATCCCTTGTGGATAGTTTATGGCGCCCCCGGCCGGGGCGCGATGGAATCGCGTTACAGGGTTTAGACATGGCTACGCCCCAATTTACTGATTGAAATTTTTTTGGGGAGTTGCGCTAGCGCTACGTTCTATCGGGTGAAATTGGGCCCACGATTTCTATGCAGGCATCCGGCATCATACGCCTTTCCGCCGTTTTCGGCTTGAGCCTCGCGGTTCTTATCTGGGCGCCAGGCGGTATACCGGCGGCGCTCGCAGAAAGCAGTGACCCGCTCGGCATTGAGATGCTTTCGCAGGCGCTGAAAGCTTACGAGTCCGGCGATTATAACACTGCGTCGGTCTCTCTCGACCGGGCATTTCAGGCTGGTTTGTCCAAAGAGCTGTCGGCTCGCGCAATATTGCTCCGCGCTCAAATCAACGAGCGGAGCGGTGCGCTTGCCCGGGCGCTTCAAGATTATTCGAATGCATTGTGGATGGATGCGCTACCGCCGGCGGAACGCAAAAGGGCGGCGGACGGCAAGCAGCGCGTTCTCGCGGCAATGGGATTGAGCGGAGCCGCACCCGCAGCTCCGGCGGGGCCTGGAGGTGTCAAGCCAGCAAGAACGCAAGGCGCGGCGGGTTCGAGCGTTGCGCAAGCCGCACCGGAGAGTTCCTCCGAGAGCGTGTTCGGCATGTTCAATGGCATTTTCGCCTCGCAGAAGGAGACCCCGCCGAGCCCGCCACCTCCGCCCCCAGCCAATGCACCCGTTGCAAGCTGGCAGACAGCCACCGCGCCTTCGCCAGCTCCGGCAGCTTCGGCGAGCCCCGTCCTGTCCCGGGCCAAGGAGGCGGACACAGGCGCGGACAAGGCCGCGCCGCCGCTAAAGGTTGCTCAAGCGAGACAGCCTGTGCAGCCCCCGATAAGAATTGCATCCATTCAGCCGGTTTCAGTTTCGTCAGCCCCTGCGGCGAACGGCTTTTTGATCCTCTTCGGGTCCGCCGGCAGTGAAGCGGCCGCGCGAACCAAGGCGCGCCAGATCAAGGCCGCGCTCGCCGATATTCTTATCAGCCGCGAACTCGATATCGAGGCTGGCAACGATGGTGGCTTTCAAATCATGGCCGGGCCTTATAAGGCTAAAGCTGCGGCGCTTGCACTTTGCGCGGCGATGAAGCAGCGCGGGGTCGCCTGCCAGGTTAGCCCTTAGTAGAGTCAGGCTCCGCAACCGCGGAACCTGAAATCGCGGCCGCTGTCACTTCACTTCGGAGTTGAACGCCCTCGCGGCATCGGGTGCGCGCGCGGCTTCGAGAGCGGCAACGCCGGCGCATAAGTTGCATAATTTTCTCCAGCGTAGGAACCCGGCGCGGAGCCGGTTTCAACGGAGAGTGCTATGAAGCCTCCGCGAGCGGTAGTCTGGCGCTTTTCCGGCGATGGCGACGTATATTCGATAAGATGCTATGTTCACGCGATGAACGAGCCCCTTATCCGCAGCATCGAACAGAAGAAGGCGCGGCTCGACCGGTTGCACCCGCTTTCGGCGGCTGCCTTGGCGCAGCTGCAAAAGCACTACGATGTCGAGCTGACCTACACGTCGAACGCGATCGAGGGCAACACGCTCACGCTTCGGGAAACGGCGGAAGTCATCGAGCATGGCATCACGGTTGGCGGCAAATCGCTGCGCGAGCACCTCGAAGCCGTCGATCATTACGACGCGTTGCTCTGGATGCGCGAGGTTGCCGCGACGGCAACGCCCATTGGCGAAGATGCGGTCTGCGAGCTGCACCGGCGCATCGTCGCGCGCAGCCAGCCGGGACTGGCCGGCGTTTACAGCCGTCTTCCGCGCCGTATCGCGGGTTCGCCCGTAATCTTTCCTAACCCCGCCAAGATTCCAGCGCTCATGCAAGACTTCGCCGCGTGGCTGAGAGCTGCGCCGCCAGCTCCGGCGACGGCCTTCGAAGCTCATTTCTGCCTCACCGCCATTCATCCATTCGGCGACGGCAATGGGCACACGGCGCGTCTTCTCATGAATCTTTTGCTGTTGCGCGAAGGCTATCCGCCGATTGCCGTGCGTCCCGAAGACCGCAAGACCTATCTCGACGCTTTGGAGCGCGGCACGCTCGCCGGCGAATTGCAGCCGTTTCAGAGTTTCATGCACGAGCGGTTGAATGCGGCCTTGGACGAATATCTCAGTGCTTTGCAGGAAGCTATTCCCGAGCCCGGCGGCCCGAGCAATCCCGCCTCCGAAGAGCACAGTCGATGATCAACCCGCTTGCAGAAGGCGCATGGCATCGGCGCGCTCGAACAACGCGAGGCAGCGCCGTGCCGCTAGGCCTTGCGCAGATTTGAGGTAGGGGTCGCGGCCCAGCATGTATTTCGAGAGGTCCGCCGCCCGCTCGATCAGCGACGCCGCTTGCGGCCAAGGCGCAAGCCTAAAGCCCGGATCGCCGCTTTGGCGCGGACCCAGCACCTCGCCGCCGCCGCGCAAGCGTAGATCCTCCTCGGCGATCACGAAGCCGTCGTCGACCTGCCGCAGAATATCGAGGCGCGCTTTGGCGGTCTCCGAGAGCGGCGCTTTATAGAAGAGTACGCAGGACGATTGCGCCGAGCCGCGGCCCACGCGCCCTCGCAGCTGGTGAAGCTGGGCCAGGCCGAACATCTCGGCATTCTCGACGATCATCACGGTGGCATTGGGCACGTTGACGCCAACCTCGATCACGGTGGTTGCGACGAGGATCGACGTTTCGCGGGCGGCAAAAGCGGCGATGGCCGCATCCTTCTCCGCCCCAGACAGTCTTCCATGAACGAGCCCAACACGCTCGCCAAAAATCTGGCGCAAATGCGCCGCGCGCTCCTCCACCGCGGTCATTTCGCGCGCAGTTTCGCCTTCGACCGCTGGGCAGACCCAATAAACCTGTGCACCTTCCCGTAAAGCGCGGTGCAGCCCATCCACCAGCTCCTCCAGCCGGTCCTGCGGGATTGCGCGCGTCGAGACCGGTTTGCGGCCCGCCGGCTTTTCGGTGAGCTTCGAGACGTCGAGATCGCCATGCAGCGAAAGAAGCAGCGTGCGCGGGATCGGCGTCGCTGTCATGACAAGAATATCGGCATCGCCGTTACGCGCTTTTTCCTGTAGCGCGAGCCGCTGCGCGACCCCAAAGCGGTGCTGCTCGTCAACGATGGCAAGGCCAAGATCGTGGAAGATGACATCGGGCTGAAAGAGCGCGTGCGTTCCGGCAATGATTTGGATGCTGCCGGTGCTTAGTTTTTCCAAGAGGGCCACGCGCGCCTTGCCTTGCTCGCGCCCCGACAGATAGGCGAGCGAAACTCCGGCTGCTTGGCAAAGCGGGGTGAGCGTATCGAGATGCTGCCGCGCGAGCACGTCTGTCGGCGCCATGATCGCCGCTTGTGTTCCGGCCTCCACGGCAGCCGCCATCGCAAGCGCCGCAACCACGGTCTTTCCAGCTCCGACATCGCCCTGCAGCAGGCGGAGCATGCGCTGGGGCGCTGCCATGTCCGCTTTGATCTCGGCGAGCGCCTGTTCTTGCGAGCGGGTCAGGCTGTAGGGTAGGGCGTTGCGCATCGCTTGGCCGAGATCGCCGCCGCCAAGAAGCGAGCGCCCCGCAAGCTGGCGATAGCCGCGCCGCACGAGCGCGATGGCAAGCTGGGCCGAGAATATTTCATCGAAGCCGAGCCTTTCGCGCGCCTTGGGCCAAGCTGTAACATCTGCCAGCGATTGCGGCCTGTGCAACAGATGAAGCGCGCGCGTAAACGAAGGCCAGTTCTCGGCCTCGACGAGGGAGGCATCGAGCCACTCGGAAAACTCAGGGACCCGGCCAAGCGCATCGCCCGTGATGCGGTACAGGAATTTCTGGGTGAGCCCGAGGGTAAGCGGATAAATGGGCTCTATGGCGGGCAGCTTGCCGCGTTCGCCTGGCGCCAAGATATAGTCGGGGTGCGCCATCTGGAGGCGGGAGCCGTACTTCTCCACACGGCCCGACACAAGGCGCGGCTCGTTGAGAGGCAGGAGCCGTTTGACGGCGTTTCTATCGCCGTGGAAGAAGACGATATCGAGGGTCCCGCCTTCATCCTCGCAGACGACGCGCAGGGGCGCGCGGTGGGCCCCCTTAGCAGGCGCGTTGTAGCGCACGGCCTGCACCACAAGCGTGGCCGTACTTCCCGGCACCGCCTCTTGAACCGAAGGGGATAGTCTCCTGTCGAGATAGCCGGTAGGCAGATGCCACAGAAGATCGATGACCCTCGGCGCGTTCAGGGGCTTCGCTAAAACCTTTGTCAAAAGCTCCTCGCCGCGTGGACCGAGCCCCTTCAGGCTTATCAGCGGTGCGGCAAGCCCCTCCCACCCAAGCGCAGCGCTTGATTGGGGGCGTGAAGGTGCGTCTTCATTTGCGAGCGTCATGAGGTGAGGAGATGAGCGCTTTTGGGCGCTATTCCAAGGCAATTGAGCTTCGTCGAATTGGAAGGAATCGATCATGCGCCTATATTGCGCGAAAGATGGCACATTAACCGGCGCAGCTTTGCGCGATCCACAGGGCTTTTCATGGACGGGCTTGAAATCAGGCGCAAGCGCGCGCTTTATCGCGCCAATCACCGCGGCACGAAAGAGCTCGATCTCATCTTGGGGCGTTATGCGGACGAGCGCGTTCCTGGCATGGACGAGGCCAAGCTCCTGGCTTTCGAGCAGTTTCTCGCTTTGCCGGATACCGATATCGATCAATGGATCCGGGGATTCGGCGCGCCGGACGGGGTTGCGGCGTCTGTTGCCGATGTGCGCGCGTTCTTGGGGTTAGAAGATTAAGCCCCCTCACCCCAGCCCTCTCCCGTCCCGCATCCGCTAGCGGGTGCGGGCACTCTGAGTTGCAAGCTCGCCAAGACGAGCTTGCTGGGAGAGGGAGCAGGGCGTGCCCGCTGAAAGGGCGTCCCCTCTCCCCTTGCGGGAGAGGGACAGGGTGAGGGGAAGTTGAGTTACATTCGGAGTTTAGGGTACTAGCCGGACATGGCGGGCGCAGGAGACGTCGATAAGGCAAAGGCGCAGGGGGGCGCTCCCACGGCCCTCGACAAGCTTGCGGGAGGCGAAGGTACGATCATTGCCGCCGGCGTGCCGGAGGGTTATGACGCGTTCCTGCTCGCAGCCATTGCCCGCAGGCTTCCGGCCGATACCGGATATCAGCAAGCGGTGCTTCACATCGCGCCTGACGATCAGCGGCTCGCCTCGCTTAGGGCTCAGCTAGAGTTTTTTGCGCCGGGCGCAGAAGTTTTGACCTTTCCGGCCTGGGACTGCGTTCCCTATGACCGGATCTCGCCGGACACCGATATTGAAAGCCGCCGCATCGCAACCTTAGCGCGGCTCGCCCATGCCAAGGGCGGCAAGGCCGCGATCATAGTCCTCACCACCGTGAATGCGGTCCTGCAGCGGGTTCCTCCGCTTGGCACGATTAAGAAATCCGCTGCTCGGCTCGCCTCCGGCAGCCGGCTCGAAATGGAGGCGGTCATTCAGAGGCTCGAATCTTCGGGTTTCCGGCGGACCGGAACCGTGATGGAGCCCGGCGAATACGCGGTCCGCGGCGGCATCCTCGATCTTTTCGCCCCCGGCCATGCCCGTCCCGTCCGCCTCGACTTTTTCGGCGATACGTTGGAAAGCATCCGGCAATTCGATCCGGTTTCGCAGCGCACTCAGGCGGCGCGCGAGCATATAACGCTTCTGCCCATGAGCGAGGTGCCGAGCGGGGAAGGGCCGGTCAAGCATTTCCGCCAGCGTTATGTCGAGCTGTTCGGCCCGAGCAAGGGCGACGATGCGCTTTACGAGGCGGTCTCGGCTGCCGGGCGCTATCCCGGCATGGAGCATTGGCTGCCGCTTTTTTACAGCCACATGGACACGCTGTTCGATTATCTGCCGGACGCGGTTGTGACGCTCGATCATCTGAGCGGGGATGCGAAGGACCGCCGGCTTGAGACGATCGCCGATCACTATGAGGCGCGCAAGGAGGGGCTGGAGCACCGGTCCTTCGGAGCGCCTCCCTATAATCCGCTGCCGGCGGACGCGCTTTATCTCGCCGGCGAGGAGTGGGAGCGGAAACTTTCTCACCATAAGCTCCGGCTTTTCACGCCCTTCCCGCTGGCGCAAGCGCGAGGCCTCATCCAGATCGATTTCAAGGGCAAGCAGGGCAGGAGCTTCGCTATCGAGCGTGCGGAGTCCTCCGAGAAGCTGATGCCCGCCGTTACCGGCCATATCGCTGCGCTTCAAGCCCTCGGCAAGCGTGTCATCGTGGCTTGCTGGACGAACGGCGCGCGCGAGCGTCTGGGCGCCATGTTCGGTGCGCATGGCATCAAGGAGATCGAGAAGGTTGCCAATATCGCCGAGGCCCGCAAAGCCGCCAAGACCGCTGTGTGCTTTGCGCTGCTCGGGCTCGAAAGCGGGTTCGAGACGCCCGACCTCGCCATCGTCGCTGAGCAGGACATTTTAGGCGATAGGCTCATCCGCCGCCGCAAGGCAAAGAAGGCAAGCGACGTACTGATCGAGGCGTCGAGCCTCACGCCAGGCGATCTGATGGTGCATGCCGATCACGGCATCGGCCGCTTCATCGGGCTGAAGACCATCGACGCGGCGGGGGCGCCTCACGATTGCGTCGAACTCGAATACGCAGGCGGCGACAAGCTGTTTCTGCCCATCGAGAACATGGAGCTTTTGACGCGCTACGGCTCGGACGATGCGGGCGCCAATCTCGACAAGCTCGGCGGCGCATCCTGGCAAGGGCGCAAGGCGCGCCTCAAGAAGCGCATCCGCGAGATGGCGGAGGAGCTCATCAAAGTTGCGGCGCTGCGCGAAACGAAGCCGGCTCCCGTGCTTCAGGTTGCGGAAGGCGCCTATAACGAGTTTCTCGCGCGCTTCCCCTATGACGAGACCGACGATCAGCTTGCGAGCATCGAATCCGTCACGGAGGACCTCGCGAAGGGCAGGCCGATGGATCGCCTCGTTTGCGGCGATGTGGGCTTCGGCAAGACCGAGGTGGCTCTGCGCGCGGCCTTCATCGCCGTCATGGAAGGAAAGCAGGTTGCGGTGGTCGTGCCGACGACGCTGCTCGCCCGGCAGCACTATGCGACGTTCTTGAGCCGCTTCCAGGGCTTCCCCGTGAAAATTGCGCAAGCCTCGCGGCTCGTGTCCGCGAAGGATATGAGCCAAATGCGCGAGGGGCTCAAGAACGGGCAGATCGATATTGTGATCGGCACGCACGCGCTGCTCGCCAAATCCATCGAGTTCAAAGATTTAGGGCTCCTCATCGTGGACGAGGAGCAGCATTTCGGCGTCGCCCACAAGGAACGGCTGAAGCAGCTCCGCGAGGATGTGCATGTGCTGACGCTGACAGCCACGCCGATCCCCCGCACGCTTCAACTTGCGCTTACCGGCGTGCGCGAGATGTCGGTGATCGCCACCCCGCCCGTGGACCGGCTCGCGGTGCGAACCTTCATCACGCCGTTCGATCCGGTCACGCTGCGTGAGGCGCTCCTGCGCGAGCGCTATCGTGGCGGGCAAAGCTTCTATGTGGTGCCGCGCATCGCCGATCTCGACGATGTGGCGGCCTTCTTGCACGAGCAGGTGCCCGAAGTCCGCCTCATGCAGGCGCACGGGCAAATGCCGGCGTCGCAGCTCGAAGACATCATGGCGGCGTTCTACGACAAACAGTTCGACGTGCTGCTCTGCACCACCATCGTGGAGTCGGGGCTCGATATTCCGAATGCGAACACGCTGATCGTGCACCGCGCCGATATGTTCGGCCTCGCCCAGCTTTACCAGCTCCGCGGGCGAGTGGGCCGCTCCAAAACGCGCGCCTATGCCATGTTCACCATCCCGCCAAACGGCAAGATTACGCTGCAAGCCGAGAAGCGGCTCAAAGTGCTGCACTCGCTCGACAGCCTCGGCGCCGGCTTTACGCTGGCGAGCCACGATCTCGACTTGCGAGGCGCGGGCAATCTCTTGGGCGAGGAGCAATCCGGCCATATCAAAGAGGTCGGGTACGAGCTTTATCAGTCCATGCTCGAGGACGCGGTGAAGTCGCTGAAGGAGCACGCAGAGGACCGCGAAGAGCAGTGGTCGCCTACGATCAATGTGGGCCTGCCGGTTCTGCTGCCTGAGAGCTATGTGCCGGATTTGCAGGTGCGGCTCGGGCTGTACCGGAGGCTTTCAAGCCTCCACGAGAGCACGGATTTGGAAAACTTCTCAGCCGAGCTCGCGGACCGCTTCGGTCCCTTGCCCGAGGAGGTGAAGCACCTCCTGACAGTGGTGCAGATCAAGAATTACTGCCGCCGCGCGGGTATCGCGCAGGCCGACGCCGGGCCGAAGGGTGCGGTCGTGGCGTTCCGCAACAAGCGGTTCGCCAATCCGCAGGGCCTTGTGAAGTTCATGCATGATAACGGGTCTGCTGTGAAGCTGCAGCCAGACCATAAGCTTGTGTTCAAGGCTGAGTGGGACGAAGGCGTGGAGCGGCTGCGCGGCGCGCGCGCGCTCGTGCGCGAGCTTGCCGATATCGCCGAACGCAAGGAACCGGCACTTCCGCCAACGGCGAGCGGCGAGGCCATGCCGCGGCTCAACATCGGCAAAGTGAAGCCGCCGCCGCCCGCCCCGCCGAAGCAGCCTGCTGCGCCGCCCAAGCACGCGGGGCTCAGACTCCCTTCGCGCGGACCGGGGAAATTCGGGCGTTAGCCT
Organism: Rhodomicrobium sp.; assembly: GCA_052145435.1. Classification (GTDB taxonomy): domain Bacteria; phylum Pseudomonadota; class Alphaproteobacteria; order Rhizobiales; family Rhodomicrobiaceae; genus Rhodomicrobium. Next base: position 52 of record JBKQOR010000078.1, on the reverse strand, counting down.
TGTCGCCCCTAACCGCCTCGGATCGTGTGCGATGCTGACGCTAACAGGCGCC
>JBKQOR010000077.1:0-11104 GCA_052145435.1 Rhodomicrobium sp. | reverse complement strand
GTATAATCCTTCACGGCTCGTCCCCCTTGCGTTGAGGATAGGCCCGGACCATCCGGGCAACCCTCGATCGCTTTCGCATCGGGGATGAGTCGCCTCAACGCTCAGCCATGAACATACGGTCTTCGGGGCTTCGCCCCTCGCAATGACGGAGAACGGTCAAGACTTACAGCGATTGGTGTTATTTCATGCCGTAAGCCGCGCACGGGATGACGCGCAAGTATGCAACCGCGCCAGCCCGGAGGCTTACGCTGCGCCTAGGGGCTCGCGGCTTGCAGGGCTTGTAGCTTGCGCCGCATCGAGATTCGTGGCCGCGCCAAGCGACACGATAACGCGCAGGCCGCCGCCTGGGCGGTTCTGCAACGTAATTTCGCCGCCCTGGCTGCGAATGATCGAGCGGGCGATGGCCAGACCGAGACCGACGCCTCCGGTGTCTTTGTTGCGCGACTGTTCCAGACGGACGAACGGCTTGAAGACCTTTTCCAAATCGGCGGCTGGAATACCGGGCCCGTCGTCATCGACAACGATCGAGGCGCCGCCATCCTTGCATTCCGCGGACACGCGCGCACGCTCCCCATAGGCCACCGCGTTTTCAATAATGTTCCGCAAGGCGCGTTTCATGCCTACGGGACGGCAGCGGATCGCGAAACTGCCGGTATCGGCGCAAGTCACGGCAAGGCCCGTATCGGCGAGATCGGCGCACACGCTCGCGGTCAGCGCCCCAACATCGACAAGGCGCGTTTGCTCCTGGGCTGCCTCCTCGCGAGCGAACGATAACGATGCTTCAGCCATCTCAATCATTTCATCGAGGGTCTGTATAATCGGCTCCCTGACCTCCTCGTCTTCTATGAATTCAGCGCGAAGCCTGAGGCTGGTGATCGGCGTCCTTAAGTCGTGTCCAAGCGCCGCAAGCATTTTCGCGCGGTCGTGAACGAAAGTGGTCAGCCGCTCTTGCATCTCGTTGAACGCATGAATCGTCTCAACGATCTCGCTCGGCCCTTTCTCATCGAGCTTGGTGCTCGTCTCCCCCCGGCCCAAAGCGGAGGCAGCACGCGCTAGCTCCTTCAAAGGACGGGTAAGGCGCCCGAGCACAATAACGATGCCAAGCGCCGATATCGCCGCCATGGTGGCGAATTGTATCAAGAGAGGGGGCGCCGGTGGCGCGAGCCCGCGCGGCATTACGACGACGTTGAGCCATTCTCCGGATTGAAGCGGAACGGAAATATGGGCATAGGAAGGCCGCACAGGCGGCCTAGGAACAAGCGAGCTTTTGCGGAACATCGTTCTCTTCGTGTCGCGCCATAAATCGCCGAACAGAAGCTCGAGCTCCGATTCTTCGCTGAGCGATGTGAACAGGGCCAGCTGAACCCGGCCGGCAAGCTCTCCGAAAGCTCTTTCGATCTCCTGTTGCATGCTATTACTGAGCAGATCTTCGCCGGGGCCCGTTGACGGTTTTGGCTCGATCGCAAACCGAAGCGCCCGTGTGTTGACGGATTTCATGATCTTGGCATGATACTCTGTGGGGGTCGTTTCGACCACGTCCTTCACAGTTGCGATGCGCGTGAGAACGTTACGGAACCACTCGTGTTTCATTCTCGACTTATGCTCGTCCAGAATGAAAAGGAAGCTCGCCGCTTGCGAAAGAAGCAGCGCCACCAAAGTCAGCAGCATGAGCTGACCCTTGAGGCTGGCGGGCAAGAAACGCATCAAGCCTGATCCACCGTGCCCACAAATTTATATCCTCCGCCCCAGATCGTCTGAATGATCTTCGGATCCTTGGGGTCTTCCTCTATCTTCCGCCGCAGGCGGCTCACTTGATTGTCGATGCTGCGATCGAACAAGTTGGCCGCGCGCCCCCGCGTTATGTCCAAGAGCTGGTCGCGTGTCAGCACGATATTCGGCCGGTGCAAAAAGGCCGAGAGGAGCAAATATTCCCCATAGGACAAGGGCGTCACGACCTCGCGGCCATCGATCAGCTCACGCCGGTCCGAATCGAAAACGAAGGGGCCGAATTTGAGCCTTTCGCCAGCAGGTGCATCGCGGCTCGGCGGCATGCTGTGAGTGCGGCGGAGCACGGCACGGATGCGCGCCAAGAGCTCCCTCGGATTGAAGGGCTTGGTAACGTAGTCGTCCGCGCCGACTTCAAGTCCTATGATCCTATCGGTCTCCTCGGCTACCGCGGTGAGGAGAATGACAGGCGGCGAGGACGTTTCGCTCAAATACCTACACAGCGACAGACCATCCTCACCGGGCATCATGATATCGAGAACGATCAGATCGAAGGCCCCGGCTTTCAGGTGACGGCGTGCATCGGCCGCATCCGCCGCGGTGGTTACCCGGATGCCGTGCTTGACGAGGAACTTCGCGAGCAGATCGCGGATCTCTTTGTGATCGTCAACGACAAGGATGTGATATGTGGAATCCATGGGGCCTCCTTTGCCCACCATTATGGCGCGCATATCACAGCGCAACATGAATCGTGTAATTCACAATGTCAAAAGCTGCGTTTGGCTGAGGCGCGCGACTGGAAAGATGGAAACCCCGCTCCGCTTCGCCAATAGGGCTTTTCAGGCTGCAAGCCTAAAATTGCGCCGAAGGCGGCTGCCTGCGCTATGGCGGAGCGGCATGTTGTAGGCGCGGCCAAGGCCGGTAGCGAAGCCCCATACGCACGTATGGTTTGTTCAGCTTTAGCATCCCGCAATGATCGAGCGCATCTCCCCTCATCCTGTCCTTCTCCCCATGGGAGAAGGACGCCCGAATGGGACGCGGCGCTTGAAACAACGTCCCCTCTCCCAGTGGGAGAGGGACAGGGTGAGGGGTGGAACGCCCGATCATGGCCAGACCTCGCGACGGGCGGGGCTAAGCGCCTATGCGGTTAAGCCAACCGCGTTCAGCCCGGCTTCCGGCCCAGGGCTGCCATGGCAAGCCCCGCGGCCTCGGCGCCCGCGGCCATCGCGCCGGAGAACCCTCCGCTGCCACCCCAAGACGAGGCGAGATAAAGACCGGCGATGGGCGTTTTGGGGCAGCGCGGCATACCGCGCCAAACCGGAGAGCTTGGCGGCACCGGATCGAAACCGTAAATCGCCCCGCTGGGCGTGCCGAGATAGCGCTCCATCGAGGCGGCGCTCATGAAGACCTTCTGCTCGACGGCGCCGGCGAAGCCTGGATAATGCCGGTCGAGTTCGGCCAGGATCGCGTCGAGCCAGGCGTTGCGGCGGGCGGCTTCCTCGCCTTTGGAAAGTCCGCGCCAGTTCGAAACATCGTCGGTGCCCACGACGGAGACGAGGATCGGGCCGCCATCGTCGAGGCCGGATTCGATGGCGCCGTAATTGGCGATTCCGAGAACGGGCAGCTTGCCGTTGGGGTTGGCGCCGAGCAGCGCGGCCGATTGCGGGAAATCGCTGAGCGCCTTTATCCAGGACGGCAAAAGGATCGTCGAATAGGCTGTCAGCCCGAATTGCGCTGGGTTCGCCTTCAGTCCGAAATGAGCGGAAAACAGCGAGGTCGAAAGCGGCCGGCCGGCAAAAGCGGCGGCAAAGCGGCTACCCTCTACCTCCGGCAGCATGCCGGCAATCGCGTCCGGCGCACCGTTTGCAAGCACAAGCCGCGCTTCGATGCGCTCCGATGGCTTTTCGCCCTTGGCTGCGGTCTCGACCGCCTTTACCGCGCCGCTTCCGTCCACCTGGATAGATGTTACCTCGGTGCCGAGAAGCACCGTCCCGCCGGCTCGCTTGATGACGCCGCCGAGTTTCACGCTGAGCTGACGCGAACCGCCCTGTATGAAGACCCCGCCGGAGCCCAGGAAGCCGCCTTGGGCAACGGCGTAGAATAGCCACCAAAGCCGTTTCGGATCGGCGGAATAGTAGGGAAGATTGGCAGCAAGCCCGAATTTCACAGCTTCGTTGGCGCCGAACTCCGCCGTGAACACCTCATCGAGCGACGCGCGCCATCCCGACAGGATCGGATAGCTGCTCGCGAAAGCGCCGAGCAGCCCGCCGAGCGACCGGTTCTCACGCGCCGCGTTGAGGCGCCCCACGGTGTTGTGCAGGCGCTCCATCCTGCCAAGAACACGCGCAACGGGTTCCTTGGATTCAGGAAAGCGCTCGCTGAGCGCCTCGCGAGCCTTATCAAATCCGTGCGGCAGAGAGAACGGCTCGCCGACGGGTCCGCCCCGGACAGTGAACAGGCCGCCGACGGGCAACCATGTAATCTTGTCGAGGAGATCGAGCCGCTGGAGGATGCCATGTTTCACCTCGCGCGGATCGCGCGGGTCGGCCGTCTCGTGGAGCGCGGCTTCGATAGTGAGCGGGCCAACCTTGTAGCAGGAAGCCGCGCCGCCGAGGCTTGTATTGCGTTCGATCAGGCAAACGCTGTGGCCAGCCTTCGCGAGCAGCGCGCCCGCCGTAAGGCCCCCCAAGCCTGAACCGATGATCACCGCGTCGAACCGGGATGTGCTCATGCCGCTAAATGCCTCCCTTTAAGGGTGCGAGAGGTTGATTGAGGTCAAGGCAGGCAACCTTACCCACCGGGGCAGACTTACGCGGCTTTGAGCGCGCCGTCTATTCACTTTGTCAGGCGGGTGGCCGTTGAGTTAACACAGCCGGGGCCGGAATATGATAAGTGTTTAAGCGCGGAGGCTTGGCCGCGCTCATCCGATTCGCGGTAAACTTGAACCGTAATGGGGAGACGTTTATGCATCGTATAGCACGTGCCATCGAGATGGTGATCCTGCAAAGCCGGTGGCTGGTGGCGCCGTTTCTGCTCGGGCTGATAATCGGACTGGGCGCTCTGCTCTACACGTTCATATTCAAGCTCGCCGCCTTTTTGATGCTGGTCCCGAGAGGTTCCGAAGACGAAGTGATTGTCGGAGTGTTAAAGCTGGTCGATCTCTCGCTCACCGCGAATCTGCTGCTGATCGTGATTTGGTCGAGCTACGAAAACTTTGTGGCCAGGCTCGACCCCGCGGAGCACGCCAATTCGCCGGCGGGGCTCATGGGGATCGGGTTCTCAGGCCTGAAGCAGAAGCTCCTCGGCTCGATTGTGGCGATTGCCGCGGTCAATGTGCTGGAATGGTTCATGGACATCGACAGGAGCGCCGATAACATCAAACTAGGCTGGGTTGTCGGTATTTTGCTTGCCTTCGCGGTGGCGATGCTTGTGCTGGCGATTGCCGACCGGCTCTCCGGCGCCAAGGAAATCAAGAACAAGTGACCGGCACTTCGCTGACGCAGACAACATCCAGGCAAACGGCGCCGGGTTCCGGGCTGGGCCGAGTTCACCTATGGCTGTCTCACTCAGGCCGGCGGAGGCCGGTCCCGGAAATCATTCGAACCGATGGCCGGGGAGGAACAGCCTGCTTAACTTGTTAGCGAATAACGCGTTCGGAATCGCAAATCGCGGCACGGCGGCCGCGAGAGCACCCTGCAATCCGGCAAAGAAAGCGCGGGCTTAAGCTAGGTTTGAGCCAGCCGGCATTTCTGCCGCGTCCCCAGGCTAATGCGTGGGCCGGATGGCGCCAAAAATGCGCAGCACGAAACCTGGTATGAAGAAAAAGAGGCCGGCAACCCAGAAGGGCTGCGTCTTGAACCCAAACCTGGCCAAATCGCCAAGGTCCAGTTCCTGCGGCATTTGGAGAAACATGGCCACTGCCTGACTGGCCAGGAAGAACAGGCCGATGAGGATCAGCAGGCGGCCGGTAAACCGCAAAAAGCACGTGCACCAGCCGGAAACAACCCAAAGCAGCCAAGACAAGATGCCCATCGCGAGCACCGCAACGCCTACATAGGCGATCGGAGTCATGTACGGCATGATCTGCATCATCATATCGGTCATCGTTTGCTTCATGGCGTCCCTCTCCAAATTTTCTGTTTTATCGTTGAATAGCTATTTCACACCGCAGCTAGCACTAAATCGCCTGATCTCGCCGGGGGAACCTAACTTGTGGGATTCGGCGTGCACAACTTGTGTTTGTGCAGTGCAGCTCAGGACGTCACATGGAATTCAAATATTCGCATGTGGTGTGCGAAGCATATGTTTCCGCGAGCCTAAGCACAAGCTCTTTTATCCTGGCTGTTGGTTAAGCAGTGCTCCCCTTCAGGGGTTAGAGGCGTTCGATCTTTCTGCCAGCGGCCGCTATTTCCGGTCGTGGAAATAGTCGTAAATTTGCTGAGCCATAGCGGCGCTGATCCCCGCCACAGCCTGAAGATCGGGAAGTCCGGCGCGGCTTACGGATTTCGCTGAGCCGAAGTGCCTTAAGAGCGCGCGCTTGCGCGAGGGGCCGATGCCTGGAATGTCGTCTAGGGAAGTCTCGCTCAATGCCTTCTTGCGCTTTGCCCGGTGCGAACCGATGGCAAAGCGGTGCGCTTCGTCGCGCAGGCGCTGCACGAAATAGAGCACAGGATCGTTCGGCGCGAGGCTGAATGGCGGTTTGCCCGGCATGAAAAAGCGTTCGCGGCCAGCATTGCGGTCCGGGCCCTTTGCAATGCCGGCCGTGGCAAGGCCATGCAGGCCAAGACCAGCAAGCACCTCCCTCGCCACGGACAGCTGGCCCGCCCCGCCGTCGATGAGCAACAGGTCCGGCCAGGCGCCCACGTCCCCGCCTTGGGCTTCGGCCTCGTACTCAATCCCGTTCTCCAGTGGTTCCGCGGTCAGCGCTTCTTCTTCGAGGGAATCGCCCCTCACCCCAACCCTCTCCCCATGGGAGAGGGGGCAGGCTGTGCCCGTTGCAACGGCGTCCCCTCTCCCACCGCATCCGCTTGCGGATGCGGTCACGTTGAGTGGCAAGCTCGCCGAGGCGAGCTTGCTGGGAGAGGGACAGGGTGAGGGGCGTGACTCTTCATCATTTGCTGCCGCGGTCTCGCCCGCCGGAAGCCCGTGCTCCTTCAAGAGCCGTTTGAAGCGGCGCGTCAGCACCTCGCGCATCATCCCGAAATCGTCCCCCGGCGTGAGACCTTCGGTCTTGATGTTGAACTTCCGGTACTGGTTTTTCACGAAACCTTGCGGGCCCGCGACGATCATGGCGCCTACCGCGTTTGTGCCCATGATGTGCGAATTGTCGTAGACCTCGATGCGGCGCGGGGTGCGCTCAAGTCCGAAAACCGCGGCAACGGCAGCCAAGAGCCTGCCCTGGCTCGAGCTTTCGGCGAGTTTGCGGCCGAGCGCCTCCCTCGCGTTTTGGACGGCATGCTCCACAAGCTCGCGCTTCTCGCCACGTTTCGGCGTAAGCACCTCGACCTTGCGCCCCAGCTTCGTCGATAGTGCTTCCGCGATCAGGGCCTGCTCCGGCACGGCAGCTGAAAGCAAAATGCAGCGCGGCACGATTTTATCGTCGTAGAATTGGGAGATAAACGAGCCGAGCACTTCCTCCGCACTCTGGCTGAGGCCGGCGCGCGGAAAATAAGCGCGGTTTCCCCAGTTTTGGCTGTTGCGAAAGAAAAAAACCTGAATGCAGGTTTGCCCGCCCTCCTGCGCTATCGCGAACACGTCGGCTTCATCCACGCCTTGCGGGTTGATGCCTTGATGCGCCTGAATATGCGCCAGCGCCCATAGCCGGTTGCGGTATTTCGCCGCGCGCTCGAACTCGAGCTTCTCCGCGGCCTCCTCCATGAGCGCGTTGAGCTTTTTCTGCACGGCGTCCGTCTTGCCCTTAAGGAAGGTCGCGGCTTCCTCGACGAGCTTGGCGTAGTCTTCGAGCGAAATCTCGCCGGTGCAGGGCGCCGAGCAGCGCTTGATTTGGTAGAGCAGGCATGGCCGGGTCCGGCTCTCATAGACGCTGTCGGAACAGGACCGGAGCAGGAACGCGCGTTGCAGCGTGTTGATGGTACGGTTCACGGCGCCCGCGCTTGCGAAGGGGCCGAAATAATCGCCCTTGAGCGTGCGCGCGCCGCGATGCTTGGCAATTTGCGGCGCCTCCTGATCGCGGCGGATGACGATATAGGGAAACGACTTATCGTCGCGGAACGAGACATTGTAACGCGGCTTGAAGCGCTTGATGAGATTGGCTTCGAGCAGAAGCGCTTCCGCCTCGGTCGCGGTATTCAGGAACTCCATCGTTACGGTGGAGCGGATCATCGCCGCGATGCGGTTGGTATGACCGCCGGCCCGCGCGTAGTTCTGCACGCGGTTCTTTAAGTTCCGCGCTTTGCCGACGTAGATGACCTCGCCCGCTTTATCGAGCATGCGGTAAACGCCGGGGGTGCTGCCGAGGTGCTTGACGTAAGCGGCAATCGCCTCCGGGCCGCTTCGCTCATCGCTGCGCCCGCCATCGGAAACCGCGCCGTCCGCGCTTTCTGCGATCGTCTCGTCTATTTCCGGCATAAAGCGTTATGTAACGCGGATGTCGGGCGTTTGCCATAGAAGATGCTGCCCGCCATCCAGCGCGATCATTTGGCCCGTCATCGAGGACGCGCGCAGGATAAAAAGGACGGCCTCGGCGATTTCGTCCGGCGTTGTGCCATGGCCGAGCGGCATGGAGCGGCACTCGTGCGCGAAGCCGGCCTCGCTTTGGTAGACGCTTCCAAGAGCGGGACCGGGGCCGATGGCGTTCACGCGGATACGGGGTGCGAGAGCCTGCGCCATGGTCATGGTGGCTGCCCAAAGCGCCGATTTGGACAGCGTGTAAGAGAAGAATTGCGGGTTCGGCCGCAAAACGCGCTGATCGATGATGTTGACGATGTTTCCGGAGCACTCGCCCGGAAGTTGTGCCGCGAAGGCTTGGGCGAGGAAAATGGGCGCTTCGAGGTTGACCGCCATATGCGCGCGCAAGCCTGCTGGCCCAAGCGTTGTCAGGCGGTCGTCTGCGAAATGAGAGGCGTTGTTCACAAGGCAGGTCACCGGTCCGCCCATGGCCTTTGCGGCTTTGGGGATTAGCGCCTCGACCTCTGCATGCTCTGCCAGGGATGCGCGGAAACAGGCGGCTTTTCCGCCGAGTTGCGATATGGCCTCGACAGTATCTACAGCCTCTGCCTCAGACCGGTTGTATTGTATAGCGATAGAAATACCGTTTTTAGCCAAATATAAAGCTATAGCTCTGCCGATACGGACAGCACCCCCAGTTATGAGTGCAAGTTGCATAATCAGCCTACCGGTGTTTTCCTTGCAACCTTAACGGGAAACCTTCTGGCCATCGCGTAAAAAGTGTTGCGAGCCGACGGTTCTCGTAATAGTTGTAGTTCCAACGAAGCACCGGTGTAACGCAAACTTGCACCTCAGCCGGTTAACAAGGTAGCTAGCTCGACTCATTGAAGAGCAACACGAGTGTTTCGTTATGATCTCTGTCAATCCATGCCCAAGGATTGCTTTGGTCATTCCCTCTCAAGTGCCCAGAGGGCCGGACCCCTGCCCCACCCGGGTCCGGCCAACTCTTCCGGATGCGCGATAAATCGCTACAACCTGCTTATTCTTAACATGCTATCTTGTGCCGGTTAAGCATTTTGTCCAGCGCGTTCCAGAGGCGGCGGATTATCTCCACAGTCAATACATAAACGATCGCCGCTGCTATATAAGCCTGGAAGTCGTAAGTTCGCTGAAACGCCATCTTAGCCGTTGCAAGCAGATCGTAAACAGTGACGACGCTTGCGAGCGCACTTGCCTTTACCATCAAAATCAGCTCGTTCCCAAACGGCCTCAGTGCAATCCCGGCCGCCTGCGGAAAGATGATTCTCCGCGCCGCCAGCATCGGCGGCATTGCGGCCGCCCGCGCCGCCTCGATCTGGCCGTGAGGCACAGCCCGGATCGCCCCGGCAAAAATCTCCGTTTGATAGGCAGCCGTGTTCAGCGTGAAGGTGAGGAGCGAGCAAAAAAACGGGTCGCGGAAAAGCCACCACACCCCGGCAGCGGCGAGCGCCGCCTGAAACTGGGCTGAGCCATAATAAATGAGAAAAAGCTGAGCAAGGAGCGGCGTCCCCCGAAAGATGTAGGTATAGGCGAAAAGCGCCCCGCTGACCGGCTTCGAACCGAAGACCCGCCCAAGCGAGGCGGGCAACGAAAGCAAGAGCGCCAGTGCGACCGAGCCCAGCGCAAGTTCGAGCGTAACGGCGAACCCGTCCGCCATGCGGGGCCCAAATCTTTCGAAAAGCTGCCAATGAATCATGCGGACTGCCTCCAGCCGCGCCGGGCGGCCTTTTCGGCACGGGCGATGGCCAGCGTCGACAGCGCCGTCATCGCGAGATAGATGGCGCAGGCTATGGCATAGAACTCGAAAGGCCTGCGCGTGCTCTCCACGGCAACCTCAGTCATGCGCAAAAGGTCGTTGAGCGCGATCACCGACACGAGCGAAGTATCTTTCAGAAGCGAGAGCCAGTTGTTGCCGAGGCCGGGTAGCGCGATCCGCAGCATCTGAGGCGCCACGACGCGCCTGAAGACCAAGGCGGGGCTCATGCCGAAGCTTCGCGCGGCCTCGATTTGCCCGCGCTCCACTGCCCGCAGCGCCGAAAGCAGCACTTCGCTTGCATAGGCCCCGAACACGAGCGAAAGCGCGATGACCCCTGCCGTGAAGGGCGAAACGTTCACCGTGATGGGGAGGCCTGAAGCGTCAGCCAGATTTTGCGAGAGGATTTGCGAGCCGTAATAGATCAAAAGCAGGGTCAAAAGCTCGGGCAGCCCCCGGAACACTGTGGTGTAGGTTTCGCCCACGCCGCGCAACCAAGCCGTTTTCGAATCTTTGGCAAGCGCGGCTGAAAAGCCCAAGGCAAGCCCGAAGGGAAGCGTCGTCAGAGCCAGCCCCGCGGTCATCGCGGCGCCGAGCGCGAGCTCATGTCCCCATTGGATCAAAAGTCCGTCCACAACGGCTAAACTTTTTTGTCATCGCGAGGAGGCCTTTGCCGCCGTGGCGATCCAGCGAACCCCCTCGCCCCAGCCCTCTCCCGGCAAGCTCGGCTTGCCGGGCTTGCAACTTGAAGAGCCCGCATCCGCGAGCGGATGCGGGGCGGGAGAAGGGCAGGATGAGGGGTGGTTTCCATGATCCTCCCGATACAATAAACGCCGGACACTAGCTAGAAAATGGGAAAGGGGAAATACTTCGCGTTGATCTTCGCGTAGGTGCCGTCGGCCACGATGCCGTCGATGGCGGCGTTGAAGCGCTGCAAAAGCGCGCCGTCGCCTTTGCGCA
>JBKQOR010000076.1:0-2979 GCA_052145435.1 Rhodomicrobium sp. | reverse complement strand
GTACCGGAATGCGCTTGGAGAGACGGCGCCCGCCTCGCATATGAATTTCATAATCGCAAACGGAGTTGTGGCCGTGCCCATTTACGGAACCGCGTCGCAGGACGCCGCGGTGGGTATGCTCCGGGAGCTGTTTCCCAGCCGGAAGGTGATCGGCTTGCCGTCGCGCGGGCTGCTCGGTTGTGGCGACGCTGGCGGCGGCTCGTTTCATTGCATCACCCAGCAGGAGCCGATCCTATGACTGAGCGCACCATCACCGTTGCGGCCATTCAAACCTCCTACGGCGAGGACATGACGGCGAATATCGAGAAGACGGCCGGCTTTATCCGCGAAGCAGCCCGGCAGGGCGCGCAGGTCATTCTGCCGTCCGAGCTCTTCCAGGGCATCTATTTCTGCTCGCGGCAGGATGCGAAATGGTTCGAGACGGCGCATCCGGCGGCGTCGCACCCTTGTGTGCTTGCGTTGAAGGAGCTGGCGCGCGAGCTTGCCGTGGTGATCCCCATTTCCTTTTTCGAGAAGGACGGCCCCCGCTATTACAACAGCGTGGCGGTCGCCGATGCGGACGGTGAAATAATAGGGCTTTATCGCAAGAGCCACATTCCCGACGGTCCGGGATACCAGGAGAAATATTACTTCCGGCCGGGCGACACAGGTTTCAAAGCCTGGAAAACGAAATACGGCAAGATTGGTGTAGGCATTTGCTGGGACCAGTGGTTCCCCGAGGCCGCGCGCGCGATGGTGCTGGCTGGCGCCGAAGTGCTGGTCTATCCGACGGCCATCGGGTCGGAGCCTCAGGACCCCGCGCTCGACACCCACAAACAGTGGCAGCGCGCGATGCAAGGGCACGCCGTCTCAAACGCGGTGCCCGTTGTCGCCTCGAACCGCATCGGCGTCGAGGATAATGACGGCGCAACACAGCGCTTCTACGGCCATTCCTTCATTGCCGATCATCGGGGTGAGTTGGTGCAGAGCTTCGGCGACGGCCGCGAAGGCGTACTACTCCAAGCCTTCGACTTGGGTGAGATCGAGCTTTATCGCGCCGAATGGGGGTTTTTCCGCGACCGCCGCACCGATCTTTACGCGAGAGCGTCATTTGAAGAGCCTTGAGACTTCAGGTTCAAAACAACCAAGGAACGAGCCGCCATGTGCGGCAGCTGTACGCCTCGTACTCCGAGCCGAATTGCGAGCGAAGCAGCGCTTCCTCGGCGCGGATGCGCGCAAGGAGCGGCGGAATAAGAAGCGCGGTCAGAGCCACGCCAACGCCCGAGCGGAAAGCAAGCGCCCATCCCAGCGCGTTAATGAGCAGCCCGAGATAGCTCGGATGGCGGATGAGACCGTACAGGCCGGTGGTGACGAGCTTATGCCCCGGTTGGATGGCGACGAGCCTGCTGAACCGCCGGCCGAGTATGAAAACCGGCCAGATGCGCAACACTCCGCCGGCGGCAAAAAGAAAAACGCCAAGCCAGCGGATGCTGTCCCCGCCAATTGTCCAGAACCCAATCCGGTCCGTGTAGGCAGGCAAATAGGCGCTCAGGAGGCCGATAATGCCGAAGGCTGGAAGAACCCAGCGGTTCGAGCGGTCCTCGCGCTCGCCGGGGCTGAGATTTCCGGCGGTGAAGAGACTGGCTGCCGCCAATGCAAAGAGTACGAGGGTAACCGCAATCAGAGGGGGATGTGAGAAGAACGGAGCCAAGCCGCCCGAGCCTAGGATGGCCAGTCCGATATAGAACAACGTTCCCAGGATATTGAACGCTATTAGTCTCGGTCCAGGCGTCGTCATACCGGTTCTCTCGCCTTAAAACGCGATGCCAGCCTGCGCCTTGAAACCCGCCGCGAATTGATGCTTCACAGCGCCCATCTCCGTCACGCAGCCGGCGGCGGCGAGGAGGTCCGGCTTGGCGTTGCGCCCGGTCACAACGATAGTTAGCTCCGGGCGCCGGGCATTCAATACCTCGATCACCTCACTGCGCGGCAGATAATCTTAGCGCAGCGCAATGTTAAGCTCTCCAGAATTAAAGCCGGACCCAGGGTCTGCCATGCGCGAAGGCCCGTCTGGCGGCTCTGCGGGGTCACTCATCTTTCAGCTCGATGGGAAGGCCTGCGACCATGAACACGGCCCGGTTCGCGATGGCGGCAACGGCTTGGTTCAACCGGCCCGCACGGTCGCGATATTCCCTCGCTAGCGCATTATCGGGCACGATGCCGAGGCCCACCTCGTTCGACACGAACACGATTGGCGCTCGCGACGCCCGCGCGGCGGCGAGCAGCTTTTTCATCTCTGCTTCGATGTCCTTTCCGGCCAGCATGACGTTGGAAAGCCAAAGGGTGAGGCAATCCACCAAGATGGGGCGAGTTGCTGTAGCAATAACTTCTGCGAGACCGAGCGGCGTCTCGACCGTGGTCCAGCCTTTGGTGCGCCGCGCTTGATGATGGGCGATCCGCTCGCGCATCTCGCCATCAAGCGCCTGCGCGGTTGCACAATAGACCCATGGAGGCGGCAGTGCTGTCACTAGCCGCTCGGCATAGGCGCTCTTGCCCGACCGCGCGCCGCCTAAGACAAGTGTTATTGCGCTTTTCGAGTTCATTCCTCTGCACCGGTGAACGGCTTGAAAACCGGGACGCCGAAGGGCGCGAAGTCCCGAACGTGAGGAGGTACACTTTCAGTCGAGCTGCGTAGGATTGCGCCTCGTCCGCCCTCGCGGGGGCAGCTCAATCTCCACTCGCGGTTCAGGCGCGGGCAGCCACTCGTTCAAGGTTGGCCGGGCGCCCTCATTGAGGCGCCGCCACTCGTAAAAAGGAACGACCACCGCAGCATCCGCTCCACGCTTGGTGACAATTTGCGGTCCCTCGCGGAGGCATGTTTCGAGCAGCTCGCTAAAGCGAGCTTTTGCATCCTGCACGGGCCAGCTCTTCATTTAGACACCCTTCTGACTAGTCTTAAAGCTGGTCAGAGTTCGAGCCGTTGTCAAGAAAGCGCTCGCG
>JBKQOR010000075.1:0-6035 GCA_052145435.1 Rhodomicrobium sp. | reverse complement strand
CAGGTTGCGCGTTTAACCGAGCCGAAGACTTTGGGTTACTCGGTGCTCCACGAGGGGCTAATCGCCGGCCTCGGCAAGGACGGAACCAAGGATTTCACCTACAGCGCCGCGCTTAAAAATTATGAGGACGGAAGGGCCAAGGAGACGTTCACGGATGCGGGAGGCTGGGCTGGGTTCACCAGCCAATATTGGGCAACGGTCCTTATCCCCAACGATAAGACGCCGTACAATATTCAAATGTTCGGAAATCCCGATAAGCAGTATTACGCGAACGTGCAGGCAACGCAGCCGGTCACGGTAGAGCCGGGCGCAACAAGCCAGGTGGAAACGCGCATTTTCGCGGGCGCCAAGGAAATTTCGATACTTAAACAGTATCAGAATGAGCTCGGAATCGGCCGTTTGGAGTACCTCATAGACTGGGGCTGGTTCCCGTTTCTTACCGGGCCGATGCTCTGGCTCATGGATTCCCTGTACAAGCTCGTCGGCAATTTTGGCGTCGCCATTATGTTGACGACCGTGATCGTGAAGCTCGCCTTCTTCCCGCTCGCGAACAAGTCCTTCGAGTCTATGAGCAAGATGAAAAAGCTCCAGCCGGAGATGAAAAAGCTCCAGGAGCGATACAAGGACGACAAGACGCGCCAGCAGCAAGCGCTCATGGAGCTTTACAAGAAGGAGAAGGTGAACCCCATGGCGGGGTGCTTGCCGATCTTCATCCAGATCCCGGTCTTCTTTTCGCTCTATAAGGTCCTGCTCATGGCCATCGAGATGCGTCATGCGCCCTTCATTGGCTGGATCAAGGATCTTGCTGCGCCCGATCCGACGACCATCTTCAACCTGTTCGGGCTTATTCCCTGGACCCCGCCGCAATTCCTGATGTTTGGTGTTTTGCCGCTATTAATGGGCGTCTCTATGTGGGTGCAGATGCGGCTGAACCCGACGCCGCCCGATCCGATACAGCAGCAAGTGTTCACCTACATGCCCATCGTCTTCACCTTCATGATGGCGCATTTCCCGGCAGGCTTGCTGCTCTATTGGACCTGGAACAACATCTTGTCGTTCAGCCAGCAGGCCTTCATCATGAAGCGGCAGGGGGTCGATATCGACATCATGCACAATGTCGGCATCAAGAAAGTGCATGGCCGGGTGCAGCAGGTGAGGACCCGCATGAAGGGCAACGGCCGAAGCCGCACGCCGGCCGAGTGAGGCCGCCCGTGTCCGCCGCCGGCGAAGCGGAGGCGCAGGCGGCCGAGGCTGCGCTCGAGCTTTTCAAGACGCCTGCAAGCTTCGTGCTCGGTGTCGCCAATGTCGAGGGGCTGCCGCCTGGCGGCCGGGTTGAAGTTGCCTTTGCCGGCCGTTCCAATGTCGGCAAATCGAGCCTTCTCAACGCGCTTCTCGGCCGGCGCAATCTCGCCCGTGTCTCGAACACGCCGGGCCGGACCCGCGAGCTGAACTATTTCGCCGTTGGCGACATCCTCTACGTGGTCGACATGCCCGGTTACGGCTACGCCAAGGCCCCCAAATCGCTCGTCGCGGGCTGGACGCAGCTCATCCACGACTATTTGCGCGGCCGCCCGCAGCTCAAGCGCGTGATGCTGCTTATCGATAGCCGCCACGGGCTCAAGCCGTCAGACCGCGAGATCATGACCATGCTCGACATGGCGGCTGTGTCTTATCAGGGGGTGCTGACCAAAGCCGACAAGCCGAAATCGGGCGATCTATCGCAGGTCATACGCGAGACGGAAGCCGAGCTGAAAAAGCATCCCGCCGCTCACCCCATCGTGCTGGCCACCTCGGCGGTGGAAGGGCTCGGTATCGAGGAGCTGCGCGCCGCTATCGCGGAACTTTGCTGACGGCGGCGGACCACCTGTTTCGCGCCTGTGCAGCGGAAGCGGCCTGCGAAGCACTAATAGGCGACGAGGTCGCTCCTCTGCATGCGATGGAGGGAAGTTTCAAGCCGGAGATCATCGCGGCGGATCTCCTCGACCGTCTCGAATGTGAACCGGATGTGTTCCGCGGCTGCCGCCTCTGCGTCCTTGACCTTGCCCGTCATAACGGCTTCAGCGATGGCAAGGTGCTGTTGAAGCAGCCGATCCCGTACTCCCTCTCGCAGGTAGAGTTGCGCACGGCTGTAGAAGATGTTGTTCCGCAATAGGTCGGCCAGCGCCCGCATGACATGCAGCAGCACGACGTTGTGTGCAGCCTCGTATATGAGCAGGTGAAGATCGACGTCGGTTTCGCCTTCCTGCGCCGGATCCTCAAGAGCATGCGCCTTGGTCATCTGCTCGACGCACTGGCGAATGGCCTTGCGGTCCACATCTGTAGCCCTTTGCGCTGCATATCGTGCAGCATAGGCCTCTTGGACGCGCCGGAATTCGAAATAATCGGCTGTAACACGTGGCTTGTCCTGCATCAGCGCCGCCAGCGGCTTCATCAACGGGGACAAGAATTGTGCGACGCGGGTTCCCGGCTTTCCCGTGACGAGCAGGCCGCGCCCGGCAAGCATCTCCAGTGCTTCGCGCAACGACGGACGCGAGACGCCGAGCCGTTCCGCGAGTTCGCGCTCGGCCAGCAGCCTTTCGCCTGGGCGCAATACACCTTCGAGGATCATGCTTTCGAGGCGATCGGCAATCGCATCGGCAATCTTTGGTGTTCGGATGGCGTTTAGCATTACGAGCACTCCCAATATCACTGGAGCAAAGTTCATACCGATAGGTCAGCTCGTCAAGCTCTGCGTCCAGAGAAATTCATTGGTAATAACATAAGGCCACTTGACTCTTATGGTAAACAAATATAACCCAGCGATGAGGTCATCAACGCCGTCTTCTAACTAGGCCCAAATCGGCCGCCCAGAGAACACGGCGCCGGCTTCAGCGCCTCAATAGCAATAACTGCCTTTTTTGCTATTGAGGCGACCAGCCGAGGGATGTGGCTGTGGCAACGCACAGTGAGCTTGCTTAAGGAAGCCGTGCAAAAATGACCTTTACCCAGGATCAACCCTTGCTGGGTTCTCGCATATTGGTCGCCGAAGACGACGCGATTCTTGCCTTCGACATCGTGAGCCTACTGCAAAACGCAGGCGCGGAAGTGTTGGGGCCCGTAACGACGCTTACCGATACGATCGCCATTGCGAGATCGGCGTCGCTGAGTTGCGCTCTGCTCGATGTAAATCTGCGCGACGAGGACGTTTTTCCCGCCGCGCAACTGCTAAAGCAGCGCTGCGTCAGGATCATCTTCCAGACCGGCTGCGGCGAACCGGAAAGGTTGAGGCAGGAGTGGCCAGACGCAGCGGTACTGACCAAGCCAGTTCCGTCCTCACTCTTGATACGGACCGTGTGGGTGAACATAACGCCGGGCGGGCCGGAACGATTTGGTCGCGCGGGTTAAGAAAGCGACGCCGGAAGCGGGTGTGTCCGTGAGGATTAGGAGCCTCGCCGTGTGGGAGGGAGGGCATGTGTAAGTTCTTTGCAATCGCGTTCGTGGTGTTGGCATTCCTTCAGAATGCACTTGCCGGCCCTGCAAATAATGCCGCGCCGATCGAGCTTCGCCTCGGTCATATTGGCTCACCGGGCTCTCTCTACTATCTGACCGCGGCCGAATTCGCCAAGCGCGTCAATAAAAAGTTGCAAGGCAAGGCGGTTGTGACCGTTTTTCCCGACAGTATATTGGGAAACGATCCGCAAATGCTCGATAAGGTTACGCTGGGCGAACTGGATTTTTGCATGCCCGCCCCCGCAACAGCCGCCATCAGTCCGGTTTTTTCGGTGTTCGATGTCCCGTATCTGGTCTTGACCCGTGAGCATGTGCGGGCCTCCCGGCAAAAGCTAATTCAAATGTACTTTCAACCGGCCGCCGGTGCAAAAGGCCTTCTTGTCTTAGGGATGTGGGAAAACGGCTTCCGTCACATAACGAATAACGTGCGGCCAATTCATACGCCAAGGGACCTCAAAGGGCTCAAGATCAGGGTGCCGCAAGGAAGCCGGTTTCTGACTGTACTTAAATCGTACGGCGCGGCGCCAGGGGAGTATCCCTTTGGCCAGCCTTTGGTTGAAGCGCTCAGGAATGGGACTTTCGACGGTCAGGAAAATCCGTTCACAATGATCCGCTCCCTTAAGATGGATCGAGTGCAGAAATATCTATCTCTGACCCATCATACTTACATGCCCGTCTATCTCATGGGCAACGAGAAAAAAATGGCCGCGCTGCCGCCAGACGTGCAAGCCGTCATTAAAAGAACCGCAGAAGATTTACAGGATTGGTCCATGTCTGCTGGAGAGAAGCTTGACATAGAATTGCGAGATCAGCTTTCCGGGACCGTGGCAATCAATGAAGTCGATACCTTAGCTTTCCTGGCCGCGAGTTTCCCTGCGTACACTCAGTTCGCCGCCGAAGTTCCGCAGGGAAAAGCGCTTATCAGGCTTCTTTACGACAGGACCAGCCTTGCCGCAACGGGCCATACTTGGCAATAATCGTGTTCACCGTTCACGCGACGCTGGCGATCACCCCGACCGAGCCGATTATAACGCCTGCAACGGTGCCGAAGAATGGGAGCCGTCTAGCCACCTCGGTCTCGATAGCGCCGCCCATTATATTCGTAAGCCGAAAGCGGGCCCCCCCGCAGGGGTTGCGTGCATTTTTTTTAACGAGCGGGGGGGGGCTTTATTTTTTCTTAGACTTTTATGGTTATCGTTCTATGAATTGGCGGAAAAACTCAAAAAACACGAAAGTTTTGCGCTTCTTTTCCAAAACCAATACGCACCTATACACAAGTTCGAATAATTGCATAAGCTCAAGCTTCGTTTCGATTGCCGGGTAATGCTTCCATCCGCGTAAACATTCGATTAACATGCCGGCGTGGGGCATGAGTTCGTAGGTGTGTTTACTTGATCTAACGGCGAAATCAAATGACGGACATATCTCAATTTCCACATCGCTTTGTAGATGCGTGCCGGGCGAGGAGCCTTTCACCGCAACAGGTTGCAGAGCGCGCGGGCCTTCCGGCGGACGCGGGACGCGACCTTGCCATAACCGCAATCCACCTTCCGCTTTATAGGCTGTGCTATGTCGCCGACGCGCTCGACGTCAGCCTCGACTGGCTGCTGGGAAGAGAGCCCGCTCCCGCGCAGGCGCGCAGGCGAGCCTAATCCACGGGATCGTAGCGCGCGCTCACCCCAAGCGGCGAGCCTTCGCCGCTTCGTAGAAAACGATTGCGGCGGCGTTGGAGATGTTCAGGCTTTTGATCTTGCCGGGTGCTGACAGGGCATAGAGCTTATCGCATCCCTCGCGGATCAAGCGCCGGAGCCCCCTATCCTCCGCCCCGAACACAAGGGCTATGCGCTCTGCCGAAACGGCGGCTGCATCGAACCGGTGCGGCGCCTCGGAGTCGAAGCCAATGCACATAAAGCCGCGATCCTTCAACCGCTCCAAAGCCCGCGCGAGATTGACGGTTGCGATGACAGGCACATGCTCAATCGCTCCAGAGGCCGCCTTTGCCAGAGTGCCTGTGAGAGGCGGACTATGCCGGTCCTGGACGATAAGAGCCGCTATGCCGAACGCCGCGGCCGATCTCAGCACAGCGCCAACATTGTGCGGATCGGTGACCTGATCGAGCATGGCAAGCGCGGCGGGGGCGCCATCGGGAAGGGTGTCCAGGAAATCGTCGAGACCCGGCTGGGGGAGGGGTTCGGCATGAAGCACGGCGCCCTGGTGCACTGTGCCGGGCCCGAGCAGCGCATCGAAATCTTGCGTATGTATCGGGTCCGCCGGTACCCCTCGGGCAGCGGCAAGAGCGCCCAGTTTCGCGGCCGCGTTTTCGGTCAAATAGGCGCGCACGATCTTCCGCTTAGGGTTCGACAGCGCGGCCTCCGCGGCATGCATGCCGAACACGATCCGGTCCTGCGGTAGCGCAGCGTGTTGCGGCCGCCGGCCTGCGGGCTTTTGGGCTCTGGCATCGGGCTTGCGGTGCGGTGCGTCCTTATGCCGGGATTTCATGCGCTCCATTAAACAGCCCTCTCGCCGGGAGAGGCAAGCGCGGCGGC
>JBKQOR010000074.1:0-9354 GCA_052145435.1 Rhodomicrobium sp. | reverse complement strand
GTATCAGACCCGCGCGCAGGTTGAAAGATGAGGCGGCTTGGCCTCGGGGTGCGTCTTTAGAAAGTGGTGCAGGACGTGCAGCAAGTTCAGCACATGCTTGTTGTCGCGGCAGCGCTGTGCTTGCCGGATATCGTCGATAATCATGTCCCGGACTTTTTCGGTTCCGCGTTCTTGCTCCAACAGGTAGTTGGCGAGGGCCGCGGCTACGATTTCGTGCACGTGCTCGTGCTCGGCAATCGCGAGGACCTCTTCTTCAGTCAAGCCGCATAGCGCTATACAATCTTCCAGCGAGATCATGTGCGATGTCCATTCGGAACGGGCGCTTCCCCATTCGCCCCGGCCGGCTATAGCACGGCGATCGGGAGGAGAGAAAGCTGCGTGCCGATCGCGATGAACCGGGGTGCGGGGAGACAATGATTGCGGGTTGGAGCGATTTTGGCAAGACCCCCGGCGGAGGGCCGCTAATCCCAGCGTTCGCCGGCGGGCATCTGCGTCGCCAGCACCTTGTCGATTCGGCGCCCGTCGAGGTCCACGACCTCGAAACGCCAGTTCCTCCACTGAAAGGTTTCGCCCACTGGCGGGATGTGGCCGAGCTGCGAGAGCACGAAGCCGGCCAGCGTCGTATACTCGGCATCGTCGACGGTGAGGCCGGTGACGCCCAGCACGCGCTCGACTTCGAAAACCGGCATCTGCGCGTCGAGGAGCCAGGAGCCGTCCTCGCGCTGCTTGGCGGCCGGCTCGATATCGGCCTCGACCTCGGGCAGCTCCCCGGTAATTCCGGTCAAAATGTCGGCCGCGGTGACAATGCCCTGCACGCTGCCGTGCTCGTCGAGCACAATCGCCATATGCACGAGGGAAGATTTGAACATCTCGAGCAGCTTCAAGACATTCGTGCTTTCATGTACGTAAAGGGGCGTTTTTATCGCGGCTTCGAGCTTGATTTTGCCCAGGGTGTGAAGCTGCTCAAGCAGCGTCTTGGCATGTACAATGCCGATGGTCTCGTCCACATCGCCGCGGCCCACCGGGAACCGCGAATGTCCGCTCCTGGCGATATCTTCGTAAATACTTTCCTGACTTTCGGTAATATCGAGCCAGACGATATCGGGCCGGGGCACCATAATCGAGCGCACGGACCGGTCGGCGACCCTCAAAACGCGCTCGATGATTTCTTGCTCTGCCTTTTCGAATACGCCCGCTTCGGTGCCCTCGGCGATCATGGTTTTCACCTCTTCCTCGGTCACTTCGGGCTCCTCGCGAAGGACCGGGCCCGCCAGGCGCAGCACGCCCGCCGTGGAGAGGCGCAAGAGCAATGCGATGGGAGTAGTGAGCCAAGCCAAAACAACCATGGCTGGGGCGACGTAGCAGGCGATCCGCTCGCGGTTTGAAAGGGCGAAATGCTTCGGAACGAGCTCTCCGATAACGAGAGAGACATAGGCGATAGCGGCCACAACAAGTCCGGATGCGGCGGTCTTGGAGTGTGTACCGATAAGGGGCGCGCCCGAAAGAGCATCGGCGAGCTGAGGCGAGAGAGTGAGCTCGCCATACGCGCCGGAAAGGATGGCGACAACGGTGATTCCGATTTGAACGGACGGCAGGAAGCGGGCCGTGTCGCCGTTAAGCGCCAGCGCGGCCAAAGCGCCCCGGTGGCCATCGGCTGCCATTTTCTGAAGCCGGGCCGGGCGCGACGATACGATCGCGAGCTCCGACATAACGAGGAAGCCGTTCACGGCGATCAGCAATAGGAGGACGAGGAGTTGAAGCCAGGGCATGGAGGGCGAGGTTGTTGCTGATGCCCTTATAGCGGGTCTTCGCGCGAAAAGTGATAGGTCAATTAGCCGTAGCCGAAATTTTTATAACAACCGTTTCACGCCAATGCGTGACACGAAATCCGGTTGAATGCTTCGCCCACCCTTCTTGTCATCCCGGAACGGCGCCCTTCGCGCCGTATCCGGGATCTTTACGGGCGCTCGAATGTTGCAAGACCCCGGATAAGCACTGACAGCGCTTTCCGGGGTGACGCCTGCAAACTATTCAACCGGATGCGATATTAGAGCAGATTCAAGGGACGTCCGTTCGGCGGTCATCGCGCAAGGCGGCTTTAGCCGCCGTGACGATCCAGAATCCCAAAGGGCCGACTGCGGCGGCCGGTGCGAAACTCGCAATGACGGCGCCGCGCATTTGCCGAAAATGCTTTAGCGGCGCTCGAAGCGCCAACGAAAGAAACCGGGCCTAAGCCCGGTTTCTTGCTGTCATGGGCAAACCCTTTGCCGCTTCCAGGTCAATCCACTAAAAACCTGCGCATGCCTCGAAAGGTGCGGACACTAGAGCCGCCCGAGCGCGCGACCTAACCCATGCGACTTGGAGGGTAGAGGTGCTGTGGCATGCGGAAAAGATCGCTCTCGGGCAGTGTCCGGCCTGCATCGCGATACCCACTTTGACAGACTTTTCGCGAACGGCGCCCCTTTAGACCTTCGAGAGCTAATTTTAGCATCGGTCCTCCGCTCTTCTTTCGAGCCGCGGCTTCGTAATTCGAGGAGAAAGCAGCGGTTTCAATGTAAAGCCTCCTCACGCCGGGATCACCGCGAGCCGCGGATGCTTTACAGAAGGGACTTTGGCGCCGAAGATTAGGCTTGCCGTCCTCGATGCCTCGTCCCTCGGGCAAAGCCCAACGGTTGCGCGGCACAACCGGCAATTTCTGCCGGCGACACAACAAAACAAGCGATAACAGACCGTGCGCCCCCTGACGTTGCATCGCGAATACTCGCCAGGAGCGCGTGTATAGAGACTGTATCGCGATTCTGATGCTGGCCGTACAGTCTTAATAAAGTGTTAACGGCGCAAGATAAATTAACGCTACTTTAATGTCACAGCGGCCGCTGCCCTCGAGCCCTAACTCCGGCAAAGTGCCTCGCGATGAAGGTTTTTCTCGCTCGTCCAAATCAGATGAGATGCAGTAGCCGTGCCAAAAATTCCAATATAAAGACCAAAATCACAGCGCCAAATATGAAAACACCAATGTATCCAAAAATGTTATCCATTACCCCGGGCAAGCTAAGGGGGGGCGGACTCCATTTGATCCCAAGTTGGGTGAACACGGGGCGCATAGCATATAAGATCGACGCCGTCATTGACCGTCGCCTGATCTTCGGAGTTGCAGCCAGGGGGACGAAATGAGGCTCCCAGCCGGCTCCGAAATAGATCACGGCTGTTAACGACCAACCAGGGTTGGCCCAGCGCGCTCGCTTTTTGGTTGTATCCTCACCGAAAGCTCCATAAGCAAGCTTTTCAGCAACAGTCATAGCGCGCAAAGCCTCCGCTGGGTAAGGAGGAAGAAACCCACTTTGAGCTAGGTTTTTGGCATTCCCGCGGAAAGTCTCGTATTCATTAGGGTCGGGCACCAACAGCAAAATGTGTTCAGGGCGGACCAGCCGGACCGCTTCTTCAAGTTCCCAAAGAACATTTGCCGTGCCCCCAATCCGTAAAACAACCAATCGAGCTTTTTTCATAAATTCGTGAACTCTCTGCTGCCAGTCATCATCGGTGGTATAGAGCCGGGCAGCACCCAATCGAGGCAACTTCTCACTAGGCATGCCGATCGCAACGACTGGACCTATGCGCCTAAGCGCGGCTGTGAGTTGCTCCTCTTCGGTTAGGAACAAGGAGGTCAACGACATGTCGTATGCATCTGTACTCTGGGAGGTTTGCCCAGTGCGAAAGTCGTCCTTGAAAGAGCGCAGGTAAAGAACCGGGGGACGCGTATCGCGCGTGAGGACGTCGTCCGCCGACTTTGCGAGCAGCCGTTTGCCGCCCTGATATATCCCCACCGCTGTGAGCATTGCGGCGACCCAAGCCAACGGACCGAGTACGTCGTTTATGCCCCTAATCCGCGAAAATAAGTATATCCCCGCCACTACGAGAACCAAAATACCCGCGACGCGCCACATTACGGGTGGGCGCGGATCGTCCGATACCGAATCCGGTTGGTTACTTCCATTATCCCCCCTCACTCTGTCTCTCTCCCCGAGGGGCGGGAGAACGCTCGAAATGTCCTCTTCCCTTGGGGAGCGGGCCGCAGCCAAATCCCTCTCCCCAAGGGGAGAGGGCTGGGGTGAGGGGGATCCGACTAAAGCAATCAACCGAGCCGGCTTCGCGACGCGCGATATTCGAGCCTCCCCGTGGCTCAGAACGCCAACAATGCCTTCTTTGAAAAGGAGCACGCAAATCACAAAGATCGTGCCTTGCACGATGGTGACCCAGGCGCCAAAGCTATTGAGGTAATTCTGGATGGTTACGATGATAACGGCGCCGATCGCCGGTCCGAAAATCGTGCCCATGCCGCCGACAAGTGTCATCAGGATCGCTTCGCCCGACATGCTCCAGTGTACGTCGGTCAGCGTCGCAAGTTGCGTGACGATCGCTTTCATGCCCCCCGCAACGCCCGCGAGCGCCGCGGACAGAACGAAGACAGCGAGCTTGTAGCGCGCCGCGCGGTAGCCGAGCGAAATCGCGCGAGGCTCGTTATCCCGGATTGCTTTCAGGACTTGGCCGAAGGGCGAATTTACGATGCGTGCGATCAAAAGGAAGCCCGCCATGAAAACAACGGCGACCGCATAATAGAGGGTGCGGTCCGAGCTGAGATCGATCAGGCCGAAAGCGCTGCCCCGGGGGACAGCCTGAATGCCATTCTCTCCGCCGGTAAAAGGCGCTTGCAGGCAAAAGAAGTACACCATCTGCGCAAGCGCGAGTGTGATCATTGCAAAGTAGATGCCCTGGCGGCGGATCGCGAGCGAGCCCGCAATGAAGCCGAGGAGGGCGGCGACCGCGGCGCCGGTCAAGATAGCCAGCTCTGGGGTGAATGGCGGCAAGCCGACGGGAATGTTGAACCAGCCGAAGCCCGGCAGCCAAAACGGCAGCGAGCTGAGGCCATATTTAGCCGTGTGCGCGGTTACGTAAGAGGCGAAGCCGAAAAACATGGCATGGCCGAAGGAAAGCAAGCCGCCGAAGCCCAGCATCAAATTGAAAGCACAGGCAAAAAGGGCGAAGCACAAAACCTCCGCGAGGACGAACGGATAAAAACCGAGTAACGGCAGAACGGCGAGAAGCGCGCCAAGACCGGCGAATAGCGCGCCATGGAGGTGAGAGGTTGAGGCTGCCGTTTGGCCTTTTGCCGCACCGGCGATAGAGTCCGCGGAAGAAATGTTTTCGAGGCTTGTCATCACGCGGCTTTCCCAAAAAGGCCTGCAGGCTTGATCAAAAGCACGATGGCCATGATTACGAAGATAACCGTCGAAGCGGCCTGCGGGTAGAAAACCTTGGTCAGCCCCTCCACGATGCCGAGCATGAATCCGGTTACGATCGAGCCTAAGATCGATCCCATGCCGCCGATAACCACGACGGCGAAAACCACGATGATAAGATCGGCACCCATGTTGGGGTTCACCGAGTAGATCGGTGCGGCAAGCACGCCGGCAAACCCGGCAAGGGCTACGCCAAGCCCGTATGTGAAGGCGACAAGAAGCGGAACGTTGACGCCGAAAGCTTGAAGAAGGGTTGGATTTTCCGTTGCCGCGCGCAGGTAAGCGCCGAGCTTCGTTTTCTCGATCATGAGCCACGTGGCTATGCAAACGGCCAGAGAGGCGACAACGACCCAGCCGCGATAAACCGGCAGGAACATAAAGCCGAGATTCTTGCCTCCGGAAAGTTCGGAGGGGATGGTGTAGGGCAGGCCCGAGGAGCCGTACTGATTGACGAAAAGGCCCTGTATGACAATGGCAAGGCCGAACGTCAGGAGCAAGCCGTAAAGGTGGTCGGTATGCTGATCGCCATCCTGAGCTTCGAGAACGCCGGTATTGGCGAGGAGCGTGGCGAGCACGAGCGCTCCGATGGCAGCAATGGCATAGGCGAGCGTTGGGTCTACAGTGTAACCGAGCGCCGAGGCGAGGTCCGGAACCGTGTTGCCGAGGCCGAGAACGCTTGCAAGGTTCGATCCGTTCAGGGCGATGAGAATGACAAAAAACGCACCGAACACGGTAAGGCTGCGCGTCTTGCTGCGGACGTTGAGCTGGGAAAGAAGATTGCGCTCCAGCAAGATGCCGAAAAGCCCCACGATCAATGGCGAGAGAATGAGAGCCGGCCAATAGCCGATCGAAAAATAGGAGTTGTTCAGCAACAGATAGGCGCCGAAAGCGCCCATCATGTATTGCGCGCCATGGGCGAAATTGATGATGTTAAGCAGGCCGAAGATTACGGCAAGCCCAAGACTCAGTATGGCATAGAATGAGCCGTTGATCAGGCCAAGAAGAAGCTGTCCGAACAATGCTTGTGGAGGTACTCCGAGAAGGGATACCATACAGGATGAAAAATCGGCGCAAACCATTCCCGTTCAGCTCCGGAGTCTTGTGGAGGCCGCTAAATGCGGCCCCTTTTATACTACCATACCTTATCGAACGTCTTCCAGCGGCTATTTGCCTGCAACAAGGGGGCATCCGCCTTCGCTCATCGGACGGAACGCCTTATCCGCGGGGGTCGTCGAGATCAGCTTGTAATAGTCCCACGGACCCTTCGATTCCTCGGGCTTCTTCACTTCGAAGAGGTAGGAATCGTGGATCACGCGGCCGTCGGCGCGAACGGTGCTTTTGCCGAACAGCGGATCCTCCGCCGGCAGTTCCTTCATCTTGGCGACGACCTTAAGCGCGTCCTTCGCGCTGCCCACAGCATGAACGGCTTTCAGATAGTGAAGTACGCCAGAATAGACGCCGGCTTGAACCATGCTCGGGCGGCGATTCATCGCCTTCATAAAGCGATCGGAGAAGGCGCGCGTGCCGCTGTTGAGATCCCAATAGAAGGGCGAGGTCAGGACAAGGCCCTGCGCCGTTTTCAAGCCCAGGGAATGAACGTCGGTGATGAAGACGAGCAGGCCGGCAAGCTTCTGGCCGCCAGCCACGATGCCGAACTCGGCCGCCTGCTTGATGGAGTTGATGGTGTCGCCGCCCGCATTGGCAAGGCCAATCACCTTCGCACCGGACGATTGGGCTTGCAACAAGTAGGACGAGAAGTCCTGCGTGTTGAGAGGATGCTTAACTTCTCCCAAAACCTTTCCGCCCTCGGCGACGACGACCGCGGCGGTATCGCGCTCCAGGGCCGCGCCGAAAGCATAGTCAGCGGTAAGGAAGAACCAGGTCGTGCCGCCCGCCTTCACCGTCGCGGAACCCGTCCCGTGCGCGAGCTCCCAGGTGTCATAGGTCCAGTGGATGGTATTGGGCGAGCATTTGGCGCCGGTCAGATCCGAGGCTGCCGCGCCGGAGTCGACGAATATCTTGTTCTTTTCCCTGGTGATCGCCGAGACTGCCAACGCAACGCCGGAATTTGGCACGTCGAAGATGATATCGACGCCGTCCTGATCGTACCATTCGCGAGCTTTATTCACCGCTACGTCCGATTTGTTCAGGTGATCGGCCGAAACAACGTCAACCTTGAGGCCCTTCCCAGCCGCGTCGAAGTCTTCAATAGCCATTTTGGCGGCAACCACCGAACCTTCGCCCCCAAGGTCGGCATAGAGACCGGAGCGGTCGTTGAGGACGCCGATCTTGACGGCGGTTTCGGCTTGAGCCGCCGCCGTTAGGCAAGCCAGGAGGGCCGCCGCAGTTACAAACAAAGTTCCAATACGCACATTAATCTCCCTTGTTTCAAGTTCGATGGCTACACACCGAGATAGGCATGAAGCTTCTGCATGTTGGCTTCGAGCGCGGCATTCGGGATCATATCGATCACGCGGCCCTGCTCGACCACATAATGCCTGTCGGCCACCGTCGAGGCGAAGTGAAAATTCTGCTCGACAAGGATGATGTTGAAGCCTTCCTTCTTCAGCTCGCGGATCGTCTTGCCGATTTGCTGAATGATTACAGGCGCCAAACCCTCGGTCGGCTCGTCCAAGAGCAGCGTGCGTGCGCCTGTCCGCAAGATCCGCCCGATGGCGAGCATCTGCTGCTCGCCGCCCGAAAGTTTCGTGCCCTGGCTCGCGCGCCGTTCCTTGATGTTCGGGAAAAGCTCGTAGATGCGCTCAAGCTTTAGCCCGCCCGGTTTCACCTCGGGCGGGAGCATGAGGTTTTCCTCGACGGAAAGGCTGGAATAGATGCCCCGCTCCTCGGGACAATAACCGATGCCGAGCCTGGCGATGGTCCGCGACGGCAGGGCGATCGTTTCGGTTCCCTGGAATTGAATGGAGCCGGCGCGCTTTCTGATGATGCCGATGATGGACCTGAGCGTGGTTGTTTTTCCGGCGCCGTTCCGCCCAAGAAGCGTGACGACCTCGCCCGGATAAAGATCGAAATCCACGCCATGGAGGACATGGCTCTCGCCATACCAGGCCTTAAGCCCGCGGACGCTGAGCACGGGCGCTTCGCGTGGCGATGGATTGGCCGCAGCCTGCGTCGAAAGATTAGCCATGACCGGCCCCGATATAGGCTTCGATAACGCGCTCGTCCTTCGAAACGGTGGCGTAATTGCCCTCGGCAAGGACGCGGCCGCGCGCCAGAACGGTGATGAAATCCGAAAGGTTCGCAACCACCGAAAGATTGTGCTCGACCATAAGGATAGTCCGGTTGGCCGAAACTTTCTTGATCAAGGCGGCGATGCGCTCGACATCCTCGTGCGCCATGCCGGCCATGGGCTCGTCGAGCAGCATCAGCTCGGGATCGAGCGCGAGCGTGGTGGCAATTTCGAGCGAGCGCTTGCGGCCATAGGATAATTCCCCGGCCGGGGTGCTCGCGAACTCCAAGAGGCCCACCGCGTCCAAAAGCTCGCACGACCTGCGGTTCATCCCGTTGAGCACGGACTGCGCCCGCCAGAAATCGAAGCTTCCGCCCCGCTTGCGCTGCAGCGCGATGCGGACGTTCTCAAGCGCGGTGAGGCGCGGGAACACGGCGGAGATTTGGAAGGACCGCACGAGCCCCTTGCGTGCCACATCGGCTGGCGGGGTGCTCGTTATGTCCTCGCCTTTGTAGGAAATCCTGCCGGCTGTGGGATCGAGAAACTTGGTGAGCAGATTGAAGCACGTTGTCTTGCCGGCGCCGTTCGGGCCGATGAGAGCATGGATCGTCCCCCGCCGGACCGAAAGGTCCACCCCGTTCACGGCGAAAAAGCCCTTGAACTCCTTCGCGAGCCCGGATGTCTGCAAAATGTAGTCATCCGCCATGACGCGCTCCCTTCTGGTGGAAAGTGCAGGGCCTTAACCCGGTTGTCATCCCCGACGAAAGTTTGCAAGTGGATTATTACATTAGGCGGGTTTTCCATGGCCCGCCAGCGATAATCCGCCTTGAGCCTACCGTTTTCACGCAGTGTTTACGAAAGGGTGAA
>JBKQOR010000073.1:0-3445 GCA_052145435.1 Rhodomicrobium sp. | reverse complement strand
CACTGCTGCCATTCCACGCTCAACTATGGTGGGAAAAGTGGACGTGCGCTGCAATCTGAAGCTTGCAAGCTGCAGGCATTGGCTGGCTCTGGCTCAGAGGCGAATGGGGATAAGGCGGGTTGTGCTCGGCCCGGTAGCGAAACAGCCTTAGCTCTGAGCCGCCTCAACTGAGTCTAGAGCGGTATCGTCTTAGCTGGAAGCATATCCAGCGTTTTTGAGGTAGTTGGCGCATTCTTGAGGCGTGAAGCAACTCAGGATGGCGCCAAGGCTAGCGGTGACCGCTTCGATGGCCCTTGGCGCGGCTTTTCGCAAATGCGCTTTCAGCGTGGCGAAGGCCTGCTCGATCGGATTGAGGTCAGGTGAGTAGGGCGGCAAGAACAGTATTCCGGCGCCTTGGGCCCGGATCAGCGCGCGAACAGCACGGCCTTTGTGGCTCGAAAGATTGTCGAGGATGACAACGTCGCCCGGCCTCAAAGCCGGAACCAGAAAGCGGTGCACATATTCGGTGAAGCTTTCCCTATTGATGGGGCCGTCGAACAAACACGGCGCATCGAGGCGGCCCAGCGAAGCGCCGCCACGAAGGTGAGCGTCTTCCAATGCCCGTAGGGGGCGTGGCTGCGAAGCCGCTTGCCAGCCGCTCGCCAAGAGCAAGGCATGGTTCAAAGTGATTTGGGATCCGATTCCTGCGGGCAGGGTTCGGCATGCCAGATTTTGCCCGCGTACTCCGCAATAGTACGGTCGCTGGAAAACTTTCCGGAGCCCGCGATATTCAGGATTGCCTTGCGCGACCACTCCTCTTTGTTGTCATACAGTTCGCCCAAACGCGCATGCGCTGCGCTGTAGCTCTGCAAATCTGCCAGGTGCCGGTAGTGGTCGCCATGGCGCAGCAGACTATCGAGAATGGGCGCGAAGACACCGGGCTCGTGCGGGCTGAAGTGGTTGCTGGCAATGAGGTCGAGGGCGGCGCGCATCTCGGGCTCATGGTCGTAGTGCCACTGCGGGTTGTATGAGCCGCGGGAGCTGGCGATTTCTTCGGCGCTGAGGCCAAACAGGAAGAAATTCTCCTCCCCGGCCGCCTCAGCCATCTCGATGGTGGCCCCGTCCCGTGTGCCAATGGTCAGAGCCCCGTTCATCATAAACTTCATGTTGCTGGTGCCGCTGGCTTCGTAACCGGCGGTCGAGATTTGTTCGGAGACGTCGCTTGCAGGGATGAGCCGCTCGGCGACAGAGACGCAATAGTCGGGAACAAACACCACCTTGAGGCAGCCGCGCATCTCCTGATCGCCATCTATGGTGCTGGCCAGATTGTTGATGAACTTAATCACAAGCTTGGCAAAGTGATATGCGGGCGCCGCTTTGCCGCCGAAGAAAAACGTGCGTTGCGGGACACTAAGCTTTGGATCCTCCCGCAGACGATTGTACAGCATGACGATGTGCAAGGCGTTCAGGAGCTGCCGCTTGTACTCGTGGATGCGCTTAATCTGGGTGTCGAAGAGCATATCGGGATCAACCACCTGTCCCGTCGTAGACTTGAGCCAATCGCCAAAGCGCACTTTGGCTTCCCGTTTGGCCTGGCGCACGCGGGCGCGGAAGGCTTTGTCTTCAGCCAGCGGCTTTAGCCTTTCGACTTGAGCAAAGTCCTTAATCCAATCGCCGCCGAGGGCTTCGGTGATGATCTGAGCCAGCGGCGGGTTGGCTAGCAGGAGGAAGCGCCGGTGGGTCACGCCGTTGGTCTTGTTGTTGAACCGCTCTGGGAACAGCGCGGCGAGGTCCGGCACCACTACTTTCTTCAACAATTCTGAATGAAGGGCAGCGACGCCGTTGGTGCTGTGCGAGCCAACGATTGCCATGTGGGCCATGCGGACCTTCTTGGGCGCTCCTTCTTCGATCAGGCTTACCCGGGCAACACGGTCACCGTCACCAGGGAACCTCATGCGCACGTGATCGAGAAACTGGCGATTGATCTCATAAATAATTTCGAGCTGGCGCGGAAGCAGCGCCTCGAACCACGGCACCGGCCATTTCTCAAGCGCTTCTGGCAGCAATGTGTGATTCGTGTAGGACAGTGTTCGCTGCGTCAGATCCCAAGCTTCATCCCAGCCAAGCTTGGCTTCATCCAGCAGGATACGCATCAGTTCGGGTACGGCCAGGGCGGGATGCGTATCGTTGAGTTGCATCGCCACTTTATCGGGTAGCGCCGGCCACTGATTGCCGACTGCGCGGAACCGGCGGATTGCGTCCGCCAGTGTACAAGCCACGAGGAAATATTGCTGCAGGAAGCGCAGCCCTTTGCCCTCGGAAGTCGAATCGTCGGGGTAAAGCACACGGGTGACGGTTTCGGCGGTGAGCCTTTCAGCGAGCGCGCCGACAAAATCGCCGCGACTAAATTGTTGGAAGTCGAAAACGTCCGGCGTGGCGGCAGCCCAAAGGCGCAACGTGTTGATGGTCCTGCCGCCGTGTCCGATCACGGGGCGATCATAGGGCATGCCAATTAGTGTCGAGGGCTCGCCCTGGACCAGCCGAAGGGCCCCGCCGCGGAGATCGAAGGAGCAGGCGAGCCGCACCTCCACCGTTTCTTCCGGGCGCGCGACCTCCCAAGGGTCTGGCCGGGCAAGCCAATGGTCCGGACGCTCATGCTGCCATCCGTCCCGCACGGACTGTTTAAACATGCCGTATTCGTATCGCAGGCCGCAACCAATGCCCGGGATCCCGAGTGTGGCCATCGAATCGAGAAAACATGCCGCCAGCCGGCCCAACCCGCCGTTGCCCAGCCCAGCGTCGGGCTCCTGCTCGAGGATCTGCAGAGGGGCAAGCTTGTGGTCCTCGCAGAATTTTCCCCAAAGCGGATCGAGCATCAGGCTGGCCATGTTGTTCGCCAGCGCCCGGCCCATCAGGAACTCCAGCGAAAGGTAGTAGACCCGCTTGGCATTCCGCTCCCAGTAAGTTTGCTCGGTCTTAAGCCAGCGTTGCGAAAGCAGGTCGCGCACCGACCGGGCAATGGCTTCAAAACTGTCCCGCGCTGTGACTTCCGCCGGCGGGATGACCTGGTCGAAGGTGAGGTGCCGCTCGTACAGAGCATCGCCTTCGCCCGAGAATTTCACGGAGCCGCAATTCAAACGAGCCAGAAGGCTTTCCCGAGACGGTGCCTTGTTGTTTTCCGGCATGGTTTTGGCCTTTCTGATATGGCGCCGCCCGGGGTTTTAGCTGGGACAAGATCGAGGCAGAGATTCGAGCGTAGATTTGAACAGTCGCACGCAATGATCGGCTATCGGTCATTGAAGCTTTTAACGAAGTTGCCGGCCAAGGCGTGTTTGCTGAGCAAAAGGCGATGATCGGCGTGAGGTAGGGCGGAGAACCAAGGATCATTTTGCTCACGGTTGTCCACGTCGGCGAGCTGAGCTTCTCTCTGGCGGTACTTTTCTGCCCCATTTCCAGCCAGGTACAA
>JBKQOR010000072.1:0-7093 GCA_052145435.1 Rhodomicrobium sp. | reverse complement strand
TTCCCCGTATTCATGATATATTCCCCAGAGGCTAGTTGAAACCCTTTATGCCGGAAAAACCCCATAACGCGTTACATCCAATTCAACGGCGCCCAACGGGGTCTCCATGGCCTATCCATTCCAGAGCAGAGGCGGACTCGCAAGCTCCAATCTTACATCGGACGATACAATCGCTTGATTCACGGGGCTGCTGGTGCAGAAGAGCAACAAAGGTGCAGCAGAGACCTGCCTACTATTTGCGGCAATAAACTAAAAAGCGAGTGCTATACAAAAAGCAACAAAAGCCATGCACAGAGTAACAGTATACAAAATGGGTACTGTTAGGCGGTTGCACGTTCCCCGCTCGCTACCTCGGCTTTGCGGTGCGTGCAAATTGCGCAACCTCTAAGGCCCCGCTAGAATTACACTTTCATCTGCCGGGCGAAGTCCGGCAGCCATTCGCGGGGCGCCGTTCCCACGAATGCAAAACCCGTGTGTGCAAGTGCTTACCGTAGATCCCCGCCTCCGGGCACATTTCACAAGAAAGGCGCGATATTGGCAGCGCCGGCTTAGGGAGAAACAATACCAAGCGCCATAAGTTTTGACCGGTCCGCAGCGTCGTCCCCGCGAAGGCGGGGACCCAGTAAGCGCTACGCTATATATTTGTCTTCTTTACTCTTTTCTTTGGCGATTACTGGATTCCCGCCTTCGAGCCTGTGAAAAAATCGCCAAACCAGTTGAAACGCTTGAAATCCGGGCCGCACCGTCGTCCCCGCGAAGGCGGGGACCCATGCTAATAGCTTGTTCTGGCACGATAAATGGATTCCCGCCTTCGCGGGAATGACGTTCGTAACTTATACGCTGGCTTCGCATTTCGATTTTTTCACACGCTCGAAGGCGGGAATCCTGTAATCGCGACGTTAAAGAACTGTGCAACCAATGACATAGTGCAGTGCTTACTGGGTCCCCGCCTGCGCGAGGATGGCGCTGCGGACCGGTCAAAACTTACGACGCTTGGTATTATCGCAAAACCAGCGTCCACTTTTGCGTATCCTGCACTACCAGCCTCATTCGGCCGTCTATTGCGGAGCCGTCGCTTCGGCTCGCGGATTGGCGGCGCTCGCCTGCACCGTGACCGCGGTATGTGCCGGAAGTCCAGCAAGCTCTGCCCCGGCGCCTTGCGGAAGACGCAGGAAGGATATCACCGAGATTGCGCCAATGCCTGCGACGATCCAAAACGCTAACGCGAAATCCGCCTGCGCAATGTGCGCTTCGCTGCGCACGCCCTGAGCGGCCTGGAGGATGAGCGCGGCAATAGCCACGCCAAGGGAGAGCGACACTTGCTGCGCGACGCTCGCAAAGCTCGTTGCCCGGCTCATATCGGCTTGGCGGATATCGGCGTAGGAAAGCGCATTAACTGCGGTGAATTCGAGCGAGCGGAAAAAGCCGCCGGCAAGCAGCACCGCGATGATGACCATGTGAGATGTGGCCGCGGTAAAGAAGCCGTTCACGGCCATAAAGCCAGCACTAATGAGCGCGTTCACGATCAAGACATTGCGAAACCCAAAATACCGGATGATCGGCGCTGCGGTTGCCTTCATGATCACCGCTCCCGCCGCGGCTGCAAATGTGATCGTTCCAGACTGGAATGGGGTCAGGCCGAAGCTGAGCTGAAGCATGAGCGGCAGTAGAAACGGGATCGCGCCCACGCCGATGCGGAAGAACGAAGCGCCGATCACGCCCGCGCGGAAGGTCGAAATTCGCAAAAGCTTAAGATCGATCACAGGGTTTTCGATACGCTGGGCGTGCCAGACATAGGCGGCGCAAACTGCAAGACCGGCCGCGGTCAATGCAAGGCCGGCGGCGAACGAGCCCGAGCTGTCACCCAAAACGGCGAGCCCGAAGACGAAGGCCGATAGGCCCAGCCCCGAAAGCGCAAAGCCGGTCTTATCGAGCGGCGGCGTGTGCGGCTCTATAACATTCGTAATGAAGTTCCAGGTCAGCACCAGCCCGAGCGCGCCAATCGGCACATTGATGTAGAAGATCCATCGCCAATGCAGATAGGTCGTGATGAAACCGCCAAGGGGGGGGCCGAGTACCGGTCCTAATAGCGCGGGGATGGTGAGCCAGGCCAGCGCCGAGATCATCTCGGACTTTGCGACGCTTCTTAGAATAACGAGGCGGCCGACAGGGACCATCATCGCGCCGCCCAGGCCTTGGATGACCCGGTAGAGCACAAACTCCGGCAGGCTGTGCGCCAAGCCGCACAGAGCCGAGCCGCAGGTAAAAACCGCAATCGCCCCCATGAAAACCGTTCGTGCCCCGTATTTGTCGGCAACCCACCCGCTTATGGGAACGAACACGGCGAGGCTCAAAAGATAGCTCGTGAGCGCCAGCTTCAGGGAAATGGGTTCCACATGCAAATCGCCCGCAATCGCAGGCAAGGACGTGGAGAGAACCGTCGAATCGAGATTCTCCATGAACAAGCCGCAAGCCACTATCAGCGGGATGAGCATTCGCGTGGGCATAAATTCCGTATCTTTCTCAGGACATGCCAGGAAAGCAGAAACTGAGTACTAGCGCTATATCGAAAGGACGCTTCCCTGAGGACACAAAAAAGGGCAACGGGTTTCACAGCGTCAGGAAAAGGCTCCTGTCAAACTGATTCCGGTTGATCGGTACCCAGCACGTCATCCCGTGCGCACTGCGGCATGCAATGACGCGGTGCAGACACGGTAGATCTTGCAACATGCACGCGCCCGTAAAGATCCCGGCTCTGCGGTGCACCGTTTGGCAACTCGTACCGCGTCCGGGATGACAACGGCGGCCAGCAAGCGATGCAACCGGATTCGGTATCACAGGGTTAAGAAGAAAACAGGATGATCTGGCCGCGAATTGGCGGGCGGACTTTCGAGAGCCGGCGTGGGAGCTGGAGGGCAAACAAAAGGCCCGCTCGCTTCGTATCCTGTCCATGAAGGGTCCCGGATACGCAATGAACGGGCTCTGGCTAGCGGCTGCGGGCATGATCCTGCAGCTAGCTGCTGTTGTTGTTCCGCCTACCGAAGGTGGAGACCAAATCGTCTTTCTTGGACGCGATATCCTCGCTAATGGGCCGCGTCACCGTCGAACTCCGCTTCTCGGTGGAAGACCGGTCCCTGACGCGGCCATGGCCCTGTGCCCCTCTCGGAGCGCCGGCGGGACCGCGGACAACGTCGGGCTCCCGTTCGTGCACAACATTGACGTGCATGTTGGAGGGCCTGCTTCGAGCGCTGGCCCCTCCCCCATTCTCCGGTTCTTGAGCGGGGCTAGGATTCGAAGGCGGAGGCGGCGGACTTTCTGCCTGCGCGCGCTCGGGAGGCCGCGCCGGCGTCCCGCCCTTGGCCACGATAACTGCCGCGGGCCTCAAAGTGCGGTCTGCGATCTTGTAACCTGCGTGCAGCACCTGCACCACAGTGTCGGCGGGTACGCCCGGAACGTCCACCTTGACCATGGCTTCGTGCACATGCGGATCGAACTTCTCGCCGAGCGGATCGAAACGCGTAATGCCGTAACGCTCGAAAACCTTGAAAAGCTCGCGCTCGGTGACCTCCACGCCTTCCAAAAGCGTCTTCAGCGCCGGGTTCTCCTCGATCGGTTCATTTTGCGCGGCTTCGATGGCACGGCGGAGATTGTCGCCGATTAAGACCGCGTCGCGCGCAAATTCCGAAATCGCGTATTTCTGGGTATCCGCTTTCTCGCGCTCCGTGCGCCGCCGCAGATTCTCCATCTCGGCCATGGTGCGCAGAAGCCTGTCGCGAAGCTCAGTATTTTCGGCCTGAAGCGCTTCAAGCTGTTGAAGCTGAGCCTGGGCGGCTTGGCCTGCCTCTGGCTGCTGTGCCGCAGAATCGACTTGCTCCGGCCCGCCTGAATTTGCGGACTCGCCCGGTTGATCGTTCATTGTGCGTGTGCCGTTCCCGTTACAGTAAGGATGAGCCGAATCCTCTCGAAAAGCCGACCCGAATTTTCAAGGTATATCGGCCGTTTTGACGCGATAATCAAGCCAACACGCGGCTGACGAGCTTGGCCGTATAGTCAACCATGGGGATAATGCGGGCATAATTAAGCCGGGTCGGTCCTATAACGCCCAGCACGCCAACAATCTTGCGGCTCTGATCCTGGAAGGGCGCGACGATGAGCGAGGAGCCCGAGAGCGAGAACAGATTGTTCTCCGAGCCGATGAAAATCCGCACGCCCTCGGCCTTCTCCGCAAGATCGAGGAGGTGCACGAGCGCCTTTTTCGATTCCAGGTCCTCGAACAGGAGGCGGATGCGGTCGACGTCCTCGACGGCCTTCAAATCGTCGAGAAGCCGCGACTGACCGCGCACGATCAGGCTCTTATTATCGTCGCGGCCGCCCGACCATTGCGCGAGCCCTGCTCGCACAAGCTTCGCGGTGAGAAGATCGAGCTCGGCCTGGCTCGCCTGCAGCTCGGCTTCCACGCGCTCGCGCGCCTCGGGAAGCGTTGCACCTCGCACCCGCGCGTTGAGATAGTTCGTGGCCTCGGCAAGCGCTTGCTGCGGCAGGCCTTCGGGCAGCGTCAGAACGCGGTTCTCGACGCTGCCATCGTCGCCCGCCAGAACCAAAAGCGCGCGCTTCGCATCGAGGCTCACGAACTCGATATGCTTGATGCGGCTCACCTGCTTCTCGGCAAGCACCACGCCCGCGCAGCGCGACAGCCCTGAGAGCATGTCGCCTGCTTCGGCCAGCACTTCCGAGGTCACGCCGGAATTGCCCTCGGCATAACCGGCGAGCTGCCGCTCCAGCCGGTCGCGCTCGGCGTTCTCGATATCGCCCACCTCGAGCAGGCCGTCCACGAACAGGCGGAGGCCCGTATGCGTGGGGATGCGGCCCGCGCTTACATGCGGCGCGTAGATCAGGCCTAGGGCTTCGAGGTCGGACATGACATTGCGAACCGACGCGGGCGACAGCGTCATCGGCAGATGCCGGCTCAGATTCCGCGATCCGACTGGCTCGCCCGTCGAAAGATAAGTCTCGACGATGCTCCGGAATATCTCCCGGTAGCGATCGTTAAGCTCCCGGACGCCGCTGCCCGCCTTCAATTCGAGGGCGGGAATCCGTATTTCTGGCCGTCTCGTCATCTCGCCTGCTTTGCTCTCCCAAACCTTTCAAATTTAAGCGTTCCGTGCCCCGCCGTCAAACGCTGCAAAGGTTGGACCGCAAGGTTTGTGCCAGGCCGCTGCTTGGCTGCCTAAGTGCGCCTGACCACAGCAAGACCAAGCTCGGTCTCCGCCACGTCGAAATCCCGGTCCGCATGCAGCAGCGGCAATCCATGAGCAATGCAATAGGTTGCAATAATCATGTCTATGGTTTTGCGCGGCGTAATGCCTTTAGCGCGAAGCGCGCGATAGTTTTGAGCCGCCCGGACGGCGATGTCCCGGCCGCCAAGATTTCGAATCTCGATCGATTCGAAGAGCCGCAGCGCGATCCGGTAGTCCTTTTCATGCCGGAATCCCTGCAGAACCTCCGCGAGAATGAGATCCCCCGTAAGGACAAGCTGCTGGCCCAACAGCCCATCCAGCAGGTCCGTCTCATTCGAGATCCGCCCGTTGAAATAATCGATCCAAACGGAGCTATCGGCCAGAATCACGGTCGAGCCGCATGTCTTCCAGATCGCCGTCCCACGCGAGCTTGCCGCGGAAGCCGCGAATGCCTTCCTGCGATTTCAACCGCACGAGAAGACGCAGGGCCTCCTCAACGGTCTCGCGCTTTGTTGTGAGACCTGAAAGGGTCATCGCCGTTGCTATCAATTCGTTGTCGATTTCGATGTTGGTGCGCATGGTTTTCTCATGTGTATCGATTGAGGAATATATACACATTGCGGCAGGCTGCAAGGGACGATATCTCTTCCTCTCTGCTTACTCGCTCCGGCTCGCCAGCCAGCGCTTCAGCGATGCGGCGCTCTCGGCGGAAGGCCGCCCCGCCAGCAACGCCTCTACGCTCACATCCTCATCGAGATCGGGCCAATGCAGGCCCTCACCTTGGCCAATAAGGCGCGCGCGCGAACGCTCCTCCTCCGTGCCGTGCAACAGCCTCGGAAACCACGCCAGCGGCGCCGAGATGGTTCGCCCGCCGTCGAGCGCAACCTCCAGCACGTCCGGCGTCACCAAAACCGAGATGGCGCGCACGCTCAATGCCCATCCCCGGTTGCTTCGCGATCCTTTTGCCGGATCTCCTCGCCGAGCCGGACCATTTCGTCAAAGCCCTCGTCATCCCGCGCCCAGCCGAAAGTCGAGCGCCAATCCCGCGTGGGGGTCTTGCCTATTACGATTTCGGTCAGCGCGCGCACCTGACGCTCGAGAGCCTCCACGCGCTCGTCCAATGTTGCTTGCATCGGGCCTCGCCTTTCAAACTTGCCTACGATCGCATCGCAGGCTCAGCCGGCGCTGCGCTTGACCTGCGCCGCTTGTCGCAGCGCCGCGCTCATGCGCCCGCGCCAATCCCCGCCGCCGGCCTTGAAATGCTCCACCACGCCGCGGTCGAGGCTCAGCGTAACCTCCTCGCGCTCCTTCGCTTCCGCGGCCTGCCGCTCGTCATAGGCGCGCACAAGCTTCTCAAATAGCTCCGGCGCCATCCGCTCGCGGGTGGGCCTCATATTGCG
Source organism: Rhodomicrobium sp. (assembly GCA_052145435.1). Classification (GTDB taxonomy): domain Bacteria; phylum Pseudomonadota; class Alphaproteobacteria; order Rhizobiales; family Rhodomicrobiaceae; genus Rhodomicrobium. The sequence continues at coordinate 456 of JBKQOR010000072.1, read as the reverse complement.
CAGCATGGTCTCCGTCAGCGGCGGAGAATCCACTGCATCCCAATCTTCCTGGGCGATGTGGTCAGGCTTTTTCTTTTGCTTCGGCATAGATTTTCCGGTCCCGCTTATCGGACTTGCGCAAGCTGATGATGCGTATGATATCGCCGCGGCAGGTGAAAGTCACGCTATGCAGCTCGCCCTTCAGCCAGCCGATGGCGACGAACCGTTCCTCGCCGTAATCGAAGCGGTCGTCTTCGACTTCAACCGAGCCCCTCCAGTCGAAATCGTGGATCGCTTCGAACGCCACCCCGTGCTTGGCGAGATTGGCCGCCGCCTTCCGCTCGTCCCACTCGTACATCGCCGGTCAGCTCCCTGGTGCCGCGAATTGGCATCATTCACTGCGGCGGCGCGGCCGGTGCAAGCAGCCGCCGGATCTCCGCCATCTGCGGGTGCGTGAGCCCGCGCTTCTCGAACTCC
>JBKQOR010000071.1:0-4962 GCA_052145435.1 Rhodomicrobium sp. | reverse complement strand
ACGCTTGAAGTCAACGGAGCGCCGGTGAAGGGATCGTTCCAAACCGTCATCAGCGGAAGCGATCTCGCGGCCAGCGCGGCGGCTAACATACCGGTCATCAATGTGAGCGCGATGTTGCCGAACGCTTCCTCGGAGAAATTCCAGACGCTCTTGAGCAAGGAGCAGTTCGCGAAAGAGGGCTTGATCGTTAAGAACACCGGCCATGAACCCGTGCCAGCCTCCGTCCTCGTGACAGGCGACGGCATGGAGCCCGAGCCGTCTGCCGAAAACGGCTTCAAGATCGAGCGCAAGACCTACCTGCCCGACGGACGGGAAATAGCCTTCGACAAGCTGAAGCAGAACGACCGGGTGGTCGTGGTGCTGAAGGTTACGGAGGTCGAGCCGAAGCTTGGCGAGATCGTTGTCGAGGACAGGCTTCCGGCCGGCTTCGATATCGAGAACCCGGCGCTGCTCAAGGGCACGGATTTGAAGGCTTTCTCCTGGCTGCCGAACACTTTTTCGCCGGTCTTCTCCGCTTTCCGGGACGACCGGTTCGTGGCGGCCTATTCGCTCGGAGACCTATCGCGCAAGGTTCCGGCTCAAATGACGATGGCCTATGTCATGCGCGCGGTAACACCCGGCGTTTATACGCACGCAGGCGCGCGGGTGGAGGATATGTACCGGGCCGGCCGGTTCGCGCGGACCTCGGGCGCGAAGGTCGAGATCGTAGCGGCGCAGTAAGATGTTCTGGATGGCTCACACCCCTCATCCTGTCCTTCTCCCCATGGGAGAAGGGACGCCTGAACAAGGTGCGTCGCTTGCAACAGCGCTCCCTCTCCCATGGGGAGAGGGACAGGGTGAGGGGCGTGCGTGAGAAAAAGAACACATATCGTCTGGGCTTTTTGCGCCGTTGCGGTTCTCGCATTGCTAACGCTCGCCGCGTACGGCCTGAAGCTGTTCGAGCCGCTGCCGCTCGGTGCGGCGGCGTCCTCCTCGCGTCTCGTCCTCGACCGCGACGGGCATCTCCTGCGCGCTTTCACGACGCCCGACGGACGCTGGCGTTTGGACGCCAAGCCCGGCGAGGTGAGCGCCACCTATCTTTCGCTGCTCTTGGCGTTCGAGGACCGGCGCTTTTGGCGCCATCCAGGCGTGGACCCGCTCGCGCTCGGCCGCGCGATCCTGCAAACCCTCCGGCACGGACGGCCCGTTTCCGGCGGCTCGACGCTGACCATGCAGGTCGCCCGTCTCTTGCGTGGCTCGCCCACCCATTCCTTCGCCGCCAAATTTCAACAGATCGCGGACGCCGTGCGCCTCGAGGCGACGCTCTCGAAGCGCGAGATCCTGGCGCTTTATCTGAAGCTCGCGCCTTATGGCGGCAACCTCGAAGGTGTCCGCGCCGCCTCGCTTGCCTATTTCGGCAAGGAGCCGCACCGGCTCAGCATCGCGGAAGCGGCGCTACTTGTGGCGATTCCGCAATCTCCTGAAACGCGGCGGCTCGACCGGGGCGATAACGGCTCCGCATACAGTGGGCTGATGGAAGCGCGGAACCGGGTCATCCGAAGAGCGGCCGAGGCCCATGCCATTAGCCGGGCGGATGCCAAGGCCGCGATGGCCCAGGCAGCACCGCGTGGCCGCCGCGAATTTCCAGCGCTTGCCCCGCACATCTCGGAGCGGCTGATCGCTGCAATCCCGGCTGGCCCTGCCATCGCAACCACAATCGACGGCAAGCTTCAGGAAGCCGCCGAGCAGATTACGCGGCGCAACGCGCAGGCCTTCGGCGAAAAGGTCTCAATCGCCGCGCTGGTGGTGAGCAACCGCACGGGCGAAGTCCTCGCCCATGTCGGCTCGGCTGGATATTTCGACGACGCCCGGCTCGGCGCCATCGACATGACGGCCGCGATCCGCTCGCCAGGCTCGGCCTTGAAGCCCTTCATTTACGGGCTCGCTTTCGAGGATGGGCTCGCGCATCCCGAGACATTGATCGAGGACCGCCCCGTGCGCTTCGACACCTATGCGCCGGTGAATTTCGACAACGCGTTTCATGGCACGGTGACGGTACGGACGGCGCTGCAGTTGTCGCTCAACGTGCCCGCCGTCAAAGTGTTGAACGAGGTCGGCCCGGTGAAGCTCGCGGCGCGCTTCCGCGATGCGGGCCTGCCCTTTGCAGTGCCGCGAAATCTGACCGTCGCGCTTGGCGGCGTGGGCCTGACGCTAGAAAATCTCACAACGCTTTATGTTGCGCTGGCCCGCGGCGGAAGCGTGATCCCGATCCGTTACCAGAAAGATAGCTCCGGTCCGGTTTGGAATGCGGCCGATGCGCCCAATTTGCTGCAGCCGGCGGCGGCTTGGTACGTCGCCGACATCCTACGCGGCGCACCAGTTCCAGCAAGTGCCACGCCCGGCGCGATTGCGTTCAAAACGGGGACCTCCTACGGGTTCCGCGACGCGTGGGCGGCGGGTTTCGATGGCGATTACACCATTGCCGTCTGGGTGGGGCGGCCCGATGCCACCTCGGTCCCGGGCCTTGTAGGCTTGCGGGTTGCAGCCCCGGTTCTGTTCGAGCTGTTTGCAGCCATCGGCCCGCATCGGGCACCTTTCGCCGCGGCGCCGGCGAACGTGATCGCCACGCATAAGACCGCGGATCTGCCGCCGCCGTTGCGTGTGTTCCGCGAGCAAAGACGCGAAGCGCCCGGCGGGCCAGGCCAAGACGCACCTTTGCGCATCGCGTTTCCGCCGGCGAATTCCGAGGTTGAGCTGACTTCCGTCGAAGGCAAAACGGACAAACTCCCCGTCGCGCTGAAGGCCGAAGGCGGGACGCTGCCGCTCACTTGGCTGGTGGACGGCACGCCGCTTGCGTCTTCGCCGCACCGCCGCGACGCATTCCTGACGCCGCCAGGGCCAGGCTTTGTGCAAATCACGGTGGTCGACGCGGAAGGCCGCTCGGACCGCGCGCAAATCCGCTTGCGCTGACGCAAAAAGGCCCGCTGGATCGGGCGGCTCAGAGTGGCGTGCGCAAAACCGGAATCGCCGTCATTGCGAGCGCAGCGACGCAATCCAGGAGCCAAGTCACCGATGCTTTTCTGGATCGCCACGGCGGCTTTGCCGCCTCGCGATGACGGCTGCGTTCAATGAAACGCGCTAGTTTCTAGGAGAAGCGCTCCCAGGCGGCTTGTCTCGATATGCCGAGCGCCTTGCCGATAACCTCCCAGCTAACACTGCGGCGCCTCAGTTCCTCGATTTGTGCTTGCAGCACCGCGCGCGTCGCTTCCACCGTGGCCTCGGCGGTCTTGAGGCCAGTCAGCAACTCTTCATCCGTCATCTGGTCCCATCCCGCAAAAGCTTTCGGGACCGCCTCCAATATTTTGTTGCAAACACCGACGCAAGCGTCGCAGATGTGAACTTTGGGCCCGCCCACGAGCCGCGCCACCTCGTTCGCATTTCGCCCGCAAAACGAGCATTTCAGCGGCGATTTCCTGGCAATGGAAAGCATGGCCGTCCTCGCGGAACCTTTATCCCGCTTGTCAAGATTATCTTGACATGGGGATTGGCCTGCCGTCAAGTCTGACTTGACAAGACAGACAAGCGAACGCGGCTTGATACAATTCAGCTGGATTCTGCCTATGCGCGTATGGGCCGCCGCCCCCGAAGACTTACCTCACACAGTTTTTATGGCTCGCAAAGGCCAAGATTCTCTTCCGGGGACGCCCTTTTTCGCTTAAGGTCTCGATGGGGGCGAGGCCTCCCTGTGATCAATTATGAAGTAGGTGTCAAAATGGGCAATATTGTTCGCCTGCTGACGGCTGCGGTAGCGACCGTTTTCATGGTCTCCATCGCAAGTGCCGCCTTCATGGCGCGTTCGGCTTCAGATATTTCGACCGGTGACTCAGATGTGATCCCCGTGGGCAGAAGCTTCGGGGGGGGCGGCAAAGGATTCGGGGGCGGCAAAGGGTTTGGCCACGGTTTCGGTCATGGTTTCGGCCACGGCTTCGGCCACGGCTTTGGCGGCAAAGGTTTCGGCCGCGGCGGCGGCCATAGCTTCGGCCGTCACGGCGGCGGGCGTCACGGCGGCGGCCACCATGCAGGTAGCCGTCACGGCGGCTCACATCACGCCGGCGGGCACACGAACCATGGGCGTGTAGGCTCAGTGCACCACGAAAATTTCAATGGGCACCGCCTTTCCCACCAGAACCTTGGCAATGGGCGCCGTGGCCTTGTCGGCCATCGCTTTAAGACAGCCGGCAATCATCTTCACAACCGCATGGCAAAATTGCACGGCCACCACTGGCACAGGGCCTTCAAGCACGTCGTGATCGTCGGTGCCTTCGGCGGCGCGCTCTACTGCGATATCTACTGCGAGTTTGACGTGCCGGAGGACATTTACGGCGATTTCGTTGCAGCGGCCGACGAGGCCCAGGCAGCGGATGCGCAAGCTGCCGAAGCTGCAGCGGACGACGCCGCATTTGCGAACCTTCCCCCAGAAGAGCAGGCAACCCGCAGGGTTGAAAAGGAGCACGGCTGGAACAAGGCGGTTGCTTTGCTGGAAGAGTCTGCGGCCGAGGACGATAAGGAAGCCGCAGAATCGAAGAAGAATGGCGATGACGAGGCTGAGACCGTTATCGATCAGCCTGAGGAACAGGTCGACGTTGTCATAGACGACGGCGAGAAGAAATAGCAGCGGATATCCGAATCCACGTGGAGGGGGGTGCCCAGCCGGGTAGCCCCCCTTTTTTTAACCGGATGCCGTGGCGAGCATCGCTGCTTGTCTTCCGGACCTAGCAGTACAAGAGTCTTCTCTACTTTAGCGGAAACAGATTCACCCCCTCGCCCTAAGCAGACTCCCCGAACTTGACCAACGAATCGCGGCTGTGATTCCATCTTCGCACTGATTCGCGAGGGCGGGATATGGCGGGCAAATCTCCGGTGACGGCAAGCGAGGAGCAGAAGGCGGCGCTTAAGGCTTTGGCTTCGTCGCGCGATCGTGGC
>JBKQOR010000070.1:0-6738 GCA_052145435.1 Rhodomicrobium sp. | reverse complement strand
AACCGTCATTCCCGCGAAGGCGGGAATCCATTTCTCCCGTTGGAACAAGAACTTGTATGGGTACCCGCCTTCGCGGGTACGACGCTGCGGCCCAGAATTCCGGCGCCTTCGGAAAGTCCGGCAATTTCTTCACACGCTTGAAGGCGGGCAAGCTTGCGCAAAAAAAGCGGTCAAGAAAGTCTCGGCTTCCGAGGAGCCGATATCCATGCCCAGAACCTCGCGCCTTCTCATACGGAATCCGTTCGATCGCTTCACCCCGCGGCGTCATCCCGGAAATGCTGGAGGCATTATCCGGGATCACTGCGAATGCCGGCGACGCGATACATAAGATTCAATCAAGCCTTCGGCGCTTATTACAATGCGTGGCGCATCAATCGCAAAACGCTCAAAGTTGACTTGAAGACGGTGCTCAGGCCCCGGCGTCTTGTCGTTCTCGATGAAGCGGGAACCTGCGCCAACACGGGAGCGGCTCTCCGCCAAGCCCGAAAAAGCCCCTCTACCGGCCTGGCAGCCGCGCTAAATGCTCTGCGTTTGCAATAAAATCAACATGGCGTGGCTCAGCTGCTGGCTGGTACGGCCGAGATGATCACGAAGGCATGCGCCAGCGGATAATCGTCGGTGATGGTGATGTGGATATGCGCTTGGTGATTTGCGGGGATGAGGCGCGCGAGGCGCTCAGCGGCGCCGCCGGTGAGCTTGATCGTGGGCTGACCGCTCGCCAGATTCACCACGCCCATGTCGCGCCAAAACACGCCGTGCTTCAACCCGGTGCCGAGAGCCTTCGCGCAAGCCTCCTTGGCGGCAAAGCGTTTAGCGTAGGACGCCGCGCGGGCTGCGCGGGCGTCGGATTTAGCGCGCTCTGTCTCAGTGAAAATCCTATCGAGGAAGCGGTCGCCGTAGCGGCCGATCGTCTGCTCGATGCGGCGAATGTCAATCATGTCGCTGCCGATGCCGATGATCATGCGATCTCCGTGCAAGCTGCTGCTATTGCTGCTGCTGTGCTGCCTGCTGCTGCAAAACGCGCGCCGCGACACCTCGCGCAATGGCCTCGCGCATCCGCAAAATCGCTCGATCCAAGCCGGTGAAGACCGCCTCGCCGATGATAAAGTGCCCAATGTTTAACTCGCGGATTTGCGGCAAGGCGGCAAGGTGAGCGGCGGTGTCGAAGTCAAGGCCGTGACCGGCGTGGACTTCGATCCCTGCCTGCTCTGCGAGCTGCGCAGCATCGGCAAGCCGCCGCAGCTCGCGCTCCGCGGCGGCTGCATCGCCCGCGAGCCACGCTTCGCAATATTGTCCGGTGTGCAGCTCGACAACCGGCGCCTGAAGCCGCGAGGCGCCATCGATCTGACGTGTCTCAGGATCGATGAAAAGGGAAACCCGGATGCCGCTCTCCAATAGGCGGCGCACCATGGGAGCCAGAGCGCTATGGCTTCCCGCGGCGTCGAGGCCGCCTTCGGTGGTGATCTCCTCCCGGCGTTCGGGCACGATGCAGCAGGCATGTGGTGCCGTGCGTATCGCGATTGCGGTCATCTCGTCCGTCGCGGCCATCTCAAGATTGAGCGGCGCGCGAACCTCTGCCATCAGGCGGCGAACGTCCTCGTCGCGGATGTGCCGCCGGTCCTCGCGCAGATGGGCGGTTATGCCATCGGCGCCCGCTTCGATTGCCATTTTCGCTGCGCGGATGAGATCGGGGCGCGTAGCCCCTCGGGCGTTACGAAGCGTTGCGACATGGTCGATATTCAGCCCCAAGCGAACGGGGCGCTGTCCATCCATCAAGCAATCCTCACCGGAGCGGAGCCAAACCGGCCCTAGCCTTAACGGCGCGCATGCCTTTCCGGGCACTGGCAATGCGGCGGATGGTTAAGTAAGTGAGGATAGCGGTTACGCCGCCGAGTGGAAGCGAGCCGACGGCCATGGGCTTCAAGATCGGCCAAAGGCCCTGGACTGCCGAAGCGACGCCGCCGGCGGAAGCATCCCTAAGGCTGCGGCCAAGGGCCTCGGCTCCGGTCGAGAGCTGGCTAATCTCAGCATTGGCAGAGCTGTCGAGAAATACGTTGCCGACTGTAAAAGTCGATATCCAGATGGCAGGATATGTTAAAGGATTTCCTGCAAACGTGCCGACTGCGGAGGCGAAGACGCTGCCGCGGAAAGCCAAGGCGAGCAGCGCCGCGAGCGTCATTTGAAAGCCGAGGAAGGGTGTAAATATCGCAAACACGCCAACGGCGCAGCCGAGCGCGATACTATGCGGCGACGCCTCAATCCGCCAGAGCCGGAACACCATATAGCGGAACGAGCGCTTAAAGCCGCGCGTTGGCCACACCGCTTGCCGCAGGCGCATCACTGGGGAAAGCTGTTTTTTGCGTTTAAATAGCATATCGCCCAGCCCATTTAAAAGGGGCAAACCCTGAGGGCATCATCCCCTAACGCTTCATCAAGAGTATGCATACGCGCTTAAACCTTCAACCCCCGGCTTCCCGGTTTGATCGCAGGTATTCGCTCCAAAGAAGCAGGCAGTTGATCGGGCGGGAAGAGAGGAATGTCAAGCGAGATGAGTGCGGCAAAGGGAACCGGCAGAGCGGCCTTGCCATCCGACCGGTCGGCAAGCGCCGCCGCTGCTATGACATTTGCGCCCAGAGCTTGCGCAGCCTCGATGCATTCACGGGAAGATAATCCAGTCGTTACAACGTCTTCGACCATAAGGCAGCGCTGGCCTGGTTCGATCTCGAAACCGCGCCGCAACTCAAAGGCTCCAGCCACGCGCTCGAAAAAAATTGCCGGCACACCGAGCTGCCGGCCCATCTCATAGCCCACGATCACGCCGCCCATCGCAGGCGAAACGATGAGGTCCAAGTTCTCAGCCAGGCGCGCGCTGCGCAATTTTGCCGCGAGTGCGGCGCAAAGCCGCTCTGCCCGGCGCGGGTCCGTGAGAACGCGAGCGCATTGCAGATAGGCGCTCGAATGATAGCCGGAAGTTAGAATGAAGTGGCCTTCGAGCAGCGCGCCCGCATCGCGGAATTCCTGGAGTGCGGTCTCGTTTGTCAGCATGGGGCGGATTGGGGCAGGAGGAGCGGGAACGTTCTACGCGAGCATGCGATGCGCTTCGCTCACGACATTCAGGTTTTTGACTCCGTTCAGGATGTCCGTCAAATGCTTCAGGTCAAGCACCTCGATATCGATGAGCATTTCTGTGTAATCGCGCGCGCGGCTTACCATCTGAAGCTTGTCGATGTTCGCGCCTTCGGCGCCGATGATGCTCGCGATCCGGCCGAGCGTGCCCGGCTCGTTAAGCGCAACCACGCGGATGCGCGCAGGGAAAAGCTCTGTCGCGCCTTCCCGGATGTCCCAGGTGACATCGATCCAGCGGTCGAGTTGATCCTCGAAGGCCCGCAACTGCGGCGAATGGATAGGGTAGATCGTGATCCCTTCGCCCGGATCGAGGATGCCGACAATGCGCTCGCCCGGCACCGCGCCGCCCGCGGCGAGATGGATGACCGAGGTGCCGTTAACGCCCCGTATCCGAATCCCCGGGCCATCCTCGTGGACGGAGCTGCCGAGCAAGGCTGGCAAACGGAACTTGAAACTTTTCACGCGGCGTAAATTGAACCATCCTTCGTCATTGCGCGTGATCGTGCGCCGTTTCGGCGGCGCGTTTTTGACGGCGTCCGGATCGGTGACCGCCAGGACCTCATCGGCTGAAATCTCGCCCCGGCCCACGGCGGTCAGCAGATCTTCGACGCTTTTCTGGCCAAGCCGGGGAAGTGCGGCCGCCAGCCCGCTGTCCGTGTAAGGCTTCTCCGTGCGCTCGATGGCCGCTTTCATGATGTCGCGGCCTAGCGAAAGATATTGTTTGCGAACGGCCTCCTTCGTCGCGCGCCGGATCGCCGAGCGCGCCTTGCCCGTGATGACCGCGCCTTCCCAGGCGGCGGGCGGCGTTTGAGCGTCTGAGAGAATAATCTCCACTTCGTCGCCGTTCTTGAGCTCGTTCATGAGCGGCATATGCCGGCCGTTGATCTTTGCGCCGACGCAGTGGTTGCCGACATCGGTGTGGACTGCGTAAGCGAAATCGATAGCATTCGCGCCGCGCGGCAGAGCGATCAGGCGCCCCTTCGGCGTGAAGCAAAAAACCTGATCGAGGAACAGCTCAAGCTTGGTATGCTCGAGAAACTCCTCAGGGTTGTCTCCTTCGAGCAAATTATCGACCAGCTTACGAAGCCACTGATAGGCTGAGCTTTCGCCTGGGCCGCCATCCGCTATGTTCGTAGGCGCGTTGCCATTCAGCTTCGCACGCGCTTCAAGCTTATAGCCCGAGTGAGCGGCCACACCGTATTCCGCGATCTGATGCATTTCGGCCGTGCGGATTTGTAGCTCCACTCGCTGGTGCCTAGGGCCAACGATGGTGGTGTGAATGGATTGGTAGTCGTTATGCTTCGGCGTCGAGATGTAATCCTTGAAGCGGCCCGGCACGACGCGCCAGGTCGTGTGCACCGCGCCCAACGCCGCATAGCAGTCCCCGACGGTGGGCACGATGACCCGGAAGCCGTAAACGTCAGAGAGTTGCTCAAGGCCGATCTGCTTGTTCTGCATTTTGAGCCAGATCGAATATGGCTTCTTCTCCCGGCTGAAGACCTCGGCGTGGATGGATTGCGCTTCGAGCTTGGCTTTGAGCTCGGTCGCGATCTCCCCCGTCAGGCCCCGGTTGCGGTCGCGCAGGACGTGGAGCCGCGACATGAGCGTTTCGTAGGCGGCTGGATGCAGCCAGCGAAAGGAAAGCTCCTCCAGCTCGTCGCGGATTTCCTGGATGCCCATGCGGCCGGCCAGCGGCGCGTAGATGTCCATCGTCTCCTGGGCGATGAGCCGCCGTTTCTCGGCCTTCATGTGCTCCAGCGTGCGCATGTTATGCAGCCGGTCGGCAAGCTTCACCAGCAGCACGCGAACATCGCTTGAGATGGCGATCAAGAGCTTGCGGAAATTCTCGGCTTGCTGCGTTTTTTTCGATTGGAGGTTGAGCCGCTCGATCTTGGTTAGGCCGTCGACCAGCGCGGCGATGTTCGTGCCGAAAAGCTTCTCGATCTCTTCCAGTGTGGCGGGCGTGTCCTCGATCGTGTCGTGCAGCAGCGCTGCGGCGATGGTCTCATCGTCGAGCTTGAGCCCGGTCAGGATCGACGCCACGGCCAGAGGATGGGAAAAATAGGGATCGCCCGAGGCGCGCTTCTGCTGGCCATGGGCTTTCATGGCGTAGACATAGGCGCGGTTGAGAAGCGCCTCGTTCGCCTTTGGATTGTAGCTCAGTACTTTTTCGACGAGATCGTACTGCCGCATAATGGGCCGTGATCTCGCCTGGGTTTCAACCTGCACGGCCTCGCCAGCCCTTTAAAAACTCGCGACAAGAGTAAATCAAATCCGAGCGCTGGCAAGCGTCAAACCGGATCTTTTACCGGCTTTCCTAGCCCTTCGAGCGGCCTCCGCTCGCGGATTCGACCGGAATGCTCCGGGCGAGACCTTGCAGCAGCTCCTCCTCGGTGATGCGGTCGATGATCGCATCGGAGAATTGATCGTCCGGCCCGAGCACGTTGACCGGCCGGGCGCTGGGAAGAGCAGGGGCAGCCTCGGGCTCGGGCTCGTCCACCTCGACATGGGCCTGAAGGGAGTGAATGAGGTCTTCCTTGAGGTCCTCGGGCGAGACGGTCTGTTCCGCGATCTCGCGCAGCGCGACAACGGGGTTCTTGTCGTTATCCCGCTCGATGCTGATCGGCGCCCCGGAGGAGACGGCACGCGCGCGGTGCGCGGCAAGGAGCACAAGCTCAAAACGGTTTGGAACCTTGTCGACGCAATCTTCGACGGTGACGCGAGCCATGTAAAACCTCGGATGTTGGGATTCCCTGCAAAATAGGCGCGATGTCCGTGCTTTGCAAGCTCGTGTTGCAGCTCGCCCAGTTAATGACATCTATTTTTCGCCTGTAGCATGGCGCCCCTTGGCGTGAGAAAGAGTTGCGCGCAAGACACAGCCTGTCTCCAATATGCCGGGTGCAATGCACTTTTCGATTAAAGTCACATGGCGAACCGGCTATGCATAATCGCATCGAAATATTTCCGTGTGGGCAACTTGATGATTCACACCGGGCAATTGGGGGTTAATATGAAAGGTCTTCTTCAGGCTGCCGCGCTTGCGGGGCTTTTGGCGGCAACGGGCGCACAAGCGGCCGATCTGAGCGCTCCGGCAGCGGGCGGCTATAAGGATGAGTTCGTCGCCGATACGTGGTGGCAGCCTGGCGATATCTTCGTGCGCGTGCGCGCCGAAGCATTCGTTCCGAACATTTCCACGAAAGATTGGAATCCGGCCATTCCGGGAGCCGACCTCTCCGCCACGACCACGTTCATTCCCGAGCTCGATCTTTCGATGTTCCTCTCGAAGAACATCGCCATCGAAGCCATCTGCTGCGTCGGCCAGACGACCGTTAATTCCGCGGGCAGCATCAGCTCCCTCGGCAAGGTTGGCGATACATGGTTCTTCCCGCCGACCGTTTTGGTGCAATACCACTTCACCGGCTTCGGCGCGCTGAAGCCCTATGTCGGCATCGGCGGCGGCTACGTCTGGTTCTTCGACGAGAACCCCGGCAAGAACTTCAAAGACCTGAAGCTTAACAGCACCGCGAACGTGACGTTCCAGGTTGGCGCCGACTACCATCTCGCCGGCAACTGGTTCGCCAACGTCGACCTCAAATATATGGTGCTTGGCAC
>JBKQOR010000069.1:0-5087 GCA_052145435.1 Rhodomicrobium sp. | reverse complement strand
GATGCCCGCGTGCTTGGCCTTGTTCTCGGGTTCGATATGGATCGCGACGCGAGCGCCGGGCACCGTCGTTTGCAGCGCGGCCTCGATGCGGTCGCAAATGTCATGCGCATCCGACACCGTCATCGAGCCCGGCACGACAAGATGAAATTGGATGAATGTGGCTGGTCCCGCATGGCGCGTTTGCAAATCGTGCGCCTCAAGCGCGCCCTGCGCCTCTTTGGCGATGCAGGCGCGGATGATCCCGAGCGTTGCCGCGTCGGCCGCTTCGTCCATCAAGCCGCCTACGCTATCCTTGAGGAGCTTCCATCCCGACATGAGGATGTAAACGCCAACACCCGCCGCAATCAGCGCGTCCAATTGCAGCCAGCCCGTGAGCACGGTTGCAATCACACCTGCAACAACGCCGATCGAGGCAACGGCATCGGCCATGACATGCTTGCCGTCCGCGTCGAGCGCGGGCGATCTTTCGCGCTTGCCGATACGGATAAGGCGCCAGCCCCACAGGCCGTTAATTGCCGAAGCGGATGCGTTTACGGCGACGCCAAGCGCAGGCATGCCGATCTTCACGGGCGATATAAGATGCTGGGCGGCCTCCCAGAAAATGGCAAGCGCGGCCATCGCAATCAGCATGCCCTCGAGCACGGCCGAGAAATATTCGGCCTTATGGTGGCCGAAGGGGTGCTGTGCATCCGGCGGCGTGGAGCTCACCCGCAGCGCAAAATAGGCCACGCCCGCGACCACCACATTGATGATGCTCTCCAGCGCATCCGACAGGAGTGCGACCGACCCCGTCAGCCAATAGGCCGCGGCTTTCAGGGCGAGCACGGCAGCCGCGACGCCAAGGCTCTGGATCGCATAACTGCTGACCGGCGTCACGGCACCCTCTTAAGCGATTGGAGCAAGGCTTCCTTTCCCTATCGCGGGGCGCTCGCCCGGCGCAAGCGATCATTGATGGCGTCGCCAAGCCCCGTGGCGGGGATTGGCATGACGGCGATTTTGGCCGGGCCTTTGGCGTCGAGCGCGCGCAGATAGGCGAAAAGATTGGCCGCCGCCTCGCTCAAGTCTCCCGCCGGGCTAAGGTTCAGGGCCGCTCCAGAGGCGTCAGGTCCGAAGCCAAGCAGAACCTCGCCCTCTCCGGCCTGTATGGCGTTAAGCCTGAGCGCGGCGCGCGGCGCGTAATGGCTCGCGAGCTGGCCCGGAGAACGCACGCCTTCCTCCTCGAAATCCTGAAGGCGGCAGCCCAGCACCGCCTCGATTTCTTCACGCGGAAGACCGCCCGGACGCAGAAGCGTTGGGGCCGGCGCGAAGGCAACGATCGTCGATTCGAGGCCGGCCTGGGTGGGGCCGCCATCGAGGATCATGTCAACCTTGTCTTTGAGGTCTTCCTCGACATGGGCAGCGCGAGTAGGGCTTACCCGGCCGGAAGGGTTCGCACTTGGGGCAGCGATGGGAACCTTGGCCGCAGCGAGAAGCCGTTGCGCGACCGGATGAGCGGGACCGCGGACGGCCAGCGTGTCGAGGCCGGCGGTCACAAGCTCGCTGATGCGGTGCCGGGAATTAGGCCTCAGCGGCAGCACTAGGGTAAGCGGCCCCGGCCAGAATTTTGCTGCGAGCGCCGCGGCAGCGTCGTTGAATTGCACGAGATCGCGCGCCGTCCCCGCATCGGCCACATGCGCGATCAGCGGATTGAAACGCGGCCGGCCCTTCGCCTCGAAAATGCGCGCGACCGCCTGCCCGTCCGTTGCATTGGCGCCGAGCCCGTACACCGTCTCGGTCGGAAACGCCACAAGCCCGCCGCTGCGCAAAATGCGCGCGGCCTCAGCAATCGTTTCTTCATTGGCTGTGAGGATCATCGCTCAACGTCATCGCGAGGCCACATGGCGGCCGTGGCGATCCACAGTTCCAGATGCTGCCCTGGATTGCTTCGGGGCTATGCCCCTCGCAATGACGGCAAGTGCTCATTTGAACGCCGCCAGCGTATAGGTCTCCGCGTCGCGGGCCTTGAAGAATTGCGGGTCTTGCCGCGGCTTCTGCTCCAGTTGCGCGGCGAGCTCCGGCACGCGCTTCTTGAGATAGGCGTCCAGCTCTTCGGTGTCCACATGCCCGTCGCGATTGAGATCGGCGGCGCCGGCCAGGCCGTCCAAAATCGCCTGGGTGAAAATGCCATGGCCATATTTGCGGCTTTCCCACGAGCGCTGATCCGATTTCGCGGCGGAGTAGGCGAGAATATTGGCGTAAAAGGCCTCGTCGCCGAGCAGCGCATTGTAGCCGCCCTCCGCATGGCAGCTATCGAGGAATACAAGCCGGCGTCCACGGGTGGCGTCGAGCTTCTCCGCGACGATCCGCCAGGATACGACGGAGGACGAGCGGAACGAGCCCTCGGCGCTGGCCGCGTCCGTGGGGAGGAAATAGAAGTTCCCGCGCTCGTTCACGCCGTGGCCCGATAGGAATATGGCCACCGTGTCTTCATCGGTCGCGTTATTCCAAATAGAGCCCAGTTCGTTTTCGATGTTCACGCGGTCCGGCACGCCGTCGCTCTTGCCTTCATTGACCAGCACCCGGCGCACAACGCGCTCATGAAGCGGGCCGAGCCGGGCCTCGACAATATCGGCGAAGGCGACTGCATCCTTGCCGGTGAAGTTTAGGTCGCAGTTTGGGTCCGGCTTGCAGCGGGTCCGAATGCCCGGATATTTCGAGACGCCGGCGGCGAGGATGTACAGCGTGCCGCGCTTCTTGACGGTCTCGCCCGGCGCATCGTTGACGAGGGTGAGCGTGCCCTCCTGCAGCTTCGACCAGCCGGTCTGGTTCTTCGCGGTGATGACAATGGTGTTCTTGCCCCTGTCGAGCGGTACGTCGAGCTCATGCTCGCCGGGGCCGTAGCCGAAGAATTCGCCGATGTTACGGCTGTTTACCTGGATGCGGATTCGCTCCACCGGATCGGGTGTGGCGCCGAGCGCGATTTTCACCTTCGCGCTTGCCGCCTTCACCGTGCTTCCGGGCGCGGGCGACAGGATGCGAAGCTGCGGCGCGGGGTGTCCCAGCAGGTCCGAGAGCGTGAAGTCGGTGCCGTAGGAGGTGCGCACGGCCTCCTCCGCGGAGGCAAGCGCGATGGCCTTCGCCACGATGTCGGGCCGGTGCAGGCGCTGGCGGAGCTGGCCCGCGGTGGCGTAATCGGCGGCCTTGTCCGGGCCCCGGTTGATCTGCCAGCCCACGATTTCGCCAGCGCCGGGCGAGCCCGTGTAATAACCCTGCGGCGTCCACAGTACCCATTCGCCGTCCGCCCCGCGGTACAGGGTGACGAGCAGCTCGCGCGTCTTGAGGTTCCACAGCCGCACCGTTTGATCGTCCGCGCTCGAGACGAGAAAGCGGCCATCGGGCGAGGGCGCGACGGCCCAGACATCGCCCTCATGGCCCACGAAGTCGCCGAGCTTGTTGCCCGCGCGGTCATAGGCGGTGATGACACCGAAAGAGCCGCCGGAGACGACGGTTTCCCCATCGGGCGTGAAGCTATAGGACCAGTGGCCCAAGCCATTCGTGGCGTCGCGGGCGATGGAGGCAACCGCGCGCCCATCCTTTAAGATGTCGAGAATGGCGTCATGGCCATAGGCGCCGCCCTTGCGATGGCTAAGCGAGAAGCCGCCAAAGCTGGCCTGCGCGCGGCGGAAGGCGCCGGCCTCTGCCTCGGCGAGCGCGACAGGTGCGCCAAGCGCGCCCTCGCCCAGCGGCAGGGTCAATGCCTGCTCAAGCGGGCCTCGATCCATCGGATTATGCCAGCCGCCGCTATTCCCCCAGGCGATGCGCCGCCTATCAGCCGAGAACCCCGCCGCCCAGACCGTCTGCCCCTGGCCGGCGAGCCGCAATGGCTTGCCATCGGGTCCGGGCCGGGGCTGGCCCGAATGCGGGTCCCAGAGGTGGATCTCCTTGTTGTTGCCGCCGCCGGTCGCCGCCCAGCGCCCGTCCGGGCTGAAGGCCGTGGCGATCACAACATTATCGTGGCCGGCATAGGTGACGATCTCCTTGCCGCTGGCGACGTCGTAGACGTGGCAATCATTGCCGCCTGGCCCTTCGCCAGGGCCCGATAGCAGGAGCTTACCATCCGGGCTGAAGCTCAAGGAGGCCACCTCCATCCCCTGCCTGGCCAGTATACGCAAAAAGCGCCCGTCGCGCCCGCTCGCCCCGGCCCCCGAGCCGGAGTCCCACAGCCGGATTTCGCCGGACTTGTCGCCGCTGGCGATAGTGCCATCCGGGGCCACGGCAAGGCTAAAGACCATATCGCCATGGCCGGTCATATGCGCGATCTCCTTGCCATCGGCCACGCGCCAGAGCCTCAAATCATGGTCGTAGGAGCCCGTTACCGCGCGGCTGCCATCGGGGCTGAAGCCAACGGCGTAGATGAAGTCCTTATGCTCTTCGAGCCAGTACAGTAGCTTCGGCACCAGCTTGCGCGGCGGAGCGGGGATGTCCCAGATTATGGCGGTGCTGTCACCGCTGCCCGAAATCAGCTTGCTGCCATCGGGCGAGAAGGCGAGGCCCAAGACCTCACTCTTATGCCCCTTCAACAGCGCCACGAGCTTGCCGCTCGCGAACTCGTAGAGGCGGATGACACTGCCTTGCACATCAGGTGAGGTGAGCCACCCCCCCGCCGCCAGCCATTTGCCGTCCGGCGACAGCGCCATGGCGTAGACCTTGCCCGCATAGCCTGGCGCGCTCTCGCCCCTGATCGTGCGCACGGTCTTGCCGCTCGCCAGATCCCACACGCGGATGGTCTTGTCCTCGGAGGCCGAGACGAGCTGCCTGCCGTCCGGGGTAAACGCGATGCCGCGGATCATCGCCATATGCCCGCCGGTGTCGAGCTGCAGGATCGGCATGTCCTTCGGCTCCGCGCGCGCCTGCTCCACCGGCCGCGCGCCGAGCGTTACGGCGAGCCGCTTCTCGCTTGCGCCATGCCGCACGCTCAGCTTGATCTCCGCGCCCGGCGCTTTCGCCGCCAGATCGGCCTCGAACCCCGCCTTGTCCTCCACCTCGACGCGGTCGAGCGACAAAATAATATCGCCCGTCTCGATCCCGGCTTTCCCGGCAGGCCCGCC
>JBKQOR010000068.1:0-52656 GCA_052145435.1 Rhodomicrobium sp. | reverse complement strand
CCCGCCGGCCGCTTGTACATTGCGCGATGTTCTTCCGTCCACATGCCGAATCACCCTTCCGATGCCCCAGAATCGGTGAATCATGCAACTAACACTTGCGCAAGAAACTTTTGGGTCAGGCTCTTAGACGATGCGCATGGCTCGGATGAAGAGCGGTGGGTCACAATCGGGCTCAGCCGTGCTATAAATCTCATGGTTGTCGTGCACACTTACGTGGAATTTGACGAGCACCGGGTTTATATCCGCATCATCTCGGCGCGCAGGCCAACGAGAAATGAGAAACGGCAGTATGAAGAAGCGCCCGGGCAAGGCTAACCGCACCATGCAAGAAGATTACGATTTTTCACGAGCACAGCGTGGCAAGTTTTATCGCGAAGGCGTTGAGCTTGTGCCTCCGGTGCATCTTGAACCTGACGTTCTGAAATATCTTCAGGCGCGCGCCGAAGCACGCGGCACGTCGCTCAGCCAACTCGTGAATCAACTGCTCAAGAAGGATATCGAGCTGATCGAAGCGGCCAGATAGCATTTATCCGCCAGTTTGGCGGGCGATGATGGCATCGGCATCGACGGGCACAGTACCCGCACCGTAGTTGATGCCCCGGCCCTCGTTGAGGCGCAGCTCGCAGAAGGCTGCGGCCACCTCGGGCGTGCCATGGCGCAGCAGCAGCGCCGCTTGCAGCGTCAGCGCCATGGTTTCCGCAACGTGGCGGGCTTGCGCTTCGCCGGCTCCCTTGCGGACAGCGCCCGCAAGAGCCTCGAAGCTGCGGCCGAAGCCCTCATGCGCGCCGCGCGCAGGCTCTAGCTCGGCGAAATACGCCTCGAGCGCGCCCCGGTCTTTCTGCAGCGTGCGCAGGATATCGAGCGCGATCACATTGCCGGAGCCTTCCCAGATCGCGTTCAAGGGCGACTCGCGGAAGTAGCGCGCCATCGGGCCATCCTCGACATAGCCGCCGCCGCCCAAGCATTCGAGGCATTCATAGACAAATTGCGGCGTGCGCTTGGCGACCCAGAATTTGCCGAGCGCCACTGCGAGCCGTGAGAAGCTTTTGTCCTTCTCCGTCTCGCCGTCGAACGCACGGGCGATGCGCATGGTGAGCGCCGCCGCCGCTTCATAATCGACCGCGAGATCGGCCACAACGGCTCGCATAAGCGGCTGATCGATCAGCGTTTTCTGGAACGCCCGGCGATGGCTCACGTGGTGCGCCGCCTCGGCGAGCGCGCGCCGCATGATGCCGAGCGAGCCCGCCATGGTGTCGAGGCGGGTGTGGTGCACCATGCCGAGGATGGTCGCGACGCCGCGGCCCTCCTCGCCGATCATTTGCGCGAAGCTATCGTGATATTCGACCTCGGAGGAGGCGTTCGATTTGTTGCCGAGCTTTTCCTTCAGCCGCATAATGTGGAAGGCGTTGCGGCTGCCGTCCGGCTTGATGCGCGGCACGAGGAAGCAGCTCAAACCCTTATCGGTGTACGCAAGCGTCAGGAACGCGTCGCACATAGGGGCGGAGCAGAAAAACTTATGCCCCACAAGGCGGTAGTCGCCGCCAGGGCCGCTCTCGCCGAGCGGAATGGCTCGCGTTGTGTTGGCACGCACGTCTGAGCCGCCCTGCTTCTCCGTCATCGCCATGCCGATGGTGAGCCCGCGCTTTTCCGCGATGGGCCTGAGCGGAGCGTCATACACGCCGCCCACGATCTTCGGCTCCCACACCGCAGCGATATCGGGCTGATGGCGCAGCGCGGGGATGCTCGCATAGGTCATGCTAATCGGGCACATGGTCCCCGCTTCGGCCTGAGTGAACAGCGCCAGCATGGCCGCATGGGCAACATGCCGGCCGGGGCGCTTCTCCGCCCAGCCGATGCTGTGGATGCGATGCTCCATCGCCAGCGCCATCAACCGGTGATAGGCGGGGTGAAACTTCACCTCGTCGATGCGCCGGCCGAAGCGGTCGAAGGCCAGCAGCTCGGGCGGGTAGCGGTTCGCATCCTCGCCCCATTGCATCGTTTCCTCCGACCCAGCCGCCGCGCCAAGCGCCGTGAGCGGCGCCTCAACCCAATCGCCGCCGTGCAGCCTCGCGGCATCGCGCAGAGCGGCGTCGCCCGCGTAGAGGTTCCGGCCGGCCAGCGGCGGCGGCACGTTGGTGACGTCGTGAGTTTCGAGGTGGGTTTGCGGAGCGTAAGGGTTCATGATCGCTCTCCAGATGGCCGAAAGAAAGGTATCTTATCATCGGGGCGCGCCGCGCCAAAATGCGTCTTGCATGTTTTTGGGCTTAGAGTGCGTCCGGAAAAGTGTGAAGCGGTTTTCCGATAAAGACGCACGGCAAAACAAATACCTAGAGCCCGCTTTTGATTCCATCAAGAGCGGACAGGCTCTAGCGTGGAACGCCCGGCCTGCGAACTCGTTAAAACTTTCTCCGTTCCCTAGATCCTTTCTGAAGTCTTGAGCGAATAAACTCCTCGCTGCTTGGGGCAGGAGCCCGGCCACCGAGGCTAAAGCGGCCGAAACTCATGCAAACGCCGATTGGGTTCACAGAGCATAGAAGACAAAGGCTTACGCGCCTGCTCGCTGCGCTTCTCGCGCTGATCTTGCTTTCCATTGCAGCGCTAGCGATTGCAGCCATCGTAAGGGCGAGAAGCGACGCACTCGCCAAAGCGCGTCTTGAGGCTTCCTATATCTCGGCGGCCCTGGACGAGGACGTGGAAGGCGCGCTCAACACGCTTGCCTGTGCTTCTCAGTTCGTTGCGCAACGCATTGAGAAGGAAGGGGATACCGGCTTCCTGGCTCAACTCAAGGAGCAGATCTCTAGGAACTCTCCCGCGCTTACAGCTATTTCGATCATCGGACCCGATGGAAAGCTGCGCGCGTCTTCTCAAGGCGAAGCTCCGGGTTCGCTCGATTTCGCGAATCTCGAATTCTTTACTGCGCAGCGGGACGGCGAGGGTGCCGGTTTCCTGATTGGCAAACCCATAACGCTCTCGAATCGCACCGTCATTCCAGCGACGTGGAGGCTGGAAAACAACGGCAAGTTCAACGGAGCCGTGATGTTTTCGATCGATCCGGAAATCGGGGCGGCAACCTATCGCCGGGTTAATCTCGGCAAGACGGGCTCAATCAAAGTCCTGGGCAGGAACGGCACGATCCTCGCTGGGTACACGCTGCCGCGCGGTTACGATTCCGCATTGATCGGGACCGCTGTCTCCAGTGAAAGGGCCTTGACTCGCTGGCACAGCGCTGTTTCAGGCAGCTATCTCGCGACGAGCCCGCTCGACGGCATCGAGCGCGTTTACTATTGGCGGAAGATCACGGGTTTTCCGCTCATCGCCGTCGTGGGGTTGGGAAAGGCCGAGGCGATGGAGGGAGCAAACCGCGAAGCCATCCTGATCGCGAGCCTTGCAATTCTGGCGGCGGCGCTGCTTCTCGGCACGTCGTCGATACTGAAACGTGAATTCTCCCGCCGCGTCAAGCAGGCGCTCGCCCTCGACAGTCACAGGCGAAAGCTAAGGGAGGCGAATGCGCAGCTTACGGCGGCGAAACGCGAGGCTGAGAAAGCCAGTCAGAGCAAGTCTATATTCCTAGCCAATATAAGCCATGAATTGCGCACTCCTTTAAACGCGATCCTTGGGTTTGCAGAGATCATACGCGACCAGGTTCTTGGCAACGATCCTGAGCGTTACGCGCGCTATGCAGCCGACATTCACAAAGCTGGTAGCCACCTCCTCAGCGTTATTAGAAGTCTTCTCGACCTCTCGAAGATTGAGGCCGCGAAATTCGAGCTCGATGAAACCCGTTTCGAGCTCGACGGGGTTGTGCGTGAGAGTTTCCGTATCGTGGAGGGCCAGGCCAAGGCGGGAAACATCGATCTTAGGGCGATTTCCGCTGTGCGGGACCTGATCCTCGAGGCGGACGAAACCGCCCTGAAGCAAATTCTGATTAATCTTCTTTCTAACGCAATAAAGTTCACGCCCGAGGGCGGCTCGGTGCACCTGTCCTCGGGGATCGAGGCCGATGGCCGCCTAACATTTACCGTAAGAGATACAGGCATGGGCATGAGCCGCGAGGAAATACTGCAGGCCTTGGAGCCGTTCGGGCAGGTCCGCAATAAGGCTGCCTCGCACCGCGAAGGCACAGGTCTTGGCCTTCCCTTGGCCGCCCAGCTGACGAAGCTTCATGGCGGCTCGCTAGAGGTGGAAAGCATCGCAGGGCACGGAACAACCGTCTCTGTGCATTTTCCCGCTTGGCGGGTTATCGCGAGCGGGGACCGGCCAGGCCACCCAAGCTCGCCGCCGCTTCCGGCTTCCTGAAACGCCTCCCAGCATATCCGGCAACATTAGGGATTGCGCGCGCGGCTCAGCCCCCGTAATAGGAATGCAGTTGGACGGCTTTAAACGCGTGGATCGGGTTGCCTATGAAACGCTTGTTTTCGCGTGAGTTCCTTACCGTTTTTCTCCCAGCGCTCCTAATTGGGGCCGGCGCTTTCTGGTTCGCGCTGAGTTATGTCAAGCCTGCGCCGCCCAAGTCTTTCGTGATAGCGGCGGCTAGCAAAGGCAGCCCTTATTACGAACTTGCGCTGCGCTTCAAAGAGGAGATCGCGAAAAAAGGTGTGACCCTTGAGGTGCGCGAGAGCCAAGGGTCCTTCGATAATTTGAAAGCTCTGAAAGACGAGTCCTCGGATGTGCAGGCCGGCATCGTTCAGGGCGGCCTCACCAATAGCATCGAGGCGCCCACCCTCCACTCCATGGGCCGCCTGCTAACGGAGCCGGTTTGGATTTTCTATCGCGCGCAAGACAAGCTCGATCATATTACTCAGCTAAAAGGTAAGCGCATTCTGATTGGCCCCGAGGGCAGCGGTACAAGCTTCCTGGCGCGCAAGCTCTTGGAAGCAAACGGGATAAATCCGGAAAATTCGACGCTGATCTCGATGGAGCTTCCGGCCTATGTCGAGGCTCTTGCGAGCGGGGCCGCCGACGCGGGCTTCCTGGTCCTCGGAGCCGAGGCGAGGACGGTGCAAAGGCTGCTTCGCCAGTCAGGCACCAATCTCATGAACATGGCGCAGGCGGACGCCCTCACCCAGCGTTTTCCTTATCTTAGCTCCGTGATGCTGCGGCAGGGCGTGATCGACTTCGCCCAGAATATACCGCCCGCCGACACTTCGCTTGTAGCAACGAGGGCGATGCTTCTCGTGCGCGACGATCTACATTCCGCGCTTGTCTCCGTATTGGCGGAAGGCGTCCTTGCGGTGCAAAGCCAGCCCACTCTGACGGCCAGCGGCGACTCCAAGCTGTTCGCCTTAGGTGTGGATGCGCTGAGCGAGGATCCTGAGTTTCCGATGGCTGACGATGCCAAGCGCGTTTACAAATCCGGGCCAACATTCTTCCAGAGGACGCTGCCGTTCTGGGTCGCAACGCTGCTCGACCGCGCCTTCATCCTGATCCTGCCGGTCATCGGTATCATCATCCCACTGGTTCGGCTCGTACCGATTCTCTACAATTGGCGTATGCGCCGGCGCATACTCTATTGGTACCGCCAGCTGAAAAACCTCGAAAACAGCCTGCCCAAGACGGCGCCGCTCGATCTGATCGAGCAGAAGGAGCAGGAACTCGAACGCGTCGAGGAAAGCGTCCTGAAGATTTCTGTGCCTATCCACTTTTCGGCGGATCTCTATAACCTCCGCGATCATGTGGAGTTCGTAAAGCGCCGTATCGAGCATTTGAGAGAAGGCCAGGCGAAAACTGCCATGCTATCGGCCATGGCAGGATCGGAGTAGTCAGAGCGCTGTCTGAAGGCTCCGTTCCAGGAGCTGGGTTAGGCCTTGCATAGCTTCGGCCTTCGCCTCCGCCGAGGCGGCAAGGATTTCGTCCATCCGCCTGAAATCGAGCACGCGGAATTGGCCCACGGCAGGACGGACGAGGAGGTTGGGCGCGGACGTCTTGAGTTTGGCATTGATAATCGACCGCAACGCGATTTGCTGGGCGCCCAAAAGGCTCTCCATCGGCCGCGGAAAATTGTCCTTCTGCTCACTCGCGCCGCCGCTGACGTCGGCCGCAATCACGAAATCGGTGTGCGGCGTCAAGAGGTCGAACGGAAGCGGATTGACGAACCCGCCATCGATGAGCACCCGCCCGTCGAGCTTGACCGGGGTCAAAAGCGCGGGCAGTGCCGAACTTGCGGCGATGGCCGGCAGAAGCGGCCCGCTCGCGCTGACATATTCGCTTTGCGTGAAAAAATCGGTCGCAACCGATTGAAATGGGATCTCTAAGCTTTCGAAGGTCTTCGGCAAATCCGCGGGAAGAACCATCTCGAAAATCCGCTCCGACTTAAAAAAGGCCGGCGATCCCGGCCGCCAGAAATCCCACACTCTGCCGCGCCAGCGGAAATAAAGATGCCTGATAAGCGCGCTCCGCCTCGCGAACGCGGCTTCGCAATAGCGGCGAATCTCGCTGGCCGGCATACCCGAGGCGTAAGCAGCCCCGATCAGAGCCCCTATGCTCGTGCCGGCGATCATGGCCGGCTTTACGCCGAGTTCGTCGAAGGCCTCCAGAATGGCGATATGGGCGAGCCCGCGAGCGCCGCCGCCGCCAAGCGCCAGGCCGATTCTCGCCAACCCGTTATGGTGGCTGCGAAGCCCCCCCTCATTCTGTCCTTCTCCCAGCAAGCTCGCCTTGGCGAGCTTGCAACTCGGAGTGACCGCATCCGCTTGCGGGTGCGGCAGCGAAAGCGGCAAGCTCGCCGGGGCGAGCTTGCCGGCAGAGGCCTGGGGTGAGGGGATCTTAAGGAGTGGCTTTCTCAAGATGCACTGGCTCCTTTCAGGAAGGGAACAAGCGCGGCGAGCGTCGCCTCCGGCGCTTCCTCCGCCAGAAAATGACCGCAAGCTATGGCTTGCCCGCGGACGTCCGTGCACCAGTCCTGCCAAATCGCAAGCGGCCCATCCGTTTCTCCCGGAATGCCGGCCGATCCCCATAATGCGAGCGTTGGACAAGCGATTTTCCGCCCCGCCGCCCGGTCCTCTTCGTCGGCCCGAAGGTCGTAGGTGGCGCCCGCGCGATAATCCTCGCATGTCGCGTGCAGCCGCTCCGGCTGAGCGAAAAAAGCCCGGTAATGCGCGAGCGCGCTGGGCGCGAATACCGCGCCTGAGCCGTTCCACGATCCAATCTTATCCTCGAGCCAGCCGATCGGATCGGTGCCGATCATCCTTTCCGGCCAAGGCTCGGGCTGGGCCAGGAAGGTCCAATGAAACGTTTTCATCGCGAGTGCGGGCGTCAGCCTGTGCCACATATCGTAGGTTGGCACGATATCGAGAACGGCGAGCTTTGAGACGCGCGCGGGCTCGTCCAGCGCCAAGCGATAGGCCACGCGTGCGCCGCGATCGTGCCCGCAAACCAGAAACTGCCGGTGTCCGAGCGCATCCATGATATCGCAGACATCCTCTCCCATGGCGCGCTTGGAGTATGTGAAATGGTCCGGGCTGTCGCCGGGAATCGAGCTAGAGCCGTAGCCTCGCAAATCCGGGATCGTGAGCGTGCAGCTTTGGGCGAGCTTAGGCGCAACCAGATGCCACATCGCATGCGTCTGCGGATAGCCATGCAGCAGCACCAGCGGCGGCCCATCGCCGCCAAGCCGCGCAAAGATTTCGGCGCCGCGCGTGCGAAAGCGCCGCGTCTCGAAGCCTGGGAAAAGGTCCGGCAAATCTGTCACGACGCTTCCTCCCGATCGAGCGACCGCCACCAGCCGATGTCGTGCCGGCAGAACCCTCCCGGCCAATCGATGAGGCCGACGGCGCTATAGGCGCGGGCACGGGCTTCCTCCGCGTCCCTGCCCGTCGCCGAAACGCTCAGCACGCGGCCGCCCGTTGCAATCGGCTCGCCCGCGCTGCCGGTAGCGGTGCCGGCGTGAAAAACGGTCACGCCCTCCAGCTTTTCCGCCTCCGCCAGGCCTCGTATGGGTGTGCCCTTGCGGTAATCTCCGGGATAGCCATTGGCGGCCATGACGACGGTGAGAGCCGCGTCAGAGAACCACTCCAGCTGGGTTTGCGAAAGATCGCCCCTCGCCGCCGCCAAGAGCGCGGGAACGAGATCGGATTTCAGCCGCAACATCAGCACTTGGCATTCCGGGTCTCCGAAGCGGACGTTATACTCGATGAGCTTCGGCCCTCCGGCGGTCATCATCAGACCGGCGTAAAGCACGCCTTGGAACGGCGTGCCGCGCTCACGCATGGCGTCGAGCGTGGGCGTAATAATCTCGCGCATGATGCGGTCCGAAAGCGCGGGCGTCATCATAGGCGCGGGCGAGATCGCGCCCATTCCGCCGGTGTTCAACCCCCTATCGCCATCGAAGGCGCGCTTATAATCCTGAGCGCTCGCAAGCGGCAGCGCGCGCGTTCCATCGCACAGAGCGAAAAAGCTCGCCTCCTCGCCAAGAAGCCATTCCTCGATCACGACCGAAGCGCCGCTTTCTCCGAACGCGCCCGAGAAACAAGCCTCGACGGCGGCCTCCGCCTCGGCCAGCGTCTCGCACATGATGACGCCCTTGCCCGCCGCGAGCCCGTCGGCCTTCACGACAAGGGGCGCACCTTGCGCGCGCACGTAGCCAAGAGCCCCGGCGCGGTTTTTGAAATATCCATATGCGGCTGTGGGGATGCCGCGCTCGCTGCAGATCGCCTTGGTAAAGGACTTCGACGCTTCGAGCTGCGCTGCCGCTTTCGAGGCGCCGAAAACGGCGATGCCGGCCGCGCGAAGATCGCCGGACAAACCCGCCACCAGCGGCGCTTCCGGCCCGATGACCACGAGGCCGATTCCGGCGCCTTGGCAGAAATCGGTTACCTGCTCATGATCGGTCACGTCGATAGGTGCGGGGCTAGCAATCGAAAGGATGCCGGCATTGCCCGGCGCGCAATAAAGGGTCTCGAGCTCCGGGCTTTGCCTGAGCTTCCAAGCCAGGGCATGCTCGCGGCCGCCGCCGCCGATGAGAAGAATCTTCATGCCCGGTTTGTAGCATGAAATGCGGCGGCAAGGATGCGATTATCCTTCAAGGTCCACCGCATGAAGGAACGTGATTACCCCGATACTTCCGCCAGGAACTTGGAAGGGGCACACATTCTCGCCGCAGCGTCATCCCCGGGACATCGGGGATCCAGTAAACTCTGCGCTATGGCATTGGTTTACAATGCGTCTACCGTCCCGATTACTGGATTCCCGCCTTCGAGCGTGTGAATAAATCGACTGCCGAAGCATTGCAAGGCGTGCAACCGTTATTCCCGCGAAGGCGGGAATCCATTTCTCCCGTTGGAACAAGAACTTGTATGGGTACCCGCCTTCGCGGGTACGACGCTGCGGCCCAGAATTCCGGCGCCTTCGGAACAGTCCGGCAATTTATTCACACGCTCCTTCGCGGGAATGACACTGCATTGCCTAAGCCGCTTCAAGAATAGGCTTCTGCGCGACGGGCGCCGGCCGCAGGCGAACCGCATGGATCCAGCGCACGATGCTGAGCTCGCCATTCGCGTCCTCGGCGATGGCGGTGCAATTCTCGACCCAGTCTCCGCAATTCAAATAGCGGACGCTCCCGATTTTCCGGTCGGCCGGATGATGAACATGGCCGCACACAACCCCGTCCAGCTTGCGGCGCAGAGCCTCGCCCGCAAGCGCCGTTTCGAACTCCTCGATATAGGCGGCCGCGGCTTTCACGCGCGTTTTCGCATAAACCGAAAGAGACCAGAATCCGAGGCCGAGCCTCCGGCGCGTCCAATTGAGCGGCCGGTCGCACCATAGGACGAACTCATAGGCGCGGTCGCCCAGAAATCTCAGCCACTTCGCGTAGCGCACGGCCACATCGAATTCGTCGCCATGCAGCACGAGCAACCGGTGCCCCAGAGCGGTGGTGTGAACGCAATCGCGTGCAATCTCGATGCCGCCGAAGTTCATGCCGCAATAGCCGCGCAGCACTTCGTCATGATTGCCCGGAATGAAAACGACGCGCGTTCCCTGCCGGACTTTTTCCAATAGGGTTTGCACGACCTCATCGTGCGAGACGGGCCATCTCACTTCCCGGCGCAGGCGCAAGAAATCGACGATATCGCCAACAAGATAGATGGTCTCCGCCTCGTGGGAGCGCAAGAATTCGAGCAATGCCGCGGTTTGCGAAGATACTGTGCCTAAATGCAAGTCGGAAAGGAATAGCGCGCGGCTGCGCCGGTTGATCGAATAGCCGGTTGCGGCTGACGGCATGAACCCGTGCATGGCGATCCCCCTGACTCCGATCTTGTCAGGCAAATAAAATGAATCGCATTGCAGTTGTGTGACAGCGGGCTGCGGCACAGCGCGCGCCGGATATTCATGCGGGCATCTGCGGCAAAACTGCCTCAGTACGCGGCTTCGCTTAGGCCTGTTTCACCTTCTGCGCAGGATCGCTGCTATCTATTTGTGAGCTGCGGAGAATCCTATGAAAGATGACGGGCGGCCCGCTCCTCCTGCTCGCTCTTGTTCATAGCATCCGCGTCGATGGCGCAATTATTGCCGTCTATGTGTCTCCGTGCTATATGTCTTAGTGCGGGGGATAAGAAATTGCGGGTTTTCGTGACCAAGGCCTTCCGGCGCTTTCAGCGCAAGGAGTTCATTGGAGATGCAACTCTCTGTGAGGCGATTGCCCGCGCTGAGCGCGGGCTCATCGACGCTGACCTCGGCTCCGGCCTCATCAAACAGCGCGTGGCTCGCGCTGGGCAAGGCCGAAGCAGCGGCTACCGCACCATCCGCCTACCGCACGGCGGCGCGCTCCGTATTCATCTATGGGTTTCCGAAGAGCGCCCAAGCGGACATCAGCGCTGCTGACCGGCGCGACTTGACGGACTTCGGTAGGCTGCTCTTGGATCTCGGCGACGATGGCATCGCGGCCATGATCGAGGAGGACGAACTGAAGGAGATCGAATGCCATGCCGAAGAATAAGTATCGCAGCCAGATTGCGGAAGCCGTGCACGAGGGCGTGCGCGGTATGCACCGCCTCGGCTTGGTGGACAAGAAGACCATGCGCGAATTCGACGTGCGCTGCCTGACGTCGGTCGAGGAGTTGTCCAGCGCCGACATCGTGGCCTTGCGCGAGCGCGAGGGCGTCAGCCAGGCTGTGTTCGCACGCGCGCTGAACGTGACAACGAACTATGTGAGCCAAATGGAACGCGGTGCCAAACGCCCGCGCGGCTCGACGCTGAAGCTTCTGTCGCTCATCAAGAGCAAGGGGCTGGACGCGGTTTTGTGAGGGGCGGCTTCGAGGCTTGAATTTCTGATTTTAAACCGGCTGCCTCACTATCCAGAAGCCGCGCTTTAGCGCGGAAACGTAAAACTTGCGTCGAACCAGACCGCTCGATATAAATCTAAATACAAGGTCTAATCGAATCTTAATAAGCTGAAACGCTGAGCTAGACGATTCCCTTCCGGGCCGGTAATAACGCAGAATCAAAGGCCTAAGCATCTGCATTTCATCAACGCTTTCTGAGCGGGTTTAACCAGTGGCTTCCCCAGACTTCTTTATCATTTGCGCAAGGGGCGATCTCGCAATTGCGGAAAAGATCGCTGGACCCCTTCAGTTGAACGGTCATTCGGTTTGGTGGGATACAGGCGACGAAGCGCCCGAAGAAGCCCTCAAGAATTTGGCCACAGCCAGCAATGTCATCATTATCTGGACCGAAAATTCGCTCAGCTCTGCATGGGTGCTAGCAGGAGCCGCCCGCACCTTGGAAACGGGCAAAACTCTTATCCAGCTCAAGGCACCGAACATCGACATCAATTCGATTCCGCTCCCTTTTCGCGATCATTCTATTTTTGATATTGAAGGCCGTTACTCCATATCGGAAAGATTTTCAGATCGGCTTCCACTGGAGCCAGGTGACGCTGCTCCTCCGGCGGGCACATCGCCTCAGGCTTCGATGTGGCCAGAACCGGAATTTCCTCCGCTGCCGGGAGCAGCACCGCCAGCTGCTATTCTGCCGGGTGACGTTACTGCATCGGTGGGCGCGCCGCCGCAAGAAACGGGGCCAGGACTGCTAGATCGCGCTGCTCCATCGGTGGGGGCACTGTCGCCAGAAACGGGGTCCTATGGGCACGTCGACTTTCCTCCTCTGCCAGAACGGCTAGATCGCGCTGCTCCGCCGGCGGCAGCGCCGTCTCCTGCTGGTATGCCACCAGAACCGGAGTTGAAGTGTGAACAAAAGCCCATTCCGGCTGACGCGACCGCATTTTGCCCGAGAAAGTTTAGGGCTGGGGAAAGCGAACTCGTTCAGATAATCATCCATCTCAAGGGGCAGCGCGGCAAGGCCCTTCAGTTGGCCCGCGAAGCCGACACCCGCGCTTACTTTGCCGCGCCGAGCAGGGACGTGGGAGAGCTTGAGAATGGCGACGAGATTTCCGTACAACTCGATGTCCGTGGGGCAAAGGTTGACGATCCGCCGCAAAAGCAAGTTTGGCAGGGAGAAACTCAGACCTTCGGCTTCGGCGTCACGTCTAACGGCCAGACCCGAAGCGTCGCCATCAGCGCGGTCGTCTCGATCAACGGTATCGCTATCGGGCGAATCTCGTTTAGCCGGCCGGTAGCGCGGTCCTTTAAGCTGGGCGATATCTTCGCTTTGTTGTTCCAGCCGCGCCTGTCGCGCTTTAAGCATGCATTCTTTTCTTATGCGCGGCCGGATCGCCAAATCGTGAAGACGGTGGCCGCCCAATACGAAAAATACGGAATCTCCTTCTTCCAGGATGTCCTCCATCTCGATCCAGGGGAGCGCTGGGAGAAGCGGCTCTATAAGGAAATCGACCGCTGCGACGTCTTCGTGCTGTTTTGGTCTTCGGCTGCGAGCAACTCCGAGTGGGTCGTCAAAGAAGCTGAACGTGCCTGGCGGCGCAATGCGCGCACCGGCGGTAGCCGTCCCACTCTAAGGCCAGAAATCCTTGAACACCCCTCGCCCAAACCACAGGAGGATTGGCTCAGAGAGTTTCATCTCGACGATCCCAAATTTTACCGCGATTGAGGACTCAACTAAAGCCGCTGATAGCCGGATACCGAAGCGCACGCTGCTCAGTCCCGCTTAAAGCTGCCGGTCGCGCCAGTAAGCGCCATAGCCTCCCGCAACCGGCCGCCGGCGCGGTCGAGTGCGTCGCGGGCTTCGTCGAGGCCGCAGCCCCGCAGCAGGAGCACCGCGAGCTTCACGCTCCCGCCCGCGCGCTCCAGCGCCTCGCGCGCCTCGCCCTCGCCCTTGCCCGTGAGCTGGATCACCATCTTTTCCCGCCGGCGGACGAGCTTGGCGTTCGAGGCCTGCACCTCCACCATCAGGCCGGCATAGACCCGGCCGAGCCGGATCATCGCGAGCGACGACAACAGATTGAGCGCGATGCGCTGCGCGGTGCCCGCATTCATGCGCGTCGATCCCGCAATCGGCTCCGGCCCAGTCTCAAGCAAAACCGGGCATTCGGCTTCGGCAAGCAGCGGCGTGCCGGAATTGTTCGCGATGCCGATGGTCAAAGCGCCGAGCCGCTTGGCTTCACGCAAGCACGCCAGCGTAAACGGCGTGGTGCCGCTCGCCGCCACTGCGATCAGCACATCGTCCGGCGCGATCTCATGGCGGCGAACGAGCGCGGCGGCTTGGCCTGCCTCATCCTCGGCCCCCTCGACCGCGCGGACCATGGCTTCCTCGCCGCCCGCGATAAGTAGAAGCAAGCGCTCGCGCGGCCAGCTGAAGGTCGGCATCAGCTCTGCGCCGTCCTGTACCGCGAGCCGCCCCGAAGTTCCGGCGCCCGCATAGACCAGCCGGCCGCCCGCTCTGAGCCGCGTTTCCACGGCGAGGGCCGCCTGCAAAAGCGCCACGCGCGCAGCCCGCACCGCTGCAACTGCGGCGAACTGCCCCTCGATCATCGCATCGAGGGCGTCGAGCGGCTCCCAAAGATCGATATTCGCGTAGCGCGGACTTGGCCGTTCCGTATCCATTGACTCTTCACAACGCGGGCTTGCCGCCTGGACTCTTCTGCACGCAACCTTAAATAAGCATCGAAACCGGAGCTGGTAGGTGGACAGCAAGTATCTTCTGGGCGTGGATGGCGGCGGCACGCGGTGCCGGGCGCGCCTGTGCAGACTTTCTGGCGCGATCTTGGGCGAGGGCGAAGCAGGCCCCGCGAATATCCGTTTCGGAATCGAGGAGAGCTACACGGCGGTGCTCGAAGCGACAGCGCAATGCTTGGCCAAGGCCGGCCTCGATCTTGGCGATTGCGCCAGCATTTCCGCATGCCTTGCCTTGGCTGGCGCCGGCGACCCGGCCACACTGTCTGAGCTGAAGGGTCATAAACATCCATTCCGCTGGGCCGTCTTCACCACCGATTCGCATGCGGCCTGCGTTGGCGCGCATCGCGGCAAGGATGGCGGCATCGTTATCGTCGGGACCGGAAGCATCGGCGAGGCCGTCGTCAAAGGGCGGCATCATCGCGTGGGCGGCTGGGGCTTTCCGGTGTCGGACGAAGGCAGCGGCGCATGGCTCGGCTGCGAGCTGGCCCGGCGCGTTTTGTGGGCGCACGACGGCAGGATTCCATGGACAGAGCTGTTGCGCCGCGCGTTCGAGCACTTTGCGTCCGACCCTCACGCCATCGTCCGCTGGATGGGCCCCGCGAGAACGAAAGACTTTGCATCGCTAGCGCCGCTCGTCATCGAGCATGCGGCTGAGGACGATCTCGCCGCCTGCGAGTTGATGGGTCTGGCGGCCAATCATATCGAAATCCTCGTGAAGCGGCTCACCGCGATGGGCGCGCCGAGGGTCGCCTTGAGCGGCGGCCTTGCCGCGAGCATCGAGCCATGGCTCGGCGAGCGGACCCGGCGCGGGCTTGTCCGGCCGGCGGCGGATGCGCTAACCGGCGCGGTGGATTTGGCCCGGACTGCCGTCCTTTCGGAGGCCGCGGCATGAGCGGCGCCGAAACGCAGATGGCTCGCGAGATCCGGGAAGCGCCCGAGGCCGTGCGCAGGCAGGAGCAAAGCCTCGCGCAGCCGGTCCGCGAGCTTGCCGCGCGGCTCCAAAGCCGGCCGCCGCTGGTCGCGGTAACCTGCGCGCGCGGAAGCTCGGCCCACGCCGCCACATTCGGAAAGCACTTGATCGAGCGCTATCTCGGCATCCCCGTTGCCGCGGCCGCGCCGAATATCGCGAGCATCTACGGCCGCGAGCTGCGCCTCAAAAACCAGCTTTTCCTGGCGATCTCCCAGTCCGGCAGAAGCGACGACCTCGTCGAGACGGCCGCCGCCGCAAAAAGGGCCGGCGCGCTCACGGCCGCGATTTTGAACGATACTGAAAGCCCGCTTGCAGCCTATTGCGACTTCGTGCTGCCCATGAGCGCCGGGCCGGAGCTGAGCGTGGCGGCGACGAAGACCTTCGTGGCTACGCTTGCCGCGTTGCTGCGGCTGACGGCGGCGTGGACCGGCAAGAGCGAGATGGACTCCGCCCTTGGCAGGCTGCCGGACCGGCTCGCCGCGGCGGGCGATCTGGATTGGAGCGGCGCGATGGCCGCGCTTGCCGGCGCGCCGAGCCTTGTCACCATTGGGCGCGGACCGGCGCTCGCCATCGCGCGCGAGGCAGCGCTCAAGCTCAAGGAGACCTGCAACCTGCATGCGGAGGCCTTCAGCGGCGCCGAATTTCTGCACGGCCCGGTCGCGCTCGTTTCCTCCCGCTATCCGATCCTCATGTTCATGCCAACCGATGAGGCGGCCGCAGGCATGCAGCGCCTCGCAGAAAATTTGCGCGGTATGGGCGCGGCCCTTTTTGTGACCGGAGCGGGGGTGCCCGGCTCAGGGCTTCTGCCTGCGCTCGCCCCGGATCAGCCGGAAGCGGATGCGGTCTGTCTGATCCAGAGCTTCTATGCTATGGCCGTCCGGCTGGCAGAAGAGCTCGGCATGGATGCCGGGCAGCCCCGTCACTTGAACAAGATCACGCGCACACGATGAATGAGCCGAACCGTTTCGCCGTGGTGGCCACGACCGTTTTCGACGGTGACGAATGCCACCGCGACACCGCTGTGGTGGTCGAGGGCTCCAAGATCTTAGGCGTCGTGCCGTGGCATGAGCTGCCGGCAACCATCCTTGCGAAAATACTGCCGGTTGGGGTTTGGCTCGCCCCGGGCTTCATCGATTGCCAGGTGAATGGCGGCGGCGGCGTTCTCTTCAACGACGAGCCAACCGTGGATGGCATCGCCGCGATTGGGCGGGCGCATCGCAAGTTCGGCACGACCTCGCTCCTGCCAACGCTGATTACCGATACCCAAGACAAGATGCGCGCCGCTCTAGACGCGGCGGACAGGGCGGCTGCCGTGAACGCTAGCGTTGCGGGCATTCACATCGAAGGGCCATTCATCTCCCCTGAAAAGCCGGGCGTTCACAATCCCGCACTTATCCGCCTGCCAACGGAGCAAGACCTTGAGTTTCTGACAGCGCCGCGAAAGGGCGTCACCCTCGTCACGCTGGCGCCGGAGCGCATGCCGGCAGGCTTCATCGCCAAGCTCGTAAGCGCCGGGGTCCGCGTGTCTCTCGGGCATTCGATGGCGACCTATGGGGAAACCAAGGCCGCACTCGCCGAGGGGCTTACGGGGTTCACGCATCTTTTCAATGCGATGCGGCAGCTTTCGAGCCGCGATCCAGGTCCCGTGGCCACGGCGTTGGAGACGCCGGACGCGTGGTTCGGCATGATCGTGGACGGCGTGCACGCCGATCCCGCGATGCTGCGCCTTGCGCTCAGGGGCGCGGCGCATCCGATGCTCGTGACCGATGCGATGCCGCCCGTTGGCGGGAGCACCCCGGCCTTCACGCTCCACGGCCAAGAGATCGCCGTGCAGGGCGGCCGCTGCGTCAGAGCTGACGGAACGCTTGCGGGCGCAACGCTCGACATGGCATCAGCGGTGCGAAACTGCGTCGAACTTCTCGGCGTGCCGCTCACGCGCGCCTTACGCTTCGCTTCCGCCGAACCCGCGAAGTTTCTCGGCCTCGACGCATCGCTCGGCCGGCTTGCACCGGGATATCGTGCCGATTTGGTTGCCTTCGACCCAGACACCCTCAAAATCCACGGCACCTGGATCGATGGCGAATTCGCAACGGCCTAACGCTGCCTTCTTTGTCATCCCGGAACGGCGCTTGCGCCGTATCCGGGATCTTAACAGACGCGGCACCCGTAACGATCCCGGCTCTGCGGTGCACCGTTTCACGCTGCACCGCTTCCGGGATGACAAGGGGGCAGCCCCCGCTTCGTGGCCCCCGCGCAAGCGGGATGACGCCGGCGGACAGTGAAGCGATTAACCGGATCTGGTATTACGCCGCGATGTGCTTGTACATATAAGTCATCGCTTCGGCGTCCATTTCGGTCTTGAAAGGGAACCGTTCCTTGAGCGCAACCGCCCTCACCGCGGCAGGCCTCGCGCCGATCTCATCGTGATGCCGTTTCAAATTGGGGAACTTATCCCAAGCGCCGTCACCGAAAATGAAGGGGATCATGCGCGCCCAGCCCCAGGCATCCATGTCGACGATGGTGTAGCGATCGCCAACGATGTAGTGCTTTTGAGCGAGCCGCGCATCGAGAAGGCCGAAATGGCGCCCGGACTCGTAAAGGTAGCGTTTTTGCGCGTAGGGGATTTTCTCGGGCGCATAATGCTTGAAATGCACGGCCTGGCCGGAATAGGGGCCGATGCCCGTTGCCACGAACGTGAGCCAGGAAAGCATCTCCGCGCGTGCAGCGGCTGAATTCTCCGGCAGGAACTTGCCGGTTTTCTCAGCCAGATAAAGCAGGATCGCGTTGCTGTCGAATACGGCGATGCCATCGTCCACGATGGCCGGCACTTTGCCGTTCGGATTGATGGCAAGATATGCCGGATCGAATTGCTGGCCGCGCCTCGTGTCGACAGGAACCGGCTCGTAGGGCAATTCCGCCTCCTCGAGGAACAAGGCGACCTTTGTTGGATTCGGCGATCCATTAAAGTAAAATTTCAGCATGTGCATCTCCGGCTCGCTTTGGGTTTCGCGTTATACCAATGAGAACCGGCCATGATCGAGCGTTTCACCCCTCACCCTGTCCCTCTCCCATCGGGAGAGGGGACGATGCCGCAGCGGTTACAGTAGCGTCCCTTCTCCCTTGGGGAGAAGGACAGGATGAGGGGAGATGCCCTCGATCATGGCCGTTGGTATTACCGCACGTGTTCCTTCTGCTAGCAGACTCCGCGCGAGGCTCCAATAATTTTGTAGCGTTCGTTACAAAATTGTGATGTTATTCGCCGCCAAACGCACGCAAGGAGAGATACCGGTGGGACGGCCCCGTTCGTTCGACGAAGAAAAGGCGCTGGAGGCCGCGGCGGAGTGCTTCTGGGCCAAAGGATTTGAGGCGACTTCGGTTCGCGACCTGACCTGCAACATGGGCATCGCCGGGCCTAGCTTGTACAACGCCTACGGCGGCAAGCGCGAGCTGTTTGCCGCGGCTCTCGATCACTATTGCAACCGGACCATGCGCGCGCGCATCGCGCTCCTCGAATCGAGCACGGGCGGTGCCGCCGCCATCGAGGCCTTCTTCCAAGACGTCATCGAGAGGTCGCTGAAAGACAGCGGCCGGAAGGGCTGCTTCCTTGTCAACGCCGCGCTTGAAGTCGCTCCGCACGATCCCGGCCTCGCGGAAGCTATTTTTGGCTATTTCGAAGAGGTCAGAGGCTTCTTCCAGCGTCATATCGAAGTGGCGCAGGCCAAGGGCGAGACCCCTTCTTCCATCGATCCCAGCCTTTATGCTACGCACTTGCTTTCGGTGCTCATGGGCATCCGCGTACTGGCGCGCTGTTGTCCGGACCGCTCTTTTTTGGCAGCGGCAGCGCAGCCGCCGCTCGAAAGTCTCCGTATATACAAGCTCAAGCGAAAGGAGCCCTCATGATCGATCTTTATTATTGGCCGACGCCGAACGGCCACAAAATCACGATGTTTCTCGAAGAGGCGGGGCTGCCTTACAAGATCGTCCCGGTGAATATCGGCGCGGGCGAGCAGTTCAAGCCGGAGTTCCTGGCCATATCGCCGAATAATCGCATGCCGGCAATTATCGATCATGAGCCAAAAGATGGCGGCGAGCCCCTATCGGTGTTCGAGTCCGGCGCCATTCTTCTTTACCTCGCGGAAAAAACCGGCAAATTCATCCCGCTGGACCTTAGAGGCCGCGTGCAAGTGCTGGAGTGGCTGATGTGGCAGATGGGCGGGCTCGGCCCGATGGCCGGCCAGAACCACCATTTCGCAATTTATGCGCCGGAGAAGCTGCCCTACGCCATCGACCGCTATGTGAAGGAGACGAACCGTCTCTATGGCGTTCTCAACAAGCGCCTGGCGAACCGGCCTTTCGTCGCGGGCGATTACTCCATCGCTGACATGGCTTGTTACCCCTGGATCGTGCCGTATGAGCGGCAAGGCCAAAAACTCGAGGACTTCCCGCACCTCCAACGCTGGTTCGAGGAGATCAAGGGACGTCCGGCAACGGTCAGGGCGTATGAACGCCGGAAGGAAGTCGATGCCCCGGCAACGATGAGCGAGGAGGCTAAGAAGGTACTGTTCGGGCAGACCGCGGCCGTGGTGAAAGATTAAGGCGTAGCAGGCTATTCCGTCCTGAATCGATTGCCTCGCCGTTGCGGCGGGGCAATCGAAGCACGGCGCCTGCATTTGCCGCTGCCGGAGGGAAACAATTGCGCGGGTGTGCCAGCGCTTGAACGTCCCTTTCCGGGGCTTAGCGGCCTTGGCTTGGACGGCTTGTGGCGATTTTGACCCACAACGGACATCGGAACGGTATACTTGCGGCCGTGTGACCGTCCACGCCGAGGCCTGTGAGTGCCGATTGCTTCTTTCGCCGCTTCAACGGTTTCCGCGAGACCGTGGCCACCGAGACGCCTATGGCTTTGGCAGCCGCAGCGAACGATCGCTCCTCAGCCACATTGGCGAACATCGCAAGCCCTTCGAAATCCGGCAGTTTTGACATCGACAATCCTACGACGATGGCTTTCATCTATTTCTATTTCGAAAACGAGGGGTCTGCCACAGATTTAGGCGATCGGACGGACCCGGTACCGCGCCCGCTGGAGACTCGAAACGTTGTAAACCCGCCTTTCATCGACGCTCGTGTCGCCGTAGGAATGGGAGGCACGCGGCTTCGTTGACGCCGAGAAATTGGAGCAGAAAGATAAGGAGCGGTGTTTGATGGCGTGGGGCCAGATTAGCGGCACTAATTGCAGAAAGAAGCAAGGAGGAGAAGGCCATGGCTAAACAGCTTCCAAAGACTGACACATCAGCTGTCAACGTCGCTGATTACATCGTCGAGCGCCTTGCCGCAGAAGGAATCGACCACTGCTTTGGCGTTGCCGGCGATTACGTGTTTCCAATTTGCGATGCGGTCGACAGCAGCGCTAAGGTGAAGTGGATCGGCTGTTCGAATGAATTGAATGCGTCTTACGCCGCAGATGGCTATGCGCGCATCCGTGGCGCGGCGATGTTGGCAACGACCTATGGCGTCGGCGAGCTATCCGCCATAAACGGCGTGATGGGCGCTAAGGCGGAACGATCATTGGTTTTTCACGTCGTCGGAATGCCCTCCTATCAGCATCAGCGCTTGCACAAGATCGCCCATCACACGCTCGGCGACGGCGTCTTCGGCAATTTCGTCGAACTGTCCGCCGGCGCCGCGTGCTGTCATGCGGTCATCAATCCGGAGAACTGCGTCATCGAAATGGAGCGCATCGTCGCGGAGGCGCGCCGCAACAATCAGCCTGCCTATATCGCAGTGCCGTCGGACTACGCGCTATCCCCAGTCGTGCCTGCTGACGTGAAGCCGATCGTGCCTCGATCGAACGAAGCAGCGTTACAAAAGGCGATGGCGATCATCGCAGAACGCATCAACAAGGCGAAATCCATAGTCGCATTTCCCGCCTTCACAATTTCGCGGCTCGGCTTGCAGAAAGAGGCACAGAAGGCGATCGAAGCGCTGGGCTGTCCTTTCGTTACAACGCTTATGGAAAAATGCGTCATCGGTGAAAGTCATCCGCAGTTTGCCGGCATGTATGCCGGCGCGGTGTCGGAGCCGAAAACGCGCCAAGTCATCGAAGACGCCGATCTGGTCCTCGATCTCGGCGGCGTCAATTTGAACGACATCACCACGGCGGCCTATTCCGGCCAACTCGATCTGTCGCGGTTTGTTACCGTCGGCCTCCACGACGTCAGGATCGGAGACCAAGTCATCGCCAATGTCCGGCTTGAGGACATTCTATCCGAGCTGGCCAAGCTCAAACCATCATCGGCGCCATACAAGGGAAAACCGCAGGGGCTCGCGCCGGTAACCGGCAGGCCGTCCGACAAGATCACGATGGCCGCGCTTTATCCTCGCTACGCGGCGTTTCTGCGCGCCGGAGACACGGTCGTTCTCGAGACCGGTAGCTCAAGCCTCGGCGTGACACCAACGATCCTTCCGGACGGTGTGCGGGTGGAAGCGCAAGTTCTATGGGGATCGATCGGTTGGGCGACCCCGGCCGCCTTCGGTGTCGCGCTTGCCGGCCCGAGCCGGCGCACAATTCTGATCACTGGCGAAGGCTCGCATCAACTGACTGCGAACGACGTCGGCGCCATGGGACGCTTTGGAGCAAACGTCATCGTCTTCGTACTCAACAATAGTGGCTACCTCGTCGAGCGCGCGCTGGAGGAAAATCCGAACTGGACGTACAACGACCTCGCGCCTTGGAACTATGCAGAATTGCCGAAGGCGCTAGGATGCGCAAATTGGTATACTGCGCGTGTGACCACGCTTGGCGAGCTCGACGAGGCAATGAAGGGCGCACGCGCCAGCAAAACCGGGGCGTATATCGAGATCATTGGCGGCAAAATGGATATGCCGCGGGCCCTCGCCTTCGCCCATGGCCAACTTAAGGCTATGTACGGCGACACGCCATAATATTTACAGATGGCGAGAGCAGCTATGCTTCCGCCATCTGCGAAGTCCGGAAGTCCGAATCTGGCCATCGCGTCGATTTGGCTTCAGCGGCTACGGGAGTGAAGGGGACATAAAGACCGGCAAGCGTCCATTGGCGAGGCTTCACAAGCTTGCCCTGCATCCGACGGCATTCGTCGCGCCGCCAACGAGTTTCGCAGTGCCGGGGCGTGGTTAATTTTCGATTGCTTAACGGGCGTGGATTTCTATTTCTTCCCGCCGCAAAAATCGAAATTTTTTGCGATTTTACCCCCAAAACTGCGGTATTATGGGGCAAACTCACCAATTTTCGTTGTTGTAATCACCTTATAAGGTGATACACTATAGCGATGACCGAACACGAATACGAACGCCCCAACACTGTCTCCGGCCTTATGGCCAAGCACAAAGAGCTTTTTAAGCTGCGAGAACAGTATCGCAAAGAGATCAAAAAACTGACATCTGATATAGACCATATCGAAGCGTGCATCCATCTCTTTGATCCGACGGCAAATGTCTCCGCAATGAGAGAGCATGTCACGAAACCGAAATCGCGGAGAGGTCGCGTGAAGCAGTTCGTGCTCAGCACCTTGCGCGAAGCATCGTCTCCGATGACATCCCACGAAATTACGGAGCTTTGGGCTCAAAACTGCGGACTGCAAGCCGATGAAGAGACGCTGACGGAGATACGAAAGCGAATCAGCGTATGCATAGCAAATTGCGCAACCCAGGGACTTATTGAGTGCGACAGGCAAAACGGCGTATTCAGTCCCTATAAGCAGTGGAAACTGAAAAGGGGCGGCTAACCCGCCCCCGTCTTATTTTACGCCCGTGGAAAATCGGCGGGCAGTTGTTTTGCTGGCGGGATTTCCGGGAAACGCCGTCCCGTCATTACGTCAGCGATGCGGCCTTGGTTGATCTGGAAGTAGGAGGCGATGCGCGCGTAGTTGTAGTCCAACTTGCGGGCAAGCTTGATGACCGGAACCATGTCCGGAGTGAGTTTTTCATCACGCATAGTTTTGGCTTTGCCTTTTTTAGGAGATAAAACCCTTGAAGCGGGCGCCAAAAGATGCGATTCTTCAGTTGCTTACGCTGCTGAATCGGCATTCCCAGCACTCCCGCCCAGCGGGTTGGGGTTATCCGCTGACGCCACGGGCCACGTTAAGATCAGGTACCAGCCGATCAGAACGTGGCCCTTTTTGTTACAGCCAAACGGCGTGGCGCTCGTGACGCAGCTTGGCTAAAGCAAGTATGAGCATGTTATGCTCCTCATCATTTCCCGGATCACATCGGCATCCGAATCATCGGTGCCGCACCTCAAGGATAACCTGAGGTCCAGATCGCGACAATAGAATTTATTCTCGCCTATTCATAAAATCTTTCTTTTCTCACGCCTTCGGTATATAAACAGTGGATGGGTATAAAACCATACCGGAGGCTACATCAATGAATGGACGCATGAGAAGTCCTAGTTACCCGAGCACGCCGCTCTCTGAGGCCATTGAAATGATTAGGAAACTTCATCAGATTGAGCGCACAAACCCTATAGATCGCGAGGTGGCAGCGAAGGCGCTTGGCTATAGCGGGATTTCCGGGAGGTCGGCAACTATTCTCTCTAACCTAATCCAGTATGGTCTTTTGGAAAAGGCGGGAAAGAACGAGGTCCGCGTTACGGAACGCGCTGTTGCAATCCTTTATCCTCATAGCGATCAAGAAAAAGCGCAGGCGTTGCGAGACGCGGCGCAAGAACCTGAGCTTTTTAAGGGAATAAGGAGTAGATTTACAGACGGAATCCCTTCCGACAATGCGCTTGAATCGTTCCTCATCAGAGAGGGGTACACTAACGCAGCCGTTCAGCCCGCTATACGCGCGTTTCGAGAAACCTTTCTCTTTTTGGAGAATGCGATTGAAAGCGGAAGTTATTCACAGTCCGAATCGGATGTGGTTGGATCTCATCCAGATCAACAGGTTGAGAGGTTACAACTCATGCCGAGACCGTTACAAGCTTCGATGGCTGGTACCAAACCTGACATTGTCCTGGAGGGACGGCCGGGTAGTGGCATCCCAACGGACGGCGCCTCAATAAATTTTTACAATAAGAGTATTTTGCTTGGCGGCAAAATCTCCACGCGTGCTCAGGCCGAAGAATTGGTCGCTACGCTCAATGCGCTCAAGCCACTTCTTAAAGAGAACGGCGAAAAGGGTACCACGACCGCTTCGGAATCTGATGGCAGCGACACCAAGGAAGGGCGCTAGGACGCCTTGCGCTGCCAGTAACCGCACCATTGCCCGGACTTCGGGGCGATGGCGGCTGCACTGACTAGCATAGCGAACTGATTTCCGTTCGACTGGCGGCGGGTATCCTCGCGCCAAGCCATCTCAGTCGCATAGGCTTGCAGGTAAACGCCGGCGATATGGTGATGGATGCCGATCTCTGAGCGGCGCAAGCGGCTAAAGAAAGATTCCGCCTGATTGGTGCAAGCTCCGTCAGCGGCGCTATATTCGATCTGATGGTTGACGCGCTTTATTGGGAAGTTGGCCGCGAGTTGATCCCAATGCGAAGCTTCATCGGCATGGACGGTCGAGCCGCTCGCAATTGACTTCCGGGCAAAGGCAACGCCGGCCGCTTCCGACTTAGCAACGGTCGTAACGGTGCGGCCCTTGCGCTCGCGGGCAACGATAACGACGCGGCGCTTGCCGGTTTGGTTCTCGGCAAGCCGGCGGTCGATCCGGTCTTCCTTGCGGTTCTCTGGGCGAACGTGGCCGCCGAAATAAGCGCCGTCGAGTTCAACGTCGCCTTGCAGAGCGCCTTCGGCGCGTGCAACCCCTATCGACTCACGCAATTTGTGAAGCAGCACGAAAGCGCTTTTATAATCGCAACTCAGATCGCGCGAAAGCTGAAGCGCGGAATATCCCTTCGCGCCATTAGTGAAAATAGCAATGGCCCCGAGGATGTCGCGAAGGCGAAGCTTGCGGCTATGAAAGATCGTGCTGGATGTTAGGCTGAATTGCTTCGCACAAGCCTGGCACTTCCATACAGGGCGGCTCTTGAGGTCGTAATGGTCCAGGCCGCCGCACTCGGGGCAAACCGGCTTGCCGTCCGTCTCGTGCCAGCGGATCGCGCAAAAGGCGTTCTCTGCCTGTTCGTTGGACATGCGCAGGACCTTCGCTAGAGAAAGCGTCTTGGCTGCCGGGGAAAGTAAGAAGTGCTGTGCCATTGTCCTCTCACCATATTTGGTGATTTCAATATGGACCTAGACAAGACTCATGTCAAGCGATAAAATCACCAAAAGAGGTGATTTTTATGACAAGCTCGCCTAGCAAACGAAGCCTCCCGCCAATACCGGAACCCCGGAAAGATAATCCGATCAATACAGCGTACGAGGAGAAAGCGAAGGCACTCCTACGATATGCCATGTCTCAGAAGGGTATTGGAATTGAGGATCTGGCCGCACGCCTAGAGAAGATGGGCGTGCAGATAAGTGCCGGTGCCCTCGCCAACAAAATAAGCCGTGGAGGCTTTAGCTCAGCATTCCTGCTCCAATGCATGGAAGCCATGAACATAAATCTAGCGACCCTTCCGCGATAGGTCTGAACTGGTTTTGCTCATGCTGCAAGCCTGACTCGCTCCGTTTCTCGCAGGGACCATTTAACAGGAATTATATCATATTGCCGGAGCGCGTCAGTTACGGCGTCTGTGACTGGCCCCCTATTGTCATTAAGGAAAGCCACCGGAACAGAATCCACAGGTCTTTGCTCGACCGTATCAGTCCAGGCTGATATAAAGTTTAGAGCTGCATCCCTGTTAGGATTGGTAATTGCGCGCAAAAGGCGCTCAGGTGCGACCCTCGAACGCGGGATGGCAAAATCAAAGCTGTGTTGATAGCCGCTCTTTCCTGGGAACTGAATGTTTGGAACAAATCTAATATCGTTGTCGTAAAGCCATTTCTCCACATCCTCACGGAAGAGGCTGCGAACCGTGGATGAAGCAAGATAAAATAGGTCGTTGACTGCAAGGATGGCCTGCACCAACGCGTGCTTTCTCAAAGGGAAGTTTTCAGCGGTCGCCTTGGTAATCAATTCCCCTTTGTCTTCCTGAATTGAAAAACCGTTTAGCGTGACTGTGAGAATGCCCTTTCTCTTGGGTGTATCAATCGAACACCCGGACATTTCCAAATCCCTCAAGGTATTGCCATCGTCGCTAAGCAAATAGGATCCACCGCTGCCCTTTACATAGATCTGGATGTAATCATTATGCCGGTCCAGAAATGGCGTCGTAATTTCCACCCAATCGGTGTGCACAGATTTTATTGCGGTTCGATCTTTTAACCACAACCTATATTTTTCAACGAGTTGGCTGATCTCACCTGCGTCTGTCATGAGAACAGCTCATTATCGAATTTAGGCGGAGCAATGATGTGGCAAAAGGCCATAAAATCTTCGAGGGTTTGCTTTCGATCTGTCAAATCTCGAAAGTGCTCCTCTGGAACTGGATACGCCCATTTATGCTGGTAGCCCGCACGATAAAGATGGATATGTGGGCAAGGAATTTCCACATCGTCCGGATTCCGGTGTGGCGCTCCGTCTGTGTCCAACCGCACCAAGATAACGGTGGTTCTTGCTCTATTTTGTAGATTGATTTTTAAAAGCTTGATCTTGCTGCTTCCAACATCAAGCAGGAATTCCTCGCGTCCATCCATGGAAACAAGCGGAAAAGATGCTTTTGCGCCCAGAGACGGTAAGCGCTGACTTTCCTCTTTCGCGCTCTTCTTTTCCATTTTAAGAAGGCCGTCCGCCTCTTCTTGAGATAGCTCGTCGCTCATACTCTCCCCCACGTAGGGATCAGAGTATTCTGCGTCGTAACCTATATCAAGTATATAGATCCCGTTGGCCTGTTCCTCAGGCATTAGCGCACTCCATTCTTGGAGCGGTCCGCGTTGGAATCACCAAATATGGTGAGTTTGCCCCATAATACCGCAAAACTGCGATTCAAATAGTCCGTTAAATATAAATGCAGCGGTGCAATTAACCATGTAACGCTGCGGCGGCGTCTGCCGGCGCTTTGCCGCAAGTTGAACATTATCATGCAATATCAGATCGATAGGCCGCCTCGCGTGCCCGTTAACGGGATCGCAAGGCGCATTTCTTATCATGGCGTCTTAACAAAACGCCAGCGGCGGAGAGGACTTCGGCAGCCTCCCGCGCCAATTTTGACCCTTTGGGGGGCGCGTTGCGGTTAATAGGATGGGGCCGGCTCATAGCCATATTTCACCGAGCAGCCATAGGGGCGCGTGACGGCCTCGGCCACCGGCTGGCCGGCCATCACCTCGTCGAGCGCGGCGCGGACATAGTTCTTCGCGGTCTTGATATCGTCCACATCGGTCGTCGCCTTGTCGTCGATGCCGCCCATGTAGACGAGCGTGCCTTCCGCATTCACGATGAACATATGCGGGGTCGTGCGCGCGTCGTAGAGGTGGCCGACCTTGCCCTCGGGGTCGAGCAGCACTTCGGCGGGTGCTGCGCCGCGCGATATCGTAAGCTG
Source organism: Rhodomicrobium sp. (assembly GCA_052145435.1). GTDB lineage: Bacteria > Pseudomonadota > Alphaproteobacteria > Rhizobiales > Rhodomicrobiaceae > Rhodomicrobium. Next base: position 25,166 of record JBKQOR010000068.1, on the reverse strand, counting down.
GTTGGCCGCCGTGCCGTTCACATAGCCCTGCTCGCCAGGCGCCGAGGAGATGATGGTCAGCCAGACGATGCCCTTCTCTGCGGCGTCCTTTTGCAGGCTCTGCATGTTGCCGGACTTATAGTGCTTTTTCACGTAGGGGCAGCCGTCGTTCGTCCATTCGAGCACGACGATCTTGCCCCGGTAGCCGCTGAGCTTCACGGTTCTGCCGTTCGCATCGGTGGCGGAGAAATCGGGCGCGGGTTTGCCCACTTGAGGGGCGGCTGAAGCGGTTGCGGTCATGAGAAGTCCTGCGATGGAGGATGCGGCCAGTTTCAACAACGGCATGCTAGGCTCCTTTGTTCGACGACGGGTTCAGGAGGGCCGCCAGCGTCTTGATCTCGTCGAGCACGACGCCAGCAGTTAAAATCTGCGGCAAAACATGGGGTTGCGCGCCGCGCCCCGGATAAAAGAGATAGAGCGGCACACCGGCGCGGCCGAAATGGCCTAGAAGTGCGGTGATCTCGGGGTTGGCCTTCGTCCAATCGCCCTTCAGATAAACGATGCCGTTATCTCGAAACGCTCGTGCCACCTGCCTCGACTTCAGCGCCACGCGCTCGTTCACCTTGCAGGTGATGCACCACGCCGCGGTCAGGTTCACGAACACCGGACGGCCTAGCGACTTCAACTCGTCGAGCCTTGCTTGCGTGAACGGCTCATCTTTCAGAACCGAGGACTCGACGCCAGGCGCGGAATTTTCAGTGCGGGCTGTCATGGCGAGCGAAAGTCCCGCGGCGAGAGCCAGGACGCCAAGGGCCGGCGCCACCAATTTCACCGCCGAATGAGCGGATGCGGTTTTTCCCGCGAGCCAAGCCGCGAAGCCAATGCCGACGATGGCCAGAGCGGCGGCCATTACGCCGTCGCTTCCGGTTTGAATGCTCAGCACCCAAACGAGCCAAGCGGCCGTCGCATAGAGCGGAAAGGCCAGCACCTGCTTCAGCGTCTCCATCCAAGCGCCGGGCTTCGGCAGGATCTTTTGCATCGCGGGGCTGAAACTGAGCGCTACGACCGGCGTGGCGAAGCCGAGGCCGAGGCCGAGCATCACCGCCACAAGAATGTAGGAGGGTTGGGTCATTGCAAAGCCGATAGCGGCGCCCATGAACGGCGCAGTGCAAGGCGTCGCGGCAATCGCCGCCAGCACGCCCGTGAAGAAATAGCCCGCATTGCCGGGCTTGCGCGACAAATTATCGCCAATCGACATCAGCCCGCCGCCGAACGAGACCACGCCGGAGAGGCTGAGCCCCATCACGAAGAACAGGAGCGCCAGCGCCAGCACGAAGACCGGCGATTGGAACTGAAAGCCCCAGCCAAGCACAGCGCTGCCCTCGCGTAAGACCGCTATGACAGCCGCGAGCATCGCAAAGCTTACGAGCACGCCGCACAGATAGGCGATGCCCTGCTGCCTGTGCCCCCCATCGGCCGCCTTTGCGAAGCTCAGCGCCTTCAGAGCGAGCACCGGAAACACGCAGGGCATCAGGTTCAAGATGAGGCCGCCGAGGACTGCGAACAGCACCGCAAGCCCGGCACTGCCCGAGACACCCCCAGCCGCGGCAGCGTCCGTGCCGGAATTCACCTGGCCCGCCGCGTTGGTATGATCGAAAAGCCCGCCGGCGGCCGTCGAATCCGGCCCGCGGGCTGCGGAAATTGCGTAGCCCGTGCGCGAGCCCTCCCCGCTGCCCTTGCTCAGCACCAGCACGCCTTCGAGCTTTTCCGGCGTCTCTTTGGAGTCGCCCTGTTGCATATCGAGAATAAGCTGGCCGCCTGAGATCGTGCGGGGTTGCGCCGCCGGATTGGAGACCGGGCCCCAGGTGAGAGGAAAGAAGCGGGCGTCCGTCACGCCTTTGAAGAGGGCGGGCCCGGCCGAAACCGTTAGCCGCAGCGCTCCTTTCGCGGGATTGGCCGCGTAGATCGCCGTGCCCGGCAGCGGCACCGGCAGCGCGCTACGTGCCTTCGCGATTTGGCCTGCGAATTCCGAAGGCGCGGCCTCGCTAGATACCGGAAGCGTCAGCTCGACTTGGGTTTCCTCGGGGACGCAAATGTCCTTACAGACTAAATAGGAGACTTTCGCCGCTAGCGCGATGCTGCCCGCGGCCTCTTCCGGCACTTGAATCTCTGCCAAGAGCAGCACTTTATCGTCGTAGCCGTATTCGACGAGCGGGCCGACCGCGATGGTGTGCGGAAGCGGCCAAAGGACCGGCCCCGCCTTAAGACCGCCTCCCAGCGCCCATTCGACCGTAGTCGGCTCGCCCGAATCGCCGGGATTGGCCCAATAGGTGTGCCAGCCTGGCTCCATGCGCTCGCGCACCGCGACGGTAAGCGCCTTGCCGGGCCTGGCGGACGATGTCTCAGCGATAAGATCGGTGGCGACATGACGGTGAGGCGATTGGCTCGCAGCCATGACATTCCCCCATCCGAAGGCCGTAAAGACGATCGCCAAGACGGACGTAACCTGCCAGTTTGCCATCCGGAATTGCTCTCCAATCGTGTAAGATGCGCGCGGCTTGCTGAGATAGGCTCGCTTTCGGCAGAAGATCAAGTGTCCTGTATGCGGGATAGAGCGCTAATTCGTCTCAAAATCCTAGGCCCCCTATGAACTTGCGCCCTTTCTTCACGCGTTCTTGAAATCTTCGCGATATGGCTCCGCCACAGTTTGGAGGCAATTTTTGCAAATGCGGGAACTGCCTCAAATTCGCCCTAAAAACCCCTGAACGCTCCAGAATCGAGCGGGGCAAGCAAAATTTTGTATCCAGTCCCAAGAGACCCATCTTGTCATGCGGTCCGCTGGAAGCATTTTGTCTTGTTCGTAGTCCTTATTCGCAGTGCAACGGCACGGTTTTCGGGAGTTGGAGATGGACCGTCGCACCTGGCTAAAGCTTGCCGCCTCAACCGCTGGTCTGGCCGCATTTCCATTCCCAATCCTCGGTCAGGGAAGTTCCGGTATTCCGTTGCCCTTTTCGGAGGACACCCTCGACGCGCTAGCCCGCGAGCTCGCGAACCAGCCCTATAAGCCCTTCGAGAAGCGCGTGGATGAAGCGCTGGCGAATGTCCCTCACGATCAATACAGCCGCGCCATCGTATTTAAAGAGGACCAGGCGCTCTGGCGGAAGGATGGGGTGCCGTTCTGGCTCGAACCTTATCACACTGCTGGATCTTATTTTGCGTATCCGGTGGAACTCTACTCCGTGGAGGCCGCGGAAGCGATTAGAATCCCTTACTCTGCTCAAGCTTTCGATTTTTATCCGCCCGCCAGGCAGCCTGCAACGCCCGCGCAATCCGATTTTGCCGGATTTCATGCCCTTGCGCAGATCGATAAGCTTGGCGTTTTCAGGGATTTCTTAAGTTTCGTCGGCGCGACCAACTTCCGCGCGATCGGCTCGGGCCAAGTCTTCGGCGCCTCCGCACGCGCCCTTGCAATCAACACTGGCCAGCCGGGCGGGGAGGACTTTCCCCTGTTCAGAAGCTTCTGGATCGAGCGGCCCACGCCAGCCGGCCAGAGCCTTACCGTGCATGCCCTGCTCGACAGCAAGCAGGCCGTTGGACGCCTAAAATTCACTATAACGCCGGGTTACGAGACGGTGATCGAGACCGAAGCGGTCATCTATCCGCGGCGGCACATCGCCTATGCCGGGATCGCTCCCATCGCGAGCCGCTTCTTCTTCGGCCCCGGAGTTCCGCCGAAGCGGCGCGATTACCGCCCCCGCGTGCACGATTCCGAGGCGCTCTATATCGTGAATGGCGCCGGCGAGCAGATTTGGAGGCCGCTCCTCAATCCGGAAAGGCTGCAATTTTCGGTCTTCCTCGATAAGGGACCGAAGGGGTTTGGCCTCATCCAAAGGGAACGCTACTTCGCGAGCTATCAGGATGCCGACCTGCAATTCGAAAAGCGCCCATCCTTATGGATCGAACCGCTCGGAGATTGGGGCGAAGGGTCCATCGACCTGATCGAGCTGCCTGCTCCCGAGGAGATCAACGAGAATATCGTGTGCTTCTGGCGGCCGAAAGACGGGCTTGGCCCGGGCATCGGCCACCGGTTCCGTTATCGCATGCACTGGTGCTGGACTCCGCCGTTCGAAAACAAGAAAGCGGTTGTGGCCCAGACGCGGGTCGGGGAAACGAAAACCGGCGACGCTCTCTTCATCGTCGACTTTTTCAACGCCGAAGATTGCGCAGACTGCAGCGGCGGCACTCTGAACGCGAATGTAACGGCGTCTGCCGGTGAAATCCGAAATGTCAGGCTTGCAGCCGCACCGGCGGCCGGCGCCATGCAGCGCCTGCGGTTCGAGTATGCACCATCGGGCAGCGATCCTGTCGACCTGCGCGCGCAGCTTCAGGTAGACGGAAAGCCCGTTTCCGATTCCTGGATATTCCGATGGGCGCGCTAATCTGCCGCACCTAGGGCTGGGGGCGCTCATGAAACTTCAACTCCCCCTCGGCCCAGGCTTCTCCATATCTCATTTACCAGCCACGCTCCAATCGAGGCAATAAAATGGACCGGCGGGGTGTCCTGAAACTCGGCGCAGGTTTTTCCGCGGCCCTCCTTTTGGCTCAGCGGATTTTGTCCACAGACGGTGCATTGGCGGAGCCCGCGAGCGGCCCGGCCGGGCTGCCGTTCGCTGAGCCCGCGCCGTTTGCGGAAGATACCGTGATCGAGCAGGCCCGCCTTCTTTCAAAATCGCCGTATCGTGCGCCAGACGATACAATTCCACAGAGTTACAAGGACTTGGATTACGACCGGTATCGCGCGATCCGGTTCAAGAAAAATCTGGCTTTATGGGGCCGCGATAATCTGGGCTTCACCACGGAGTTTTTCAGCGCGGGCTACATATACCGGAACCCTGTCCGGATTTTCATGGTGGATGGCAGCCGCGCCGCGGAGCTCAATTACGATCCGGACCTTTTCAATTATGGTCCCGAGGTGAGCCGCCCGCCGGAAAGCGCCCGGCCAGGCTTTTCCGGCATTCGCATTCACGCGCCGGCCGGAACGCCCGGCGTCATGGACGAGCTCGCCGTGTTTCAAGGCGCAAGCTATTTCCGTGCCAAGGCGGCCGGGCAAGTCTATGGGATGTCCGCGCGAGGTCTTGCAATCAACACCGCACATCCACCCGCGGATGAATTTCCAATTTTCCGTAGCTTCTGGCTCGTAAAGCCCGCGCCGGGAGACAAATCCGTGACGGTCTTCGCTCTTCTCGACAGCATAAGCGTGTCCGGCGCCTATAGGTTTGTCATCTCAGCGGGTTATAATACGGTCATGGACGTTGAGTGCACGCTCTTTCCCCGGACTTCAATCGCTTACGCAGGAATCGCCCCTCTGACGAGCATGTTTTACTTCGCGCCAAGCAGCAGCTTCCGCACCGATGAGGCGCGGCCGCGCGTGCACGACTCCGACGGGCTGTCGATCTTGAATGGCAAAGGCGAGCAGATTTGGCGGCCGCTGATCAATCCGAGGCGGGTGCAGTTCTCCGCCTTTACGGACAGCGATTTGAAAGGATTCGGGCTTTTGCAGCGCGAGCGCAGGGCCGATCGCTATCAAGATTTCGATGCCCGCTACGAGCAGCGGCCAAGCGTCTGGGTGGAACCGGAGAGCGGATGGGGCGAAGGCTCGGTCGATCTTGTTGAATTGCCGACGCAGACGGAGTATTTCGATAATATCGTCGCATTCTGGCATCCTAAGGAGCCGCTTCAAGCTGGCAGCGCTTACACCTACCGCTACCGGCTCACGTGGTGTCAGGAACCGCCCGTGCGCCGGAACTTAGCCACTGTGACCCAAACGCTTGTTGGCGCTTCCAGCCGCCATGAAGGCATGAGGGTCTTCTATATCGACTTCGCCGGGACGGAAAAACTCAATCTCTGCGATGATTTTGACGATATTTGCTCCGAAAAGAACGGAAATGTGGAACTCAGTGCAAGTACAGGTAGTTTCGTGAACGTTGCGATCCGCCGGAACCGGATAGCGGGAGGACATCGCGCCGGTTTCGAATATCGACCCGCGCCGGGGGCATTTCAGGCAGATTTGCGTTGCGCGCTCACCTTAAATGGGAAGCCGGTTTCCGAAGTTTGGCTATACCGCTGGACGGCCTGAGGTCAGGGATGCACGATACTTATCCTCTTTCCGATACGCCTGCGATCCCGGCTTCGCGGGATCAATCGGTGTTCGCGCCTCAAAGCCTCGAGCGGTTCGATCGCACAACCCGCCGGCAGCCGCGCCCCGACCCCGCAGCCCCCTGGCGGCGCGGCATTGTTTTCGGCGGCGCCTTGGGCATCACGGCCTACCTCATCCGCGAGCTGTATTTCGTTCTCAGCGCCGGCAGCATCGCCGGGCTCGAAGTGGCGCTGATGGTGCTGTTCGCTATCAATATCTTCTGGCTCGCCCTATCCTTTATGACCGCGCTGGCCGGCTTCGCGGTTATATCGCTTGGGCTTCGGCGTTCCATAGCCGACCCGAAGGACTACGATGCCTCGGCTCCCCTTTTGGGCAAGACCGCGATTCTCGTTTGCACCTACAATGAGTCTCCCGAACGGATATTCGGGATGGCCGTTGCAACTATGCGCTCCATAGTCAAGACCGGTCAGCGGGAAAGCTTCGATCTGTTTATTCTCAGCGACACCACCGACCCCGATATCTGGGTGCAGGAGGAGGCCGCGTTTCAAGCGATCCGCGAGCGCGAAGCCGAAGGTTCGCGTATCTTCTACCGGCGCCGGTCCGCTAACACGGGCAAGAAGGCCGGCAACGTTGCCGATTGGTGCCGGCGCTGGGGCGCCAATTACGACTATATGCTCGTCCTCGACGCAGACAGTTTGATGACAGGCGAATCGGTCGTAAAGCTCGCCGCGATCATAGAGAAAAACCCTGATTTCGGCCTTGTGCAAACTGTGCCGGTCTCGATCGGGCGCAACACGCTTTTTGCGCGGCTGCAACAATTCGCGGGCCGCCTTTACGGCCCGATGCTGGCCACGGGCCTTTCGTTCTGGCATCGAGGCGTCAGCAACTTCTGGGGGCACAACGCCGTAATCCGCACGCGCGCCTTCATCGAGAGCGCGGGGCTGCCGATGCTGCCCGGAAAGCCGCCTTTCGGCGGACCCATCCTGAGCCACGATTTCGTGGAGGCCGCGCTTTTGAACCGGGCCGGCTGGCGCGTTTGCATGGTGCCAGACCTAGCGGGGTCCTACGAAGAAATTCCGCCGAGCCTGATCGACTTTGCGATGCGCGACCGGCGCTGGGCACAGGGCAATCTGCAGCACTCGCGCGTGTTACTGGCAAGCGGCCTGCATTGGGTCAGTCGGGTGCATATGGCCATGGGCATCATGGCCTATGTCTCGGCGCTCGTTTGGCTGCTGTTTCTTGTCATCGCACTTTCGCTGACGCTCCAGTCGATCTACACCGTGCCGCAATATTTCTCGGACAGCTTCTCGCTATTTCCAAATTGGCCGAAGCAAGACAGCGAGCGATCTTTCGAGTTGCTGATGCTGACCCTCGGAATCCTGCTCATGCCGAAGGTCTTTGCCTATCTGCTTGCCATCATGGATTCGAGGCAGCGGCGAGGATTTGGCGGGGCGTTTACGCTGCTGGCGGGTGTTTTGATCGAGATCGTTCTGTCGTCGCTGTTTGCGCACATTATGATGCTGCTGCAGTCTTCAGCGGTCGTGGATGTGTTCCGGGGCCGTGATAGCGGCTGGAAGCCGCAACGGCGCGACGACGGGTCGTTGCCGGGCCGCGAGATCATGCATTTCCACTTCGCGCATATGGTAATCGGCATCTGTCTTGCCACGCTCACGCTCTATTCTTCGTTCATTCTGTTTCTGTGGATGCTGCCGGCTTCCTTAGGCCTTGTCTTCTCCGGTCCGCTTTCGGCTTGGTCGGCGCGCAAATCGGCCGGAGAGCAATTCCGGCGGCTTGGTCTCCTTCAGATCGAGGAAGAAAAGACACCGCCAGCGATCGCCGGTGAGGCGGCGGAAACTCAAGCCAAGCTCGAAGAGGCCATACTTCAACGCGAGGCGATCACACAGCTCGCCCAAAGCACCAAACTCCGGCGGCTCCATCGCGAGCTTATTCAGATGCAGCCGATTACGCTCGAATCGCGGATTTCTCCAAATTTGGCAATCGGACGCGCCAAACTCGAAGTTTCCGCAAATTTGACCGAATTATTGAATTTGCTAAAGCCGGGCGAAAAAGCGGCTCTACTTTCCGATCCCGAAAGTCTCGCGCGTTTAGAAGCCCTGATACCTGCCGAAATTCCGCCAGAAACAGCCCATCATTCTCCGGCAGTGGCTCTGGAGCAAACAACTTAGCACCTTTATCAAAGGAAACGACATGTCACCCATGAAGGTCATGCCGCTTGTCCTGACAGTCATAACTCCTTTCGTTATGATTGCGGGCATGGCACGGGCAGCCGAAACGCCTCTCATCCTAGCGCAGTTTACGCCGCCGCAACATAAGGAAGAAGAGCACAAGCAGCAGCAAAAGCAGCCGCCGCAAAAGCAGCAGCCGCCGCATGGACAGCCGCTAAGACAGCCCCCGCTAAAACAACAGCCGCAGGTGCAACAGCAGCAGCGCGCTCAGCAGCAAAAGGCCGCCGAAGAGCAGCGCAAGATTCAGGAACTAAAGGCCAAGGAAGCTGCCGGCGCGCAGAAGCGCGCACAGGACGCGGCCAAGCTCCATAACGATCAGCATAAGATTCAACAACTGCAGCAGCAACAGCACAACACCGGGCAGCAGCTGCAGCAGGCGCACCGGCAGGAAAACACGCTTCATCGCCAACTTTCGGCCACCGATCAAAAAGCTAGAGCCGCGCGTGACGCACACGCCGCCGATCGCGCGCGCCTGATCGCGCATCAGAAGCAGATCGCCGCAAACGAGCGCAACCCCGCGGCAATCAACGAGCGGCTGCGCCTCCAAAACGAGCGGATGCACGCCATCGCCAGCCAGCGCCAGCAATCGGTCGACCGCCACGGCCAAACCCTCATCAAGGAGCCCGGCAACCGGACTATCCTGCAGGCGAATGGCCACGCCTTCGTCCAGCATGACGAAACCGCCAATTTCCGTGCCTTCGGCGGAAATCCGCAGACGCACCGCGCGCCCAACGGAAACATGGTTTCGACGTTCGCGCGTCCCGGCGGGGTCCGGATCGAGGTCGAGGTCGATGCCTACGGCCGCCCGATGCGCCGCGTGCGGTACATGCCCGACGGCCGGCGGTTCGTGCTCTTCGAGAACCGCGCTATTGCAATCGGCGCCGGTTTCGCGCTTGCCGCTTTCATCGTCGCTCTCGCTCCTCCGCACATCGGCATTCCCCCGGAGCAATACATCGTAGATGCCGATGTCGCTTCCGAGGATGATTACTATGCCGCGCTCCAGGCGGGGCCGGTGGAACCGCTCGGCCGCGGTTATACACTCGACGAGATCCTTGCCAGCGTCGACCTGCGCAACCGCATGCGCAGCATCAGCATCGACACGATAAATTTCGAGTTCGGTTCGGCGGATGTTGCACCCGATCAGGCCCAGATGCTGGAGCCGGTTGCTGCGGTCATGCGCGATATGGCAAAGCAGAACCCCGGCGAAGTCTTCCTCATCGAGGGGCACACCGACGCCGTGGGCTCGGATATCGACAATCTAAGCTTATCGGACCGGCGCGCTCAAGCTATTGCGGACCTTCTCGCGCAGCAATTCGGTATCCCGGCCGAAAATCTGGTCACCCAGGGTTACGGCAAGCAGTTCTTGCTCGTTCCCACGCCTGAGCCGGAACGCCGGAACCGGCGCGTGGTTATCAGGCGGATCACACCGTTGCTGCAGTCGGGTCCGGATCAGAGCGCTGCCAATGGCGGCCCAGGCGATGGCCCGATGGATGGCCCTGGCGGCCCTGGTGGCCCAGGCGATGGCCCGATGGACGGCCCTAGCGGCCCCGGTGGCCCAGGCGATGGCCCGATGGACGGCCCTGGAGGCCCGGGCGGTCCTGGAGACCAGCAACAGCAGCAATAGCACCACATATAAAGCGGGCAACTTGCCCGCTTTTTTTACCGGATGAGCTCATGGAAATCCTTAATCTCCTTTGGGGCGTTTTGAGCTTCGTCCTGGGGCTTTTGTGGCAATTCGCCTGGTTTATCCTGCGCGATTTGATTTCCTCGCTGCTTTGGCTCCTGATCGTTGCCTGGCTGATCCTCGGCGTACGCTACCGGAGCTTCACGGCGGGCGCGCTCGTGCTCTTGCGCTATGGCACGTTCGGCCTGCGCGTCTTCTGGCGCTGGCTGCGCGGGACACCCGGCGCCATGCCCGCGCCTCCCGCAGAAAAAGCGCTTCGGGCTGCCGCAGCAAGGACGCGGCGCCGGAGGCCTTTCGGCACCATGTCGGTTTCGGAGCAGCTCAACATGCTGCTTGTTGGCGCTCTGTATTTGCTCTTTTTCGCCTGATACTGGATCCGGATGACACCGGTAGGTGAACTATTCAGACGGATTTGGTATGACGCAGCGCCCATTCCATCTTGAAAAGACATAAACATATCTTTATAAGGCTTCCTTGGGGGGCCGATGGGAAGCTTTGACGACATCGTAGCGCGCTTGAAAGCCGCGGCAGAGCCGACGCGCTTACGCATATTGCGCCTTCTTCTCAGCGGCGAATTCAACGTCAAAGACCTGACCCAGCTTCTGGGCCAAAGCCAGCCGCGCGTGAGCCGCCACATCCGCCTCCTCGCCGAGGCCGGGCTGATCGAGCGTCATCAGGAGGGGAGCTGGGTCTTCGTACGCGGCGCGGCGAACCCTTCCATCCGGGAATTTGCAAACGCGGCAATCGCCATGATCGCGCCAAACGATCCGCTCATCGCTCGCGATGCCGGGCGCGCCGGACAAATCCGTGCCAAGCGTGCGGCGCTGGCTCAAGCCTATTTCGATGAAAACGCGGCCGAATGGGATCGCATCCGGTCGCTGCACATAGCCGAGCGCGATGTGGAGGACGCTATCCTCGATGCGCTTGGTCCCGGCCCCTACGATTTGCTCCTCGACCTCGGAACGGGAACAGGCCGCATTCTGGAGCTTGCGAGCGATCGCGCGCGGCAGCTGATTGGGATCGATACGAACCGCGAGATGCTCAAATGCGCCCGTGTCCGTCTCGACCGGGCCGGACTCACCAATTGTAGCGTCCGGCTCGCCGACATCTATAATTTGCCATTCCCAGAAAGCAGCGCGGATGCGGCCGTCATTCATCAGGTGCTGCATTTTCTGGATAACCCTAAATCGGCCCTTGCCGAAGCTGCCCGTGTCTTGAAGCCTGGAGGGCGCTTGGCCATTATCGATTTCGCGCCTCACACTCTCGAGTTCTTGCGCGAGGAGCACGCTCATCTGCGCTTGGGCTTCGCCGCGGCCGAAATTGCGGCATGGCTTGGCGAATGCGGCATCGGCTCCAACTCCTATTCCGAACTTACGGCCGGCAATGTTAAGGAAAACGCTCTAACGGTGGCCGTGTGGAGCGGGCAAAAGCAAAAAACCGTAGCGAAACAATGGAGGGCCGCGTCGTGACGGACGTATCGAATGACCGCGGGCACGGCGCGCCCGTCGCCGTAAGCTTTGAATTCTTCCCCCCCAAGACGGCCGCGATGGAGGCTGCGCTCTGGGCCGCCATCCGCAAACTCGAACCGCTCGGACCGCAATTTGTGTCGGTGACCTATGGCGCGGGCGGGTCCACACGCGAGCGCACCCATGCGACCGTCTCACGAATTCTTAGTGAAACGAGGCTGAAACCGGCCGCTCATCTGACCTGCGTCGCCGCGACGAAGGATGAGGTCGATAGCGTCGTGCGCGCCTATTGGGACAGCGGCGTCCGGCATATCGTGGCGCTGCGCGGCGATGCGCCCGAAGGCCCAGGCACGGCTTACGTTCAGCATCCAGGCGGTTATATCAACGCGGCGGATCTCACCGCGGGGATCAAGCATATTGCCGATTTCGAGATTTCGGTCGCGGCCTACCCCGAGAAACATCCAGAATCGCCAACCGTCGAAGCCGACCTCGACATGCTTGCCGCGAAAGTCGACGCCGGGGCGACGCGGGCGATCACGAACTTCTTCTTCAACAACGGCGATTACTGGCGTTATTTGGACCGGGTCCGCGCCCGGGGTATTTCGATTCCCATCGTTCCTGGCCAGATGCCGATCCACAATTTCAAGCAGGTCGCGAGCTTTGCCGCGCGCTGCGGGGCGTCCGTTCCGGCGTCACTCGCCTCGCGTTTCGACGGTTTGGCGGATGACCCGGAAAAAGCGCAAACGGTTGCTGCCTCCGTGGCAGCGGAGCAGGCCTTGGACCTTGTCGCAGGCGGCGTCACAGAGCTTCACTTTTATACGCTGAACCGCGCCAATCTTGTTTATGCTGTCTGCGAGCTGTTGGGCTTGCGCCCCGCGGAGCGGGCTCCGGCCGCGGTTTGAGGACACATCGAATGACCCGTGACGAACGCATCGCCGCCTTGCGCAAAGCCGCCGCTGAACGGATACTCATTCTCGATGGCGCAATGGGAACCATGATCCAGCGCCATAGACTGACCGAAGCCGATTACCGCGGCGAGCGCTTCAAGGATTGGCCGCGAGATCTGAAGGGCAACAACGATCTCCTCGTCCTGACCCAGCCGGACATCGTCCGCGGCATTCACGAAGCCTATTTCGAAGCCGGCGCCGATATCGCCGAAACGAACACGTTCAATGCGCAGGCCGTTTCCATGGCCGATTACGGCATGGAGGCTTTGGCTTTCGAGATCAATGTCGCGGCGGCCAAGCTCGCGCGGGACGCGGCGGACAAATATACCGCGATGACACCGGAAAAGCCGCGCTTCGTCGCGGGCGCGATCGGACCGACCAACCGCACCGCGTCGCTTTCGCCCGATGTGAACAATCCCGGCTTCCGCAATATAAGCTTCGACGAGCTTGCCGCGGCCTATGGCGAGCAAACGCGCGGACTAATCGAAGGCGGCGTTGACGCCATCCTCATCGAGACCGTGTTCGATACGCTGAACGCCAAGGCGGCGGGATTTGCCGTGAAAGAGACGTTCGATGCGATGGGGGTTGAGCTTCCGCTGATGATTTCCGGCACAATCACCGACCTTTCGGGCCGCAATCTCTCGGGCCAGACCCCGGAAGCCTTCTGGTATTCGCTGCGGCACCTGAAGCCTTTTTCTATCGGCATGAATTGCGCCTTCGGGGCGGAGCAGCTGCGCCCATCGGTCGTCCAAATTGCAAAGGCGGCCGATGTTTATGTGAGCGTATATTCGAACGCTGGGCTGCCGAACGCCATGGGCGAGTACGATGAAACACCAGAGTCCATGGGGCGCAGCATGGGCGCCTGGGCAGCGGACGGGCTCCTGAATATCGCCGGCGGCTGCTGCGGCACGACGCCCGCTCATATCAAGGCAATCGCAGAGGCGGTCGCGCCGTTTCCACCCAGAAAAATCCCGCAAATCGAGCCGCGCCTGCGCCTGTCGGGGCTCGAACCTTTCGTGCAAGGGAGCTAGCATTTTGCAGGTCTAGCTTACGCCAGGCTGTGCCCAAAACTTGTGCAAAAAAGCATGCGGACTGCGCAATATTTCAGCCCAAATTTATGTTCCGGCACAGCAGGTTGCTGTGCTAGTGTTTCTACCGATTTGTCATGATCTTTTCATCGTTAGCCTGACCGGCGAGGGCGGCTGATGCAGTCAAGGAAGCAGCATGGCGACGATCACAGTTTTGAAGAACGCGGCAACCGTAGCTCCTCTCGATAATTACAATCCGGGACAATATTATTGCGAGCTGATCGGCTCCAAGGATCGGCAGAACCGGCACCTCACGGCACTTTGGCACCGCCTTCAGCAGCTTGAGCTTGCGCAGCTCCGGACACGCGCGGAGGACGCCGAGCGCGAGCTTTTCACCCTCGGCATTACCTTCACGGTTTATAGCGACCGGACGGCCATCGACCGCATCCTGCCCTTCGACGTCATCCCCAGGGTCATCACCGCGCCGGACTGGCGCAAGCTCGACCGCGGGGTCAAACAGCGGGTCAAAGCGCTCAATCTTTTTCTATGGGACGTGTATCACGAGCGCAAAATCCTCAAAGACGGCATCGTCCCAGCCGAGCTGGTGCTCGGCAACGCCAATTACCGGCCCGAGATGGTGGGCTACGACCCGCCGTGCGGCACATATGTGCATATCGCTGGCACAGACATCGTCCGCGATCCGAAGGGCGATTTTTATGTGCTGGAGGACAACGGGCGCACGCCGTCGGGCGTGTCCTACGTCGTCGAGAACCGCCATCTGATGCAGCGTGCGTTCCCCGACCTTATGCATGGCTTCGCCATCGAGAGCGTGTCGGAATATGGGACGCAGCTCGGCAACAAGCTTATCGAGGTTGCCCCGCCCGGCGTGATCGATCCGCAAATCGTCCTTTTGTCGCCGGGCGTATTCAACTCGGCTTATTTCGAGCACGTTTTCCTGGCGCGCGAGATCGGCATCCCCCTCGTCGAAGGCCGCGACCTCCTCGTGGATGACGACAAAGTATTCATGAAAACTGTGTCCGGTCCAACGCCGGTCCATGTCATTTACCGCCGTATAGACGACAATTTCCTTGACCCCGAAGTTTTCAACCCCGAAAGCGTCCTCGGCGTGAAAGGGCTCATGCGCGCGGTGAAGACGGGCAACGTAACGCTCGCTAACGCCGTTGGCACGGGCGTCTGCGACGACAAGGCGGTTTATGCCTATCTCCCGCGCATCATCCGCTATTACCTGGACGAGGAGCCGGTTCTACCCAACGTCCAGACGCATATCTGCCGCGAGGCGGATGCGCTCGCCTACACGCTCGAAAACATGGACAAGCTTGTGCTGAAGCCTGTCGGCGAGTCCGGCGGCTACGGCATTTGCGTAGGACCGAAAGCCGCGAAGGCGGAGATCGAGGTCGCGCGCTGTGCGCTGAAGGCGAACCCATCGAACTATATCAGCCAGCCCATGATCGAGCTTTCGGTCTGCCCGACGCTCACCGAAGACGGCGTCGAGCCGCGCCATGTGGATTTGCGCCCTTACGCGGTGACGGGTGAGGAGACTTGGCTCCTGCCCGGCGGCCTCACTCGCGTGGCGCTGCGCAAGGGCTCGATCGTGGTGAATTCCAGCCAGGGCGGCGGCACAAAAGATACCTGGGTTTTAAGGGAGGATTGACATGAGCAGCCTCCTATCCCGTTACGCCGAGAGCGTTTTCTGGATGGCGCGCTATTTCGAGCGCGCGGAAAGCCTCGCCCGCGTCCTCGAAACGCAGACCTCGTTCCAGCGCGGGCGCGAGGACAATTCCTGGGCCTGGATTGTCGCGCTTTACTCGGACGAGGAGGCCTTCGCAAAGGCGTTCGACGAGCCGGACGCCGATAACGTCATCCGCTACTATATGGCATACGCCGACAATCCAGGCTCGATCCAATCCTCGATCCGCGGGGCCCGGGAGAACGCGCGCGCGCTGCGGCCCATGCTGTCAACCGACATGTGGTGTCAGCTGAACGACTTCCACAACCGGATCGCCGCATTCGGGCCGGGCGACTTCTCGGAGGTGCGCCTTTCGCGCACTTGCGATGCGATCAAGCGCGGCTGCTACGCGCAGCTCGGCGTCGCCGAGAACACATTCTACCGCGACGAAACCTGGCCATTTTTCCGGCTTGGGCTGTTTCTTGAGCGCGCAGACCAGACCAGCCGCCTGCTCGACGTGCGCTTCGCGCAGCAGCAAACGGGCCTCGCGCGAGACGAGCGGTACGATTTTACTTTTTGGACCATCCTGCTGCGCGCCGCCTCGGCCTATCATTCCTATAGGCGCGTCTTTCCGCACTACATCGATCCGAAAGAGGTTGCGCGCTTCTTGATCTTCGACGCGCGGCTGCCGCGTTCGCTCGCTTACTGCCTCGCTGAGATTCAGGCCATGATCGAGCTACTGCGCCGGGATTTCGGGCTCAGGCATGCCTCGGCAGCGGCGGAGCAACTGGACACGATACTCCTCGGACTCGATACCGCAAGCATGGACGTGCATTTACTCGAAGGCTTGCACCGCTTCAACGACTGGGTGCAGCTTAGCCTGATGCATCTCACCGATGAGCTGGGGCAGGCCTTTTTCGGCTACGCGCCCCCGGCTTCCCCTCCGCCGGCGATGAGCCAAACGCAATCGCAGACAATGACCGCACATTAGAGCATCGTGCACTTAACCGGGCACACCGTCACGCCAGGCGGCTTTGGCCGCCGTGGCGATCCATGGGCCGGTCTTAAACGAAATCCCGTTGAATGCTTCGCTGGCCGCGGTTGTCATCCCGGAACGGCGCTCGCGCCGTATCGGGGATCGTTACGGGCGCCGGCATTTGCAAAGATCCCGGATAATGCCTCCGGCATTTCCGGGATGACACCGGTAGGTGAACCATTCAAGCCGCCGGGCGGAGGCAAAGTCCAGAATATCGGCGCCCACGCAGAAATCCTCGCCCGCACCCGTGAGAATGATCGCCCGGACGGAAGCATCGGCCAAGCTCTTCGAATTGGCGCGCCATTTCCCGCCACATGGCAAGCGTCATTGAATTACGTTGGGCCGGCCGGCTGACGATGACAGCGGCGACGCTGCCAACCCTTGTGACAGCAATAGCGTCCTTTACCATTCGACCGGTCTCCGGCTGAAACTAAGCTGCGCCTGCGCTTGGTAGCATAAGTGACGAGAGCAACGCCCTGACAGCGTCCGGGATGGGCACGGGTCTGTTCGAGGCGCGATCGACATAAACGTGAACGAAATGCCCCTCTGCCGCCGCGGAGTCCTCGCTGTTGACGAAGATGGCGATCTCATAGCGAACGCTGCTCGTGCCGAGTTTCGCAACCCGCATCCCAACGTGCACCGTGTCCGGAAAGGCAATTGACCTGAAATACCGGCACGAGGTCTCAACAACGAGGCCGATCACGGGGCTATTTTGCACATCGAGGCAACCAGACAATATAAGATGCTGGTTCACCGCCGTGTCGAAAAATGAGTAATACACCACGTTATTGACATGGCCATACACGTCGTTGTCCATCCAGCGCGTCGAAAGCTTGGTGAAATGGGTATAAGAGGCGCGAGCGTCGGCCATCGTCACAGCGCCCTTTCAGAAATCGCAAGCGCATCGAGTTGGCCGGCCTCACGGGGATTGTTGACGACGAGCCGGGTCTGTTTCATGGGTCAGCTTCGGTCTTGTGGACTAACGCCCGCACGCAATTATGAGTTTCATATGTAGACTATTCCGCGCGTGCCGTTGTCAAGCCCTTCGCCCCGGCTGTAAACTCCCGGCCAAGCTCCATTGCCAGCGCCATTATGTTAGCGCGTAGCGCGCCCGGATTGCCGGCCCGCTCACCTCGCATGCGGGTCCGGCCAGAGCTGGAACGGCATCGTCGCCAGACTGGCGTTCGAATAACGCGGGTCCGAGGTAACCTCCCGGCCAACCCAATTGGGTTTTTCGAAATGCCTGTCTTCGTGCGGAAGCTCGATCTCGGCAATCACCAGCCCCTGGTTTTCGCCCCGGAACACGTCGATTTCCCAAACCAGGTCATGCTGCGGCAGCTCGTATCTGAGCTTTTCGATGATTGCGCCCTCGCGCAAGCCGAACAATCCCTCCGCGTCCGCAAGCGGGATCTCATATTCGAATTCGAGCCTCTTGGCCTCGGCTGCAGCCGACTTGATCGTCACCGCGGCGCGGATATTGTCCTTCGTCCGGATGCGAAGAGACAGCGTCCCATTGCGCGCCAGATAGGCCTGCCGGATAAGGTACGGCTTGCCCGCATTGCCGCGCCAGCTTTCGTCTTGAACCAAAAACTTGCGCTCGATTTCATATGCCATGGCCGTTTGCGCCTCCGGGCCGCTCGCCGCAGCCCTACGGAGTAGCGCGTCATCTCAGGGCGCGCCAGCATCTTCTGGAAGAAGAAATTGCCCGGCCTGGAAAAAGCTCCAGCCGTTATCCGACCTATCGAGTATCCAAACGAGATCGTACCGTTTGCGCGGCCATTCGTCCGGCAGGCCGGGCAAGTCTCCCGCGAGCCTTCGAGCGATACCGGGAATCTCGTCATGGGACCAGCAGATCAGCACCGCTCCCGTGGTGCTGATCATCGCCTCTGGCAGGGCGTGCTCATCGCCTCTGCCAATCTCGTTGCGTACCGGTATTTGAAGGGCGCTAGCGAGCGGCATGACGGTGCTTAAAGGCCGAAGGCTGTTCGAGCCCTTCGCGGGTCTGCACGCAAAGATGGCCGCGGGCGTTGCAATACCGGGAGTGAGGTCTTTGCCGATGGGCGCGAAGTAGCGGACGAGCGCGCCCGCCCGCTGCCAGCCGCGCACGGAAAGCTGATTGGGATTGAGCTGGCCGGTCTCGTCGACGCCCAAGATGCGGCCGGTTGCATCGGGCTTTTCCGCGTGCCTTATGAGCATGACTTTTGCCGGTCCCATCGCATCCTCTGTCTTGCGTTCGCGGGCCCCCTTCCGCGAACTCCATCAACACGCCACTGTGGTTTCCTCTCTTCCATCGCGGCAGGTTTTGCGTAGGGCCGGCCGGGACGCAATTCGCGCCCCTTTATTGCCAGCTTTGGCGTGCGGCGTCCATTACATCTGGAGCCGCCGCCGGCGGACCGGCCGCTGCCCCGTCTCGAGGACTCGCGCGGGATCACGCAACCGTAACGGCCTGGAGAATTGCGCGCCGGACCAGGGTCTCGAATAGCGGCAGCTTATAGGCGTTTTTGGCGAGTGGCGTGGCGCCGTCAAGGGCTGCGCGGCCGGCCTCTCCCGCCACGTTTTCATCGATGCGCTTGCCGATGAGAAGGGCTTCCGCTGCCTTGGCCCGATGCGGCACAGGCGCCGCCGCGCCAAGAACGATTGCCGCGCTCTTGCAAGGTCCTTCCGCGGCAAAATCGAGCGCAACGGCCACGTCCGCGAGCGGCCAATCGAAGGAGTCCTTCTCGCCCTGCTTCACATGCGCCATGCGCGCGCTCGCAGGCACCGCCGGCAAAACAATGGCAGTCAGAAGCTCTTGCGGCTTCAGATCGTTCTCGCGCTGCAGATCCCGGTCTGGAGTCACCAGGAAGTCTTCGAGCGAAACGTTCCGCACCGCGCCCTCGGCGTCTGTCAGCTCAAGAATCGCGCCCAGCGCGACGAGCACGGTCGCCGATGTGGAGGGATGGACGATCGCACAAAGCCGGTTATCGAAAATGGCATGGAGCTGACTTTCGCCGTCGATGGCGAAGCAATGTCCGCCGCCCTTGCGCAGACAGCGATATTCCGCAGCCCGGAAATACCAGCAGCGCGGCCTCTGCAAAAGATTTCCCCCCAAGGTCGCGACGGCACGGATTTGCGGGCTTGCCGAGGCGCCCGCCGCGGAGGTAAGTGCTGGGTAGCGCTCGCGAACCAGGGGATGGCTCGCGAGACGGCCCAGCGTAACCGTAGCGCCGATGCGCAAGCCGCCCTTTCCGTCCTCCGCGATGGCGTCGAGGCCCGCAACCCCGCAAAGGCTCACGAGCTTGACGGGTGCCAGCAGGTTCTCCTTCATGAGGTCGAGAATATCGATGCCCCCCGCCATGAAGACCGCGCTGCCGGCGGGGCCGGCGGCCGGCGAAGGCAGCGTCATCAGATCGGCAACCACGGCCGGCGCCGCCGCCGTTGCCTCCGCGGGCGTTCTTGGCCTTACCCAAGCGAAGCGGTTCATGGCGTCAGCTCCTCGAAGGAATTTTGCCGAGCGCAGCGAGAACCTCCGCGGGCGTCATCGGCAAGCTTCGCATCCTAACGCCAATGGCGTTGTAGACGGCATTGGCGATGGCAGGCGCCGTGGCGACGTTGGCGGGCTCGGCGATGCCATAGGCGTCGGTGGCGCTGCGGCCTTGGTAGTTCTCCAAGATCACCACGTCGATCTCCGGCGTTTCTCGCGGTCCAACGAGCTTATATTGCTCCAGATTGGGATTCACCATGCGGCCGGTATGCCGGTCGAGAATGCGCTCCTCGAACAAGGCATAGGAAAGGCCCATGAGCACGCCGCCTTGAACCTGGCTTTCGAGCTGCTTGGGGTTCATCGGCCGGCCGCAATCGTGCACCGCGGCCACGCGCTCGACCCGGATAATGCCGGTCCCGGTGTCGACGGCCACCTCGGCAAATTGAACGCCGCCGAGATCCTGCAGGGCCATTGCGGCATCGCCCATGGTCCGCTTGAACCCGCCATAATCGTCCGCGCGCGAGGCCACCGCGCTGATGCGGTCGGTGCGCAGCCGCGCGGCAGCTTCCCCGAAACTCATGCTCCGGCCCGGATCGCCTTGCACCATGATGCGCCCGCCGCGCGCCTCAAGGGTGCTGGCGCTGGCATTCAGCCGGGGCGCCGCCTCGTGGAAAAGCGTCTGCAGAACGCGCCATGCTGCTGTGCGCGCCGGCGGGGTGATGGACGCGGCCGTGCGGCTTCCGTAGGAAGGCGGCCCAGCTGGGAACTCCGTATCGCCGATGCGCACGGTGATGTCCCCGGGGCGCAACCCCATGACCTCGGCGACGGTCTGCGCAAGCAAGGTCGTGATGCCCGTCCCGATATCCTGCACGCTCGATAGAACCTCGACCCCGCCATCGCGCAACACGCGCACCTCGCAGGCCGAATTGAGCTGCACATGCGCGGCCCAGAGCGACTGAGCCATGCCTAGCCCTCGCTTCACCGGGCCGGGATCGGAGCCGGGCGCACGCCTGCGCTGCCAGCCGATGCGTTCGGCACCGATGCGCCGTTCCTCGCGCCGCACGGGGCTTGGATCGATGCGGTCGCGCAGCAAAACGGGATCGAGGGACAGCCTCTCCGCGAGATCGTCGATGGTTTGCTCCAGCCCGAAAGCTCCCGGCGCATTGCCGGGCGCGCGCATGGCGCAGCCGGGCCCGGCATTGATGAAGACGTCGTGCTGTGCGCCTTCGAAGTTCGGGCAGGAATAAAGCGCCTCGGCGACGTTGCCTACGCCCGCGCCGAGCGCGACCCCGGCCGTGCCGTAGCTGACAAGCGAGATCGCCGTCAGCGATCCGTCGCGGCGGGCGCCAATGCGCAGCCGCTGCCAAGTCGCCGGCCGGTTTCCGGAATCCATCTGCTCCTCTTGCCGCGTGAGGATCAGCCGGACCGGCGCACTGGCCTGGCGCGACAGGGAAACCGCGATGCGCCCATAATTGCCGAGCGAGGATTTGGAGCCGAAACCGCCGCCCATGCCGTCGACAAGGACGCGCACGCGGTTGAGCGGCAGGCCGAAGCTTTCCGCAAGCTCATGGCGCACGCCCGCAGTGTATTGGGTGGACATATAGACCGTCAGCCCGTCCGCGCGCCAATTGGCGACGATGCCGTGCGGCTCGGCGCAGCAATGGGTCTGGACATGCGTGCGGTATTCGCCCTCGGCTACGATTTCGGCTTGAGCGAAGCCCTGCGCAACCTCCCCGCGCTTGGCAATGACCGGGCCGCGTACATTGCCGTTGAGCGGAATGTCCGGGGGCGCCGGCCAGCCCGACGGATGGCCTTTGGGCGCCGAGCCGGCGTCGTAAACGAGCGGCGCCCGGGCGTCGAGCGCCCGATACATATCGGCGACGAAGGGCAGCGGCGTGTAGTCCACGCGGATCAGCCGCAACGCTTCCTCCGCGGCGGTCATCGAGGTGGCGGCGACGGCTGCGATGGGCGCGCCGATGTAGCGGACGGTCGCGCCAGCCGGGCTATCCGGCCCCGCGGCAAGGAGCACTGCCCGGACGCCGGGATGGTGCGCGGCAGCGGCTGTATCGACGGCGCGGACCTCCGCATGCGGCTCAGCCGAGCGCAGTATCTTAGCGTAAAGCATGCCGGGCAGGCTGATATCCACGGTGTAGCGGATTGCGCCCGTCACCTTGGCGCGGCCGTTCTGCCGGGGGACAGGCTTGCCGATCACCGCAAGCTGCGCGTTCGGCGGCAGCGGCGGCGGCTCGTCCGCCGGAATCTGCCGCTTCACCTCGCCCAGGCCCACGCCGGCGATGCCAAAGGGAAAGGTCTCCTCGCGGGTCTCGTCCGTCGCCATGGTCAGGCCTTTCGCGCTTTGGCTGCGGCGAGGGTCGCGGAAATCACGTGCGGATAGGTGCCGCAGCGGCAATAATGCCCGCCGATCGCGGCTTTGACCTCCTCCACGGTAGGCTCCGGCGTGCGCTCGAGGAGTGCCGCGCAGCTCATAACCATGCCGGGCGTGCAGAAGCCGCACTGCACCGCGTCGTTCTCGATAAAGGCAGCCTGCACCGGATGGAGGGTCTCGCCATGGGCCAGCCCCTCGATCGTGGTCACCGCGCGCGCGCCAACCTCGATAGCCAGCATCATGCAGGAGCACACGGGGACGCCCTCGAGCAGGACCGTGCAGGCCGAGCAGGCGCCCCGGTTGCAAGCGATCTTGGTCCCTGTCAGACCGAGCGGGCCGCGCAGCGCTTCGGCCAGCGTAGTGCGCGGCTCGATGTGCAGCGTGTGCTCGAGCCCGTTGACGGTCAGGCTGACCGGAACGGCATTCGGCCCCAAGACCGGAGGTCCGGGCTCCGTCCCCGCGGTCTCGGCGTTCAATGCGAATGCAGCGTCAGCCAAGGCAGCCCCCGCGGTTGTGAGAGCGGACCCTTGAATGAAAGAGCGGCGGGATAGATCGCGCGGCACGGATTTGCCTTTCGCAAGCTTCTATATCTGACCTGCCGGCATGGCGCGGCGCTATTCAAAATAGGCCTCGCCGGGCGCCGGGCGCATTGATCGCCGTCAAGCGGCGAAGACTTCCGGCGCGCCGTCGCGATGGCAAGCAACGCTTAGGCCGCCGGTCCCGGCGGGAATGGCAGCTCCTGGATCGAGATGCGGTGCTTGCCTGCTGTGCGGACATAAGCGTGGTTTCGACCCATAGCTGACTCTCGGGCCTTTCCCACATGAACAGCAGAGAAGGTGGGAAACCGGACATTGAAGTCAATCTCAAGGAAAGGCCGGTAGGGATCCAGTGCAATTTATGGCTGAGATGCGACTGGCTAGCGCGTAACAATAAATGCGGCGAACCGTATAAAACGAACTGGGAGATCTAATCTCTACACATGTTGCGATTGCGCAACAGACAGAGTTGACTGCAAATGATATTGAAATTAGCGGAGCGCTTATAAAAGTTGGAGATATTTTGTGCGCCGTTTGTTGGTACTGGCAACGTTGTGCTTACCCGCGTTGGTATCGGATGCCCTTGCGCAAACCTATAATCAATTTATAGCTTTTGGAGACAGCACCATCGACTCGGGCTGGTTCGCCAATGCTAAACTCGCGCCGACCGTATCCGGAAATCCGTTCGATACTGCCGTAGCGAATGCGGTAGCGGTCGGCGGAAACGCCCATTTTACTGGCCCTGGGCCGAACAACACCCAAATTCTTGCCGGTTACTTCGGGCTGACGGCAAATTCCGCTAACACGCTTGGCGGAACGAACTACGCGATCGGCGGCTCGTTCGATAGCGGCGGACCGCTCGGCGCCAGCGCCTATACAAATCTTATGCTGCTGGCGAATTTGCTGCCTCTCAACCCGGCACTTTCTAGCACGACCGGCCAGATCGCGAATTATTTGGCCTCGGTGCCGGGCGGCCACGCGAACCCCAATGCGCTGTATCTCATCAGCACGGGCGGCAACGATGCCTTGATTGCGACGACCTTAACGCCGGCGGAACAAACTGCTTACTTCGTGAGTGAAGCGGCAGCCGTTGCCACTAGCATTGCCAGCCTCCAGAAAGCTGGGGCGCGCTATATCATCGTGGGGGATGAAGGCGGGGGATCTCTCGCAACGACTACCTGGTCCGATCTCGCGGCACTTGGGGTTAAGTTCATACCCTCGGATACCTCCGCAGTCGATGCGTTCGTGCTCACTCACGCGGCTCAGTTTGGGATCACCTCCCCTGGCACCACAGCCTGCAAACCGCCCTCGGTCCTCACGGGGTTCTATGCTTACGGACCGACATGCGTACCGACCACAACGCCCAATCCCAATTATGGATACCTTGTATCCTCGAATGCTCTGCAGACACATTTTACGGTGGATGGAGCACATTTAACCGAAGCGGTTCAGCAGATTCTAGCCGACTACAATTATAGCCTTCTGACCGCCCCGAGCGAGATATCGTTTCTTGCGGAAACGGCGGTCAAAACTCGCCTCGGGCTCGTGTCCACCATCCAAAACCAGATCGAATTGTCGGACTCCCATCGCGGCCCCTCCGGCGTCAATGCGTGGGTGACGGGAGACGTAACCTCGCTCTCGCTCGACAATTATCATGGCTTCCCGGGCGATCCAGACACGGTCATCACGGGCGCCGCCGGCGTGGACTATTCCATGGCGCCGGGCTTGATCGCGGGCTTCGCCTTCTCGGGCGGGAGCCTCACATCCGCGCTCGGCACCTATGGCAGCTTCAAGCAGGACGAGACCAGCGCGAGCCTCTATGCGGCGTATGAGGCCGGGCCGCTTTGGGCCAACGTCATTGGCACCTACGGCCGCCTGACCTACGACGTGAACCGTAATGTCCCGATCGGAATTTCAATCCAAAATAACACTGGCGCCACGAGTGGCGACAACTGGTCGGCGGCGTTCCAAGGCGGTTATAAGTTTTGGCATGATGGCCTAACGCACGGCCCCATCGCCGGATTTGTCTATCAAAGTGTCAACGTAGGCGGCTTCACGGAGTCGGGAAGTTTCACGAGCCTGGGCTTTGGCAGCCAAAGCCGGGAATCGGACGTCGGGCAGTTCGGCTACAAGGTAAGCTACGGCTGGGCCGAATATCAGCCTTTTGCGCAACTCACCTGGAATCATGAATTTGCCGATACCAACCGGAACGTCACCGCGTCGCTAACCACGGTTGTTGCCCCAAGCTACAGCCTCCCGGCCGTTTTGCTTGGAAAAGACTGGGGCGAGATTAAAGGCGGCGTGACGATCGATGTCGGCAGCGGCGTCAAAGTGCTGGCGGTGGGGAGCGCGGATTTCAGCCAGACGAGCGCCACTGTCTATGGTGGCCAGCTTGGCTTCAACATTGCCTTCTAAGGGGGTACATAACCGGTTTGAATCTGAATTCATTGGGCTGCTTCCAATCAGCTTGAGGGCGGATTGCGGCCGGCTCCCTTGTTTCGCTTTTGCTAACTGATGGAAAAAGGTGGCTGCGATCCTCGCTGCGCTTTGC
>JBKQOR010000067.1:0-6987 GCA_052145435.1 Rhodomicrobium sp. | reverse complement strand
AATACGGATTCGACGAAGCGGGAAAACCACTCGTCTAGCCGGAGCGGGATAACGGGCGAAGCTCCAAAGAAGAACCTTCGCCCGTCGGCAAAGAGCCCCAACAAGCGAGCCAGTCATACGAAATCCGGTTGAATGCTTCGCGGCGCTTTGTTGTCATCCCGGAACGGCGCTCTTCGCGCCGTATCCGGGATCTTTACGGGCGCTTCGAATTTTGCAAGACCCCGGAAAGGCACTTGCGCCTTATTCGGGGTCTTGCCCAACACTGCGCCTTTATTTGCCGCAAGTTCCGCTATGACGATGTTGAAATGTCTGCGGAATTAAACCGGACAGCCGTGGGTGACGCCTGCGAACTATTCAACCGGATGCGGTATCACTGGAAAGCAATGCGAACTTCCGCTTAACCGGCTATGGCCGAACCTTATATTTTTCCCGGACGCCAAGAATCCACCGTGTATTGGCGCCTAGCCATTTCTTCTCGAGATCGACGAGCAGCCCAGTTCTGTGCCAATCCACAATAGCAGCCGAAATCAACTTGCCGTAGGCGCTCTTGCGGTCTTCCAGTTTCACCGCGATACCCCAGGGCAGCGGGTCCACTTCAGTGAACTGGACGAGCGCATAATTTTTCCATTTTTCCGCTTCGTATTTTTTCTTCGATAGCATAAGCGTCTCATCGAACACGAAAATGACGCAGCGTCCCTGCGTCAACGCCTCCTCGGCCGCCGGCACGCTGTCGAAAATCAGCGGATCTTTCTGCATGTATAGCGTTCGAAGGTCATCGTTGAAAAAGTTGCCCTTGATAGCGCAGACGGATTTGCCTTTCAGATCGGTTTCGCTCTCGATCCCAGCTTTCGGATCGGCCAACCCTGCAATGCCCGCCGCGTAATAGGCTGGGTCAACGATACCGACAATTTGCCGCCGCTCCTCTGTGATACTCAAGGTGGCGATCATCAAGTCGATCTTGCCTTCCTGAAGGAGCTGCATCCGGTTTGATGAGAGCACGGGCACGATCCGCAATTTAACACCAATGCGCTTCGCCAGATCCGCGGCGAGATCTGGCTCGATGCCCACGATCTGGCTAGTCTCGTTCTTGAAACCATAAGGCGGATAATCGGCCTTCGTGCCCACCACGATTTCGCCTTTTGCCCTTATGTCGGCAAGCGTGTCTGCCCTTGCCGGAGCCATTAACAAAAGGAGCAAACAGCTAATCAGCGAAAGGTACGATCGCGCAAACCAAGACATGCCTCCCCCAATACTTAGAAGCGCCGGACCGGCTGGCAGCTCCGCTAAGACTTTGATAACCCTAAATGCGGCTGCCTCGATTGGGTACGGTAAAAACGCCGTCGGATTAAAAAGTCCTACTTTGTTGCCGAACTGCTACTTGCCTGCGCCGGCGATCGCCGGGCGATGGGCTGGATGGTCTTTGTCATCGAATTTCGTGCCACCGAACGCGCGATGTCACATTCGATGCCTTTCCGCCGGCGGCGCTGCAAGAGCGTAATGGCGAGAATCAATCCGTCTCGATTTGTTTGGCCATATCCTCAACTCACTCGAAAAATAGCTCCAATTATTCAATGGTTAACGCTTGAGGCTTGACGGCTAAAAGAAGCTGTGAGCTAACATACCGCACAAGAACAAACACCAAAGTTAATCTCATCGGAATAGGCTTGGGCGTAATTCCAAGAATAAGTGTTACTGTTGTTTGTTTAGTGTGCCGATGTTGTTGGTGGATCCTGGGCAAATTCATCGAAACGTGCAAAACAAGCATGCAGATCAGCGGTTTAGAAGTGCTTTTCCTGCTTTTTGCTCTTGCTTTGGTTGCGGGCATAATCGATTCGATGGCTGGCGGCGGCGGCCTCCTCATCGTGCCGGGACTAATGGCTGCGGGGCTCGACCCGGTCGCCGCATTTGCAACCAACAAGCTACAAGGCATTTTCGGTACCGCGAGCGCGGCGTTACAGTTCTGGCGCAAAGGCAGGGTGCGCTTTAGAGATCATGCTTTCCCCGCGGCTATGGCCTTCCTTAGTTCGGTCTGCGGTGCCGTGAGCCTGTCCTATCTTGATCCAGGCATCTTGAAATCCATCGTTCCTTTCTTGCTAATCTTCGTCGCCGCCGTGGTGCTATTGAAGCCGAACCTGGGCGACGTGCCGCGCGAAGCCCGGCTTTCATTTGTGGCTGGCGCGCTGACCGTCATTCCGCTCATCGGATTCTACGATGGCTTTTTTGGCCCGGGAACGGGAGCCTTTTTCGCGCTTGGCGCGGTGGCCTTCCTCGGATTGGGATTGGAAGAAGCGACAATCCGCGCGAAGATTCTTAACCTCATGAGCAACCTTGGCGGGTTGGCGTTCTTCATTTGGAGCGGACACGCATCCTGGAAGCATGGTGCAGTCATGGCCGCTGGCAACATCATTGGCGGTAATCTCGGGGCGCGCCTGATCCTTAGACATGGCACCAGCGTGATTAAGCCGGTCCTTGTTACGATGTCGCTGGCCATCAGCATTAAGCTCCTGTGGCAGCAGGGAACGCTTGAAGGAGCGTCGCGAATTGTCGAGGCCGCCCTCCGTTCGCCCCCGGTTATTTCGCAAGTTGGCGCTTCTCGCGCAGGGATCGTGGGAATCGGCAAGACAATTCCGATCATGCTGGCGTTTACCAAGCCGGTCTTCGTATCCGGCGGAACGCCGGTGTTACTCCTGAATAACGGTGGCATGGCGGTTTACGCCTCTGGCTCGGGCGCGAATACCCTGATCTTTGACTATACCGTATCGGCTGGTGAAAGGAGCGTTGGGGCACTGGGAGTGACAGGGGTCAGCTTGCGATCGGCAAGCATTCATGACCAAGCCGGACGTGACGCGGCTTTAAAGGGCGCGGCAACCGGATTCGCCGGTCTGCGGGTGGAAACACAGATCCCAGCGGTAACCTCTCTCCATGCCTCGCCTGAGACCGGTGCAGAACAAGCCGGCTCGGCCATCGCATTCGCGCTGAGACTAAGCGAGGCCGTTTTCGTGACCGGCGGAACGCCCATTCTGTTGCTGAACAATGGCGGCGCCGCCAGCTACTCCGGGGGGGCCGGCACAAATACGTTGACGTTCATTCACACGGTTGGTGCGAACGAAACAAGCGTTCCAGTGCTCGCAGTGACAGGGCTCAAGGCGAACGGAGCCACGATAGCGAACGTGGCCGGAAATGCGGCCAACCTCTCGGCAGCGGCTGGCACGTTTAGCGATCTCCAGATCGACACGGCAACGCCTGTCGTCACTCAGGCCGCCGCCTCGCCGGGCGCGGGCTATATTCGACGCGGGAAAAAAATTACTGTCACTTTGAATTTCAGCAAGCCGGTTAAAGTATCGGGTAAGCCCCTCCTGACACTGAACAATGGCGGCTTCGCGAAATACAAAGGCGGGTCAGGCACTGCAGCGCTAGCATTCAGCTACAGGGTCGCCGCTGGCCAGAACGCATCTGACCTGCGATTGGTTGGAGTCAATCTTCCGGGCAGCGCTTCAATTGTAGGCATGGCCGGGCAGACGGCCAATCTCGCTGGCTCTAAAACCGGTCTCGGCCTGCAAATAGATACGCTCGTTCCGGCCGTCTCAACGGTTTCCGCGTCTCCAGGCAGTGGCGCCCTCAATACAGGCAAGACAGTCGCCATCACGCTAAAAATGAATAAGCCTGTTTTGGTCACCGGCGCACCCGCACTGTCGCTAAACAATGGCGGCACGGCGATATTGCATCCGAGACACGGAGCTTCGAGCAGTCTCACTTTTAATTATAAGGTGGCACCGGAGCAAGATACCTCCTCTTTGAAAGTCACGCGTGTAAACTTACCGAGGGCCTCCTCGATCCAAGACCTTGCACACAATAAAGCGGACTTGTCCGGCGCCCGTGCCAGCCTTGGGCTTCGGATCGACACAAAGGTGCCGTTCGTCATGCAGGCAACCGCGGCATCGAACTCCAAGAATCTCCGGGCAGGTCAGCCGCTTACGATCACGCTCGGCATGAGTAAGCCAGTTGCCGTTTCTGGAAGCCCAACACTTTTGCTCAATGACGGCGGCATTGCGACCTACGATGCATCCTTTTCGACGGGAACAGCCCTTACCTTCAATCATACCGTCGCGGCAGGCCAGAATACCCCCGCGCTCAAGATCGCAGGAGTCGATTTGGCGGCAGGCTCATCCATCCAAGACCTCGCGGGAAATCACGCTGCAATTTCAGGGGCAATTGGAAATCTGGGCCTTAGAATCGATACCTCAGCACCGACAATTGCCAAGGTGACGGCGTCGCCGCCGCACGGGATGGTATCGCCCGGCCAAAATGTTGCGATCACGCTTAAACCAACCGAAGCCGTTAAGGTTGCGGGCCGGCCTGTTTTGCTTTTGAACGATGGCGGCGCGGCGATCTACGATGCCTCTCATTCAACCGCGACATCGCTCGTTTTCAATTATTCGGCACGATCCAGCCGGGGTACACCGGCGCTCTCGGTTGTTGGGATTGAACTGCCATCACCCGGTGCCATCCAGGATCGTGCCGGCAACATCGCGAGGCTCGCCGGAGCGGCCGCCATTCTTGATTTGAAAGTTAACTCGAATACGGCCGGCCCCGCCGATGTGACAATTTCAGGAGCGTCTCAGGCAGAACTATTCGGAGCTTCCAGCCAGAATGTTATCTTTGTGGCCGGGGCGAGCGGAACCCTAAAGCTCGATTCAGCCATGAATTACACAGGCAACATTTCCGGATTGAGCATCGGCGATACGATTGACCTTGCTAACCTCGCTTATGGCCCTAACATGACCGTGGCCTATTCGGTCACAAATACCGGCGGTACCCTATCCGCCGGCAACGGGACCGAAACCGCTCGTATTGCGCTTCTCGGTAATTATCTCCCGTCAGAATTTACCGCAAGCAGCGATGGGCAAGGCGGCACTTACGTTGTGGCCACTCCAATGTTGGCGTCCACTCCCTTGGGTCCTGCCGGTGGGGGGCAGGTTCGCGCGGGCCGATCCCGAATGTGAGGCGCCTTCCAGCCTGCCCGGCAAGTTACAGAAAATCCCCGAGGGCGAGACTTCCAGGCCGCTCTCTGTCGAGAGCCAATTATACCAACGGACATTAATGGTGACCGCTATTATGTCATTCCCGCGAAGGCGGGAATCCAGTAATCGGGACGGTAAAGATGTGCGAAATCCATGATATAGCGCAGTGTTTACTGGGTCCCCGCCTGCGTGGGGTCGACGCTGCGGGCGGCGTCAACTGCCGGATTTAGGTTGAAACCGGACTCCCCATTGACAGCGCGCCGCCGGCCAAGCCTTGAGCGGCGGAGTTTCAGACATCACCTCACCGGGAGCCACACAACGCGTAGAGGGCCGATGTTCAGTCACAAATCCACAAAATGCAGCAGGGTCAGGCGGCACCTATCGATCTGGGAGGTTGGATTGGCGGTCTGGACCTTTCTTGTTCTAGCCATAACCGTTGGTCACGCGGCCGGGAAAGGCGAGTGGGCTTCGCCGCATTACCAAGACCATCCCCTTGCCGGCACGATCTGGACAGCGGATTTTCAACCGGTCACGATGAGCCAGCTTGAGGATGCTTTGGCGAACGCGCGCTTCGTGGTGCTCGGAGAGATACATGACAACCCCGATCATCATCGCCTACAGGCGCGGCTCATCGAAGCCCTTGTGAAAAAGGGCCGCCGTCCGGCCGTTGTGTTCGAGATGATCCCCACGGACCTGCAAGCAGAGCTCGATCGTCACGTACATGGTGGCGTCAGCGAGGCCGGCAAGCTCGGCAAGGCGTTACGCTGGAAAGAGGGCGGCTGGCCCGACTGGGCAATCTACCGGCCGGTTGCGGAGGCCGCGCTCTCGGCCGCGTTGCCGCTGACGGCGGGCGGTCTCGACAAAGATGCTCGAAAGGCGCTCGCCAAGGGGGAGCCGTCGCCAATCTACACGCAAACCATACAAGAGCTCGGCCTTGCGCAGCCCCTGAAACCAGAAATCGCCGCGGCGGAGGGCCTTGAGATCGAAGAGGGGCATTGCAATCTGTTACCCCCGGCCGCGGTGGAGACCATGGTTCTCGTGCAACGCGCCGTGGATGCCACCCTCGCAAAGGCGATGGTATCGGCGAAAGCAAGCGACGGGGCAGTGTTGATTGCCGGCGCGGGCCATGGCCGGAACGACTGGGCTGTTCCACATATGATCCATGAGAAAGTGCCCAACGCCATCGTCCTCTCGATTGCCTTCATCGAGGTCGAACCGGAGCGCACCTCGCCCGCCCAGTATATGACGGCAGTTCCCGGTTTGGAGAAACCGTTCGACTACATCTACCTAACACCGCGCGCAGACCTGACGGATCATTGTGCCGAAATGGAAAAACATATGAAAGCGAAGAAGGCCGGGAGCATTGGCAAACACTAACCATCAACGGCTTGGGGACGATCTTCACGAATCGGCGGGCCGGCGGCGATTCGATTGACCCGCCGCGCCCATCGCGCGCCCAGACCGATAGAGTAAAGGTCACGGCGCGGCCTAACGCGACGGTCCGGCAAGGTCTTGAGGGTGAGGTGAACGATGCGATTACGGATGGCAATAGGTGCTTTGCGCTTTAGTGCTTATTTGCAGTCTCTTGCGCCACGGCCGCCCGGCGAGAATACCGTCAGCTTGCCGGAAAGGCTGGCAAGCTTTCCAAATAAGGGAAGTCCCGTTGAAGGGCCAGTAACAATCCGCTGGAACAAAAACCAAATCCCCTTTATCGAAGCTGCAACCGACCGTGACCTGGCCGTCGCGCTCGGCCTCGTTCACGCCCATCTCAGGCTGGGTCAGATGGAGGTCTTACGGCGCGTCGCATTTGGCCGCGTCAGCGAGATGGTTGGACCCGCAGGCTTCGATCTCGATCGCACTTTGCGGATTTTCGATCTGAGCCGAGCCGTTCCCGGGATCGAGCAGCAGCTTCCCGCGGAAACGCGGGACTGGCTGTCGGGTTTCGTCACTGGGATCAATCATTGTC
>JBKQOR010000066.1:0-3986 GCA_052145435.1 Rhodomicrobium sp. | reverse complement strand
ACGAGCATTGCGTCCGAAATCCGAATGGCTTCAAAGGCTACGGGCCCGATTGCTGGGGCTTGACGTCGAGCGAGGGCGACAGTGGTTACCGGCCCCACTCGCCCATTGAGGATGACGGCGTGATCGCGCCGTGCGCCGCTTTGTCGAGCTTTCCCTACACGCCCCAGCAATCGGCCCGCGCACTCCGGTATTTTGTCAGCCTGGGCCCGAAACTCTGGGGCAAATACGGTTTCGCCGACGCGTTCAATCCCACAACGGGGTGGAATTCCAATGAGCACCTTGCGATCGATCAAGGCCCAATCATCGTTATGATCGAAAATTACCGGACCGGGCTTATCTGGCGTCTTTTCATGAGCTGCCCGGAGATAAGCCAGGGCCTTGCGCTCTTGGGATTCGAGCGGCAGGCGCAAGTTTAGGGAGCTCTTATGAACATCCCCCTTCGTGAAAACCGGGCGCCGTCATCGCGAGCGAGGCGAGTGAAAGAACCGGCGCGCTTGCCGCAAACTCAGTTGTCATGGCCCGGCTTGACCGGGCCATCCATGAAAAATACCGCATCATCAGCACGTTATCTGGATGGCCGGGTCGAGCCCGGCCATGACACCCCGAGGTTCGCCAATTTGTTCAGAAGCCCGGCGGCAGGGGCCGCCTTGCGATGACGGCGGCGCAAATGGCAAGTGCGGGCGCGCTCGATCTTTGGGGCGGCGGCTTAGCCCGTCATTGCGCCGCCAAGCTCGCGCAGGCCATCTCCGCAACCGGGCTCGTCATGGACCGGTCGTGGTTCGGGCAGATCGTGAGGCCCGCCCCCGGCTCGGTTCTTGCCAGCCCGGCGGCTAGCTTCGGTCAGGGCGAGCCCGATTACTTTTTCCATTGGGTCAGGGACTCCGCCGCCGTGATGGAGGCTGTGCGCATACTTACGCGCGCTGAAAAACCGGACGGCGCGTGGATAGCGCGCTTCAACGCGTTTGTCCGCTTCAGCCTCGATCTGCGCCAGATCGACGGCAAGCGCTTTCTCGAAACCACCGATTTCCGGGCCAAGACCGAGCCCTATTTCCAGCAATTTCTGCGGCCCGGCGAGGAGATTGCGGCCGTCGCGGGGAGCCGGGTTCCGGGCGACGCCCGGTACAATGCCGATGGCACACTGGATTTCATCCTGTGGAACCGGCCGCAGCACGATGGCCCCGCGCATCGGGCCTTGGTTGCGATGAGGTTCGAGGACGGCGGTTTGGTGCAGGACGGGGAGGCGCGGCGCGGCTTGGCCGGGCTCATCGACGGCGATCTCAGCTACACGGCAGAGAATGCCGGGCTTGCGTGCTACGATATTTGGGAGGAAGAGAAGGCACAGCATTATTGCACCGTGCTGGTGCAGCTCGCAGCCTTGGAGAAGGGCGCGGGCCGGGCCGAGCGCGCCGCTGCCGGCGATCTTGGCCGGCATTTGCGCCTGAAGGCGGCGGGCTTGCGCGAGCTTCTTGACGGCTTTTGGTCCCCTGAGCTTGGAGCTTACCGCAGCCGCCTGCCTGGCCCGGACTGCGACGGTTCGAAAGCGCTCGATT
The DNA here is from genome assembly GCA_052145435.1 of Rhodomicrobium sp. Classification (GTDB taxonomy): domain Bacteria; phylum Pseudomonadota; class Alphaproteobacteria; order Rhizobiales; family Rhodomicrobiaceae; genus Rhodomicrobium. The sequence goes on along the minus strand of JBKQOR010000066.1, from coordinate 2,436 downwards.
TCGCTGTCATCCTGGGCGTTGTCCATGCCGGTCTCGAAAGCGGCCCGCACAGCGTGCTGGATGAGCGGGTTCAGCAAACCTTCGCCAAGCTCGAAGCGCTTTTCGCGGCGGAGTATGCGATCAATCGCGGCGGCGGGGGCATCATGTTCGGCCGCTACAAGGCCGACAGCTATATCAGCGGGGGCGCGTATTACTTTTCCACCTTCGGCGCGGCGGAATTTTATTACCGGCTCGCACAGGCAGACCAACGCCGGCGCGAGGCCTTCATCGAAAAGGGCGATGCGATCCTCGCGCGCGTCCGGGATTTCGTGCCCCCTTCGGGCGATCTCTCGGAGCAATTCGACCAAACGTCCGGCCAGCAAACCTCCGCCAAGGACCTCTCTTGGAGCTATGCCTGCTTCATCACGGCGTGGCACGCGCGCAAGCTGGCGCTGGGCCAAGGGGACGGCGCGTGAGCGGCCGCACGTTCCGGACGCCGCTTGAAGAGGGGCTCGGCCTCACGCGGATCAAGAATGCGGCCGGGCTAGAGATATCCGTCCTTCCGAACGGCTGCCTCTTTGCCATTGAGCACGAGGCCGGGCGCGGGCGGATCATGCTCAATCAGATGCTTGGCTCGCCGCTTGGGGGCTCTCTCGCGCGCATTCTCTTGAGGACTGAGAGCGGCGGCACGACAGAAGCGGTGGGACCGGGTGCCGCTGTTAAGTTTGGCGCGGCCGGGGACCGCTTCGTCTGGGACGGCAACGTGGACGGGCTCCATCATCGCGTGACGCTTTGGCTGCATCCGGCGCAAAATTTATGGCATTGGCGCCTGGATCTACGGAACGCCGGCGCGGGCGCTCTTTCGTGCGACGCGATCCTCGTTCAGGACTTAGGCCTTGGCGAGCGCGGCTTCGTGACCGGCAACGAGGCCTTCACTTCGCAGTACATCGATCATCATATCTCGCAACATCCACGCTTCGGGCCGGCGATCATGAGCCGGCAGAATCTGGCCCAACAGGGCCGGCACCCCTGGGTTGCGCATGGCTGCTTCGATGGCACGGAAAGTTTCGCCACCGACGCGGCGCAGCTGTTCGGGCCGGCGCACCGCGACGCCTCGGCCATCGCCCTGCCGTTCGGCGCGAGCCTGCCGGGCGTCCGGCTGCAGCATGAGGCCGCCTGCGCCATCCTGCAATCGCGGGCGCGGGTGCTTGTGCCGGGCGAGGAGACGGCCTGGACCTTCTTCGGCCTCTTCGAGCCGGATCACAGCGCAGCCTCCAGCGCCGCCGATCTTGGCCGGATCGATGCCGCGCATGAAGCGAGCGCCGCGTTTGCGCCCGCCGATGTTCCGCTTGCCGTGCCGGTCCGCAGCCTTCTGCAAGATGCATCGCCGCTCGCCTGCAGCGCGGGCGAGGACTTGGCAGCTCCGGCCGGCTGGATGCACGAGGAGCGGCGCGAGGGCCGGCTGCTTTCCTATTTCGTGCCGGACGGCCCGCACAACCGCCACGCGGTGCTCCGCGACAAGGACCGGCTCATGAAACGCCGGCACGGCACGATCCTCCGCACCGGCCAGAGCCTGCTCCCCGATGACGCGCTCCTCTCGGCGACCTGCTGGATGCATGGCGTCTTCGCGGCACAGCTCTCCATCGGCAACAGCGCGTTCCACAAGCTCTTCTCCGTCTCCCGCGATGCTTACAACATCGTGCGCACCAGCGGCATGCGCATCCTTGCGGAGATCGATGGCGCGTGGCGCCTGCTCACGCTGCCGTCGCTGTTCGAGATGGGGCTTTCCGATTGCCGCTGGGTCTACCGCACCGCCGGGCGCACCATCGCCGTTCATGCCGCCGCCTCGGGCGAGGATGCTGCGATGCAATGGGAGATCGCGGTGGAGGGCGAGCCCTGCCGCTTTCTCGTCTCGGGCCATCTCGTGCTGGGCGACCGCGATTTCGCCGAGGCCGGCCAGGTCGAGGTGGACGAGGCCGCCAAGCGCTTCACCTTCCGGCCGGACCCGGACTCGCTGTGGGGCCAGCACTATCCGCAGGCGGCCTACCATCTTGTCACGGCCACACCCGGCGCGGTGGAAGCGCTCGGCAGCGACGAGCTGCTTTATGCGGACGGCCAACCCCGCGGCGGCCCGTATATCGCGCTGCGCACGGCGCCCACGCGCGCGTTCCGCTTCGCCGTGACTGGCTCGATGACCGATCCCGCCGAAGCCGCCCGGCTCGCGCGCAAATATGAAGGGGGCGTCAGCAACACGGACATGCTGCGGCCTGCCGCCGCGTTCTGGTCGCGCGTCACACGCAATGTCCGCTTCAAAGGCGAAGGCGCAGGCATCGCCAGCCTCGATACACTCTTCCCCTGGCTCGTCCGCGACGCGCTCATCCATCTGTCCTCGCCGCACGGCCTAGAGCAATATACCGGCGCGGCCTGGGGCACCCGCGACGTCTGCCAAGGCCCCAT
>JBKQOR010000065.1:0-10790 GCA_052145435.1 Rhodomicrobium sp. | reverse complement strand
CCCGCGGCTACGACGAACCGTTCGAACGCTGGCGGACCTGCAAGACGGCAGTCTCCGAGGCAATCGTCAAAATGGGCGGCACGATCAGCCATCAGCACGGCGTTGGCCGCGATCACGCCCCTTGGCTCAAATACGAGAAGGGCGAGCAGGGCATGGGCGCGCTGCGGGCGCTCACCCGCTATTTCGATCCCGAAGGGCGGCTCAACCCTGGCTGCCTGCTGGAGGGCTGAATGTTCGGCGCACGGCCCGATATCGAGGAGCTTGCCCGCACGCGCTGGGACGTCATCGTCATCGGCGGCGGCATCACGGGCGCCGGCATCCTGCTCGAAGCCGCGCGGCGCGGCAGGAAAGCGCTGCTGCTGGAGCAGCGGGATTTCGCCTGGGGCACATCGAGCCGCTCGTCGAAAATGGTGCATGGCGGCTTGCGCTATATCGCCCAGGGGGAGTTCCGCCTGACCCGCGACGCGCTGCGGGAGCGCGAGCGCATGCTGCGCGAATTGCCCGATTTGGTGATCCGCCAGCCTTACGCCTTCCTGGTGCGCGAGGGGGAATTCCCCGGCCGCTGGCCCCTGAAGGCGGCGCTATGGCTTTACGACTTCCTGGCCGGAATCAGGGATCACCGTTGGATCGGCCGCGGGCAGCTGCTTGAGCACATCCCCGGCCTGTCGCCGAACGGCCTGCGCGGCGCGATGATCTACACCGACGCGCTGACCGACGATGCGCGGCTGGTGTTTCGCATTTTGCACGAGGCTGCGGCCGAAGGCGCGCGGCTTGCCAATTACATGCGGGCGGAGAGCGTTGAGTGCCAAGGCGCGCGGTTCGCTGTCCCGGTACGCGATTGTGTCAGCGGCCAGGAGGCGATGCTTGAGACAGCCACCGCAATTGACGCGGCGGGGGTCTGGGCCGGAGCCGTATCGGGGGACTCGAAGAAAATCAGGCCCTTGCGCGGCAGCCATCTGTTCTTCCGCCGCGCCCGTCTGCCCACAGACGATTGCATCACGGCGATGCACCCGTGGGACAAGCGCCCCGTCTTTATTTTCCCATGGCTTGGTATGACCGCTGTGGGAACGACGGACCTCGATCATGTTGAGCCCCTCTCGGAGGAGCCGCGCTGCAGGCCAGAGGAAATGGAATACCTGTTCGAGGCTGTACGCAGCGTATTTCCAGGCGCCGCGATCACGCCCGCCGACGTGGTCTCGGCCATGGCCGGCGTGCGGCCGGTGATCGCCTCGGGGAAGGGCTTGAAGCCATCGCAGGAAAGCCGCGAGCATTCGATCTGGCATCGCGATGGCATGGTTTGCGTGGCGGGCGGCAAGCTCACCACCTTCCGGCTCATCGCGCTCGACGCCTTGCGGGCCGCGGGGCTGATCGGCGAGGTGGAGCATGAAGCCGCAAAGCGCTCGCCCGCGCCTCTATTCCGGCACGAACTCGCCTTCCCGCACCGTCTCGGCCACCCGGCTTTGCCGCTGCCCAAGGGCGAGGCGCTCCTCGAAACGGTCGCATGGGTGCTCGATAATGAGATGGTTGTGCACCTGGACGATCTCCTGCTGCGCCGCGTGCGGCTGGGCAACACGCACCCTGCCGGCGCCAAGGACGTCCTGCCGCAAATCCGGAGCCTCTGCGAAAGCGCGCTTGGCTGGGACGATGCCCGCTGGCAGGCGGAGATGGAACGCTATCTGAATATCGTGGCGGAGTGCTATGGGCCGCCGGCGGAGGCGGACGCGCGATGAGCGAACTTATTGCCCCATTATTTCCGCGGCGACGGTTGTCTCCGCAGCGTCGTTCCCGCGAAGGCGGGAATCCATTTTTACAGCGGTTGCCGGCGCTTGGAGTGATTCCAACTACCGGATTTAGGTTGAATAGTTCCGCGCCCTTCATCCCGGAAGGGCGCCGTTCGCGCCCTATCTGGGATCGGGCCCGGCTTCGGCCGTTGACTGGCCGGTCGAATGCGTGGGACCAACGCCTTCTTCGCGGACGCTGGGCTGTTCGCACTTCATAATAGTCTGCAGGAAGCGAGATCCTCCCGATGAGGAAACTACCGGCCGGAGAGCCGCGTTCGGGAAAACCGCATGCACGGCTCGGAGGGCGGGGAGGGTTGCACCTCTCCCGACCCCTCGGTCTGGAAGCTTTCCCCATCAGGCCCTCGGCCGCGGCGGCGGCCTGGATCGCCACTGCGGCCAAGGCCGCCTCACGGTGACGGCAGCGCGTGTTTTCGCGCGCGGTGCTAATGCGTGGTGCTGGTGCTCGGCGTAGGTTGGGCCGGCTGCATGCCTCCGCCGCGGCATTGCATCATGAATATCCGCCGCGTCTTGCCTTCCGACCGGTAGGTGGCCTTGTTTGCCCGCCACTCCTGCCGGCATTGCCTGCCGCTCATTTTGGCTGCATCCGCGGCTGTGGCGAAGACCGGCAGGACAAGGCTTGCAACCATGCAAAGCCGGAAGGCGCGCGATATTTGCTTCTTCATGCTCTTGACCTTTGCTTTTGGGCTACTCCTGAGCGCCGCGAACACTCGGCGCCGCCGTCTTGGCTGAGGCAAAGTGCTAAACCCCGGAGGAGCATGGCCGGGCACAGCGAGGCAATTAATTCAAGTCCCGATTATTAGGCATCCGTGTAACAGGGCCGGCAAATTTTAAATGTTGCGCGGTTGCGCCGCATTCCCGGCTAAACGCCGCCGCGCGATGTTGTTACAATTTCTTTGAGAAGCAGGCACTAGAACTTTTTTTGGCGCCACGCTAAAGAATAGACAGGCAGATGATTCGAGGGCGGCAATGGCATACCATACACTGGGTGCGTTGCGTACATTACCAGGGCAAACCACCGCGCGCCGGATGACCGGCGCCGCCGCGGCCGTTCTTGCGCTGGCGCTCTGTACAGGGCTAGGTGCCTGCTCCTCGGACCCAGGCTGGCCAACCCTCGGCAAGGTGTCGGATTTGACCAACATCATGACGCCCGAAGAGCGTCAAAAGGCGCTCCAGGATCTCCAGAAGGGCGATCAAGCCCAGAACGGCAGCGCCACCGGGGCGCAGGCCAAGCAAGGCCAGTAATACCGCCCGGCGCCGGACACGCGAAAAAGCGGCGGCATCCGCCGCTGTCACGGCCGGGTTTGCAGCAAGCAGCCAAATTCCCGCACAAGCTGCTACGCCGGACGCGGCAAGCGCCAGGCCGGGATGACACCACCGCAAGGCTGCCCAGCTTCTGTTTGCAAACCGCAATGCTCATAGACACAGGCGCGCGTCAGGCATTATAGGTAAAAGGGCCGCTCCGCTGAAGCGAGAGCCATTTTCACATCTGGAAAGCACTGAGGTCATGACTGAAGAATTTCACCGCATCAAACGCCTGCCGCCCTATGTCTTCGAGCAAGTGAATAAGCTCAAGGCCGCGGCACGAGCGCGCGGTGAAGACATTATCGACTTCGGCATGGGCAATCCGGATTTGCCGACGCCCGAGCATATCGTTGAAAAAATGATGGAGACGATTACGAAGCCCCGCACGAACCGGTATTCGGCGTCGCGCGGTATTCCGGGTTTGCGGCGTGCGCAGGCGGCCTATTATGCGCGCCGTTTCGGCGTGAAGCTCAATCCCGACACGCAGGTGGTGGCGACGCTTGGCTCGAAGGAAGGCTTCGCAAACATGGCGCAAGCCATAACCGCGCCTGGCGACCTCATCTTGGTGCCAAATCCAACCTATCCGATCCACGAGTTTGGCTTCATCATTTCTGGCGCGAGCATCCGGCATTTGCCGGCGGGCGTCGATCACGACTTCCTCGTCTCGGTGGATAAGGCGGTGCGTAACAGCGTGCCGAAGCCGCTTGCGCTCGTGCTCAGCTATCCCTCCAATCCGACCGCGATCATGGCGAGCCTCGACTTCTACAAGGAGGTGGTGGACTACGCCAGAAAGCACGAACTTATCATTCTGTCCGACGTCGCTTATGCGGAAATCTACTTCGACGATAACCCGCCGCCGTCCATCTTGCAGGTGCCGGGCGCCGTGGATGTCGCGGTCGAGTTCACCTCTCTGTCGAAGACCTACTCGATGCCCGGATGGCGCATCGGCTTTTGCGTCGGCAATGAGCGCCTCGTCGCCGCACTCGCACGCGTGAAATCCTATCTCGACTATGGCGCCTTCACGCCGGTCCAAGTCGCCGCCGCCGCCGCGCTTAACGGTCCGCAGGACTGCATCGAGGAGATGCGCCAAACTTACAAGCGCCGGCGGGATTGCCTCGTCGAATCGCTCGGGCGCGCGGGCTGGAATATCCCTTCTCCGCCCGGTACGATGTTCGCATGGGCGCCTTTGCCTCACGGTATGGAGAACGTTGGCTCTCTCGAGTTTTCCAAGCTTCTACTGGAGAAGGCAGGCGTCGCGGTCTCGCCGGGTGTCGGATTTGGCGAGTATGGCGAAGGCTTTATCCGCATCGCGCTCGTGGAGAACGAGCACCGCATCAGGCAGGCCGCCCGTGCGATCAAAAAGTTCCTGTCCTCGGCAGATGCGACGCTGCACAATGTCATACCCTTTGCACAAGGCCAGGCCCGCTAGCGGGCAATATCCGCAGGGAGCAGCATGAAAGCGCACAAACCGCTCAGGCTAGGCATCGCCGGCCTCGGGACCGTGGGCTCAGGCCTTTTGTCCCTCTTGGCCGAGCATGGCAAATCCATTGCCGAAAAGTGCAACCGTCCGGTCGAGGTCGCGGGCGTATGCGCGCGGTCGCGCGACAAAAAGCGCAGCGCCGGTGTCGAGGGCATTCCTTGGTTCGATGACGCCGCCGTTCTCGCCGCAGATCCCAGCATCGACGTTTTCGTCGAGCTGATCGGGGGCGACAGCGGGGCTGCACTGCAAAGTGTGCAGGCAGCGCTATCGGCTGGCAAGCATGTGGTTACTGCCAACAAAGCGCTCCTCGCGAGCCACGGCCCCGAGCTTGCAGCGCTCGCCGAGAAGCACGGCGTGGCACTCAACTTCGAAGCAGCGGTTGCCGGCGGCATCCCCATTGTGAAGGCGCTCAGAGAGAGCCTGCTCGGCAATTCAATCTCCCGCATCTACGGAATCTTGAACGGCACGAGTAATTATATTCTCACGCGCATGCAGCGCGAGGGGCTGCCATTCGCTGAAGTTCTCGGCGAGGCGCAGGCGCTAGGTTATGCCGAGGCGGATCCCACCTTCGATGTGGACGGCCAGGATGCGGCGAACAAGCTGTGCTTGCTCGCTGCGCTGTCGTTCGGCGTGCGCCCCAATTTCAATGCGGTGCATCTCGAGGGCATCCGCGGCATCACCCCGGCCGACTTCCGCGCCGCAGACGAACTCGGGTACCGCATCAAGCTTCTCGCAGTTGCGGTTAAGACGCCGGCCGGCATTGAGGCTAGGGTGTCGCCGACGATGATACCCAAGTCCAGCGCTCTGGCGGGCGTCGATGGCGTCTTGAACTGCGTGGCTGTCGAGGGAGACTTTGCGGGCCTCATCATTTTGGCAGGACCCGGCGCGGGAGCGCGGCCCACCGCTTCCTCGGTCGCAAGCGATATTATCGATATCGCGCGCGGGCATATGCGGCCGCCTTTCATCCTGCCCGCCGCCAGGCTCGAAAGCCACAACCGCTCGCAAATGCGAACGCATGAAGGCGGCTATTACATCCGGCTTTCCGTCTATGACCGGCCTGGCGCGATTGCGGCTATCGCGACGCGCATGGCCGAGCAGCGCATATCGCTTGAAAGCGTCGTGCAGAAGCGCGAAGCGCCCGACCTGCCGGGGTTCGGGCGCCCTGGGCACGAGGGAGACCCCACCCCGGTTGTCATGATTACGCACCGCACGCGTGAGGACTTGCTGCGGAGCGCGCTCAACCTGATCGTCAAGGATGGGCATGTCGACGGCGCCCCGCAGATGATCCGGATTGAGGCCCTCTAAACCGCTATGTTACAGCCTTTAAGACGTAATCGTTAGGAGCGGCTCATGGAACGGCAATCTGCACCGGCAAACGAACTCATGCGCACCCTATCGCTGGAGATCGCGCGGGTGACCGAAGCGGCGGCGGTAGCCGCAGCGCTTTTCAGGGGCCGGGGAGACGAGAGGAAGGCGGACATCGCAGCTGCGGCCGCCATGCGGCGCGAGGTGCACGAGCTGCCGGTATCGGGCCGTATCGTGATCGGCGAAGGCGAGCAGGACGAAGTGCCGATGCTTTATATCGGAGAGGAGATTGGCCGGGGCGGCTCCGAGGTCGACATCGCCGTCGATCCCCTCGAAGGTGCAACCTTATGCGCGAAATCGCTGCCTGGCGCGCTTGCGGTGCTTGCCGTGGCCCAACGGGGAGGCCTTCTTCAGACACCGGACATGTATATGGAGAAGATCGCGATAGGACCGGGTTTCGAGGGGGGTCTTGTGAGCTTGGATTATTCGGTATCGGACAACCTTCATAGGCTGGCGGAAGCGAAGGGCGTCCAGGTTCACGAAATAACAGCTTGCGTACTGGACCGCCCGCGCCATGCGAAATTGATCGGGGAGATCCGCGCGGCGGGCGCGGCCGTGAACCTGATCGGGGACGGGGATATTGCAGGCGTCATACAAACCTGCGAGCCGGAGGAGACCGGCATCGATATCTATCTCGGTACGGGCGGCGCACCCGAGGGCGTGCTGGCGGCGGCTGCGCTTCGCTGCACCGGCGGACAAATGGAGGGCCGGCTGAGCCCGCTGAACGATGAGCACAAGCGCCGCGCGGCGTTATTCGGCATTAAGGACCTGAGCCGCAAATATTCCACGGCCGATATGGCGTCCGGCGACATTATCTTCGCGGCGACAGGTATCACCGAAGGGCCTCTCCTGAGCGGCGTCAAGTTTTACGAGGGGCAAATCGAAACACATACGGTCATCATGCGCTCCGCCACACGGACGGTACGATGGGTCTATGCGGAGCACATGGGTCTGCAAAAGTTCGATCTTGCCGGCGGCAACCAAGCACAGGCCTAGGCGGACGGAATTTGGCCGGTTACTCGGGTGAGGCGGTTTCTGCCTCGCCTGCTGCCCCATGCCAATGCAAGATGCCCTCCCAGATTTCCTGGGCCGTTTCGGCGAAAAAGAAAAGCTCCAGGTCTTCTTGGTCGATGACGCCCTCGCTTGCGAGAAAATCGAAATCGATGGCTCGGCGCCAATAGTTCTCCCCCACAAGCACGACCGGGATCGGCTTGATCTTGCGCGTTTGCACAAGCGTCAGCACTTCGAAGAGCTCATCGAGTGTGCCGAAGCCGCCGGGAAATGCGACCAGCGCCTTCGCGCGTAGTAGGAAGTGGAGCTTGCGCATCGCGAAATAATGGAAGCTGAAGCAAAGACCGGGCGTGATATAGGGGTTTGGATATTGCTCGTGAGGCAGGTGGATGTTGAGGCCCACGGACTTGGCCCCAGCATCGAATGCTCCCCGGTTGGCGGCCTCCATGATCCCAGGGCCGCCGCCGGTCATGATCACGCCATGCTGCTCGCCCCCTCGTGCATTTGCCTGGCTTACAAGGCTGCCGAATTCACGGGCGGCTTCATAGTAGTGGCTTTTTGCGAGGATGCGCTGGGCCAACGCAAGCTGGCGCGCGAGTTCGCGATTTCCAGGGCTACCAGCCAGCCCGGCGGCGAGCGCATCCACTTTGCGGCGCGCTGCACCCGGCTCGCAGATGCGTGTGCTGCCGAAAACGACAATCGTGTCCTGGACCCCGTGCTCTTCGAGTAGCAACTCAGGTTTCAGGTAGTCGATTTGCAGGCGTACGCCCCGCATTCCGTCCGTGCCTAGAAAGCTGGAGTCGTCGTCGGCGCGCCGGTAACTTGGGCTCGACATGATCGCTGAAACGCGCTCAGGGGCTTGCGGATCTTCGTCGGGCGATTTCGGACGGTGCCACGGAAGAGGCTCGCGCCTGTGCAGGGGATCAGCCCGCTTCGGCATGCTCCGTTCGCCTGCAATGGCTTCATTCATTTTCGTCAAGGGCTTAAACTCCATGGTAGCTTGCGGGGTGCCGCGGAGGTCCATCGCGATGCTAACCGAATGCGGCGGCGGCGTATATCGCCGGGCACGCCGACGATCGCAATATGCGCTCGACGATCCAAGCGCTGGCAAGCCCGTGAAAAACATCGTGGCTTCTCGCGCGCGGAGCCGGCTGATTGAAAGTTTCTTGGGCAAGTGCGTGCCCTGAGCGGAAAAAAGCCCAGACCGGCAGCCTGTAGGCGCGGCGGCCTAGCCGGGCCCGATATCCTCGGAATTTTTTGCTGGTTTTCACGAAGAGGCCCACGCAAGGCGAATCAGATACGCTGAGGCTCCAATCATCATGGAGCCCCAGTTTGCGTTCCTTGTCCTTATCCCTGCAGCTGCCGCCGCGCGCCAACGCGGCGTTTCTCGGCGTCGAGCGGTCCGCGCGCGGCCTGAAATGGGTCGAGCGGCTTTCGGCTTCCGACGCCTATCTCGGCGCAGCCATCGCCCAACGTCATAATTTGCCGGAGATCATCGGCCGGCTTCTCGCTGCGCGCGAGGTTTCGCTGGACGATGTGCCCGACGTGCTGAACCCGACCATCCGGGCGCTTTGTCCCGATCCGGCCAGCCTCACCGATATGGAAAAGGCCGCGGAGCGTCTGATGCGAGCCGTCGCCGCGGGGGAGCAGATCGCCATTTTTGGCGATTACGATGTGGACGGTGCCTCGTCGTCGGCCTTGCTTTACCGCTTTTTGGCGTGGCACGGGCTCAAGCCCCGCATTTATATCCCGGATCGCGTCACCGAGGGCTATGGACCGAACCCGGCCGCCATCGATGGGCTGATCGAGGATGGGGCCAGCCTGATCGTTACGGTGGACTGCGGCTCGACGAGCTTCGAGCCGCTCGAAGTGGCGGCGCGGCGCGGCGTCGATGTTGTCGTTATCGATCATCACCAAGTGGGGCAGGAGCTTCCCCAGGCCCACGCGATCGTCAACCCCAACCGGCAGGATTGTCTGAGCGGGCAGGGGCATCTTTGCGCGGCGGGCGTCGTTTTTTTGCTTTGCGTCGCGCTGCAGCAGCGTTTGCGCGCCAAAGGGTTTTACGCGAAGGCCAAAGCACCCGATCTTCTTTCCTGGCTGGACATGGTCGCGCTCGCCACCGTTTGCGATGTGGTACCTCTGAAGGGCATCAACCGCGCCTTCGTCGTACAGGGTCTGAAGGTGCTGCGCCGCCGACAAAATCCGGGACTGAAAGCGCTTTGCGATGCAGCCGGGGTAAACAAGCCGCCAACACCTTACACACTCGGCTTCGTGCTCGGACCGAGAATCAATGCGGGCGGCCGCATCGGGGATGCGGGCCTAGGTGCGCGCCTTCTCGCTGTGGCCGATGACGCCGAGGCCGCACAAATTGCACAAACGCTGGATCGGCTAAACCGCGAACGCCGCGAGATCGAGCGGAAAACGGTGGACGAGGCGGCGGCTTGGGCGGATCGCACGCTTCTGGACGACCCGGATTGCCCGATTATCGTCGCGGGCTCGCCAGAGTGGCATAAGGGGCTGGTCGGGCTGGCGGCAAGCCGGCTCACGGACCGTTTTCAGCGCCCCAGCCTGATCTTCTCGTATGACGAAAGCGCTGGCGAGGCGACCGGCTCGGCGCGTTCGGTCGAAGGCGTCGACATCGGGGCCGCCGTGCGCGGCGCGGTCGAGTCCGGGGTTGCAAAGAAAGGCGGCGGGCATGCCATGGCCGCCGGCGTCACGGTCTGCCGGGATAAGCTCCCGGAGCTGACCGCTTATTTGCGCGAGGCGCTCAGCCACTCCTACCGGGCGGCGTCGGCGTCGGCAACGCTCGCGGTCGACGGTGCGCTGACGCCGCGGGCGGCCACTCTCGAATTTGCCGGGCAGCTGGAAAATGCAGGCCCGTTCGGCCAGGGGAACCCTGCGCCGCGCTTTTGCTTGCCGTCGGTGCGTCTTACTATGCTCAAGGAGTTTTCCGGCGGCCATCTTCGCTGCGCGCTGCAATCGGCGGATGGGAGCCAAATCAGCGCGGTGGCGTTCCGGTCCGCTCAATCGGAGCTGGGCGAAGCACTCAAGCGCGGGCGCGATCTTGCTTGCCATATCGCGGGGCGCCTGACGCGCGACGAATGGGGCGGACGCAGCCGCGTCGAGTTTCAGATCGAGGACGCCGCCACGGCTTCTGCCGCCCGGTGAAAGCCCGGCACTGCCGGACAGCCGATACGCTGACTGGGCAGGACCAACCTTTGCAGTCTACAGGCTAGGTAAGAGGCGCTTGCAAAGAGCGTCGAACCGGCTTTATATCCTCCCCTTGCTAGGTTCTCCGGCTGCGCTCCCTTCGTCTATCGGTTAGGACGCGAGATTTTCAATCTTGAAAGAGGGGTTCGACTCCCCTAGGGAGCGCCATTTAGAATCAATGAATTAAGTCAAGAACAGGATTTCAAAGTAAGCTAGTAGTGCCAATCTAGTGCTAAATCTCTCATCAGAAACGGGATGCAGAAATAGGGGGAAGCAACCGGCACACCCGCGGCGTGGTTTCTGCGCGGAAGTCGAGCACCGCCGGCCCTTAGCCGTTCCGCAAGACGAAAAGTCAATCCATGCAGCAAGCACTCTGGTTCTCCGCCCTTGTACGTCCACGAGCATCATTATACCCAGCATTGAAGCGCACCCTTTTCGAGGATCGAATGGACCGCTGCGGGGGCCTGGACGGAGAAATGTCTCAGTATGACGATTTTTAGGCCGCTACGGCCCTGGACACCAAGAGAATGCCTTCAGGGGCGGAAAAGTCGAAAAGGGCCAGGGTTGCCTTCCCAGCGCAGATATTGCATGGAAGCGATAGGTCATAAATCAAAATAACA
>JBKQOR010000064.1:0-42501 GCA_052145435.1 Rhodomicrobium sp. | reverse complement strand
GCGCTTGACCAAGCGCCCGCCTATGCGGCTTGACGCCCCTGGACTTTGGCGCCAAACCTTGGCCCCGGCAGGCTCCGATCGGCGGAGCTTCTCAAGGCGGCCGGAGCAACGATGAGCAGCATGGCGCGAGAAAACCGGGCGCTAACCGGGGACAGAAATTCCAGCGGTAAGGCCGGCTCCATGAGGTCCTTGCCGGAAAACGCTGTCGTTGCCGCGGGCCTTCTCTTTTTCGTCCTCGCTTGGACCCTGCACGGGGCGGTCGTCGAATCCCACAAGGCGCTGCATTTCGACCTGCTCGAAGCCTATGCCTGGGGGCAGGAGTTTCAGCTCGGCTATAACCAGCACGGGCCTTTTTGGGCGTGGATAGCGGGCGCTTGGTTCCTGCTATTTCCCAAAACCAACGCCTCCTTTGTGCTGCTTGAGGCCATCAACGCGGCGCTTGGGCTTTTGGGCGCCTGGCGGCTCATCGGGCTGTTCGCGAAGGACTGGACGCGCCACGCCGCGACGCTCCTGCTGCTGGCTACGCCTTTCTATACTTATATGGCTTACAAGTATAACGCCAACACGATTTTAATTTCTCTTTGGCCGTGGACGCTGTTCTTTTTTGTAAGCTCCCTCGACAATCTCTCGAAGCGGGACGCGGTGTGGTTTGGCGTCTTCGCCGCTTTGTCGATACTTTCCAAATATTATACCGTCATCTTGCTTATGACCTGCGCGTTCTCGCTGTATTTCCATCCGAACGGGCGGCGATATTTGCTCTCGCCCTTGCCCTGGCTGGCGGCTGCGGTTTTTACAGTGCTCGTCCTGCCGCATCTCATCTGGTCGCTCAACAGTAACGCTCCGCCGGTCGCCTACGCCATGAGCATAACGGGGAACGGCTGGTCCTATGCGACCGGTTATGCGGTTCGCTTCGTTCTCGAGGCCGTGCTTTATGAAGCCGGCGTGGCGGCCATCGTTTTCTTGGCGTGGCGGATATCGAATGCCGGAGGCATTCATGAGGTAGCCGGACGCTTACCCCAATCGCGGCGCAGCTTTCTAGCCGTGCTCGTGCTAACGCCCGCTATCCTGACCCTTATTTTTGGCCTGAGCTTTCAATTGAAGATCGTGACGATCATGGCGGCGGCTACCTATCCCCTTATGCCCCTTTTGCTACTGCAGTTTGCGCCGCCCCTCGACGCACGGCGGCTCTTTCAGCTCGCGGGATCGGTGGCGATAGCCGTGACTGTGCTGGCGGCGGCCTCATCGCCGCTCGAAAGGGAGGTCATGGACCGCCGAAGCCGCAAGGGGCCGGGCGAACCCAACCGCGAGCTTGCCGCGCGTGTCACCGGACTTTGGCATAACGAGATTCGTACCCCGCTTCGGTATGCCGGGGGTGCCATCCATTACGCTAACGGGCTCGCCTTTTACAGCGAGGATCACCCGTCGAGCTTCCCCGGCCTGTCTTTTTCAAAGGCGCGCTGGGTGACGCCAGACAAATTGAAGCGGTATGGCCTGCTCATCGTTTGTCCTCATGTGGACACGGACTGTCTTGGCAAGGCAGCCGGCTTTGTGTCGGGTGCATCGAAACAAATGTCTATCGCCGTCAGCCGCACGATGGGGACGCGCCCAATGCCGGAGGTTCAGTTCGACATCGTCATGATACCGCCGCAAGGCGGGTAGCGCGCACGCCGTCCGCGCGTTTCCCAGACTCACTTCTTTGAACACCGTAGCCCCTTGGGGAGAAGGGCAGGATGAGGGGGTCTTAAGCTGTTTCAGCTTATGTAGGACAGACTCAAAAGCGTTGCTCACGCGAATAAGCGTGTAAAAAGGCGGTTGCCTCAGGCAATATTATGGAGGGGTTGTCCGCTTATCTCCCATGCGCCGCGCGCCAAGCCTGGAAGCGCGCCTCTTTACCGGCCTCGTCGATGGCCTCGAACTCCTCGCGAAGCGCGCGCTCGGCCTCCGCGCGCGCCATTTCCGCTTGCTGCGCCTCGAACCGCGCCTGCTCCTCGGCCTCGGCCCGCGCTTGCTCAGCCCACTGCACCTCCAGCCGCGCCCGCGCCTCGATCTCCGCCGCTTCCAGCAGCGCGACGAGATTGCGCGCCTCCGCCGCAAGCTGCGACTCCTTCAGCAGGCGCTCGCGGTTCTCCGGGCTGAGCTGCTCCAAGAGCGCTGCGATCTCTCCGGCCGCCGGCTCGCGCGCATCGGCCGGCATCGAGCCCCACACAAGCCGGTTGCACGCTAGCACCCAGCGCTGAAGCTCGTTATTCGCGTGCAGCTTCGCATTGGCAAGCTTGCTCGGCATGAACATCGCGTGTTCGATCTCGCGGGCGTGCGCCGCCGACACGTCCGCGCCGATGGGGCCGGTATAGGCGAAACTGGCGTCGAATTGACTGGTCATGAGGTGCGTCCTTCTGCGGCGGGAGGGCGGAATCGGGTGAATGGCAGACGCAGCTTGAACAGCATCCCGCGCGGCGGGAGTCAACCCCGCGCGCGCCGCCTTCGGCGATGTTCCTTTTTTTGAGTTGCGAGGTTCACCGTATAAGGGCGTGGTAGGCCGTGAGCCGACATCCTAAAGCTATCCATACACGCCTGGACTTAGCAGTAAAGCTGACGTTCCAAGTGCGTTAGCATGCGGTTCTAGCTCGTTCGCTGATTAGCTTGTGCAACGGCTTGTGCCGCGACGTCAAATATGTGCATCATTGCTACCCTGCATGTCTGTGAACGGGGATATCGGGTTTCAGATGGGCTTCAAGGATACTGTTAGGGTTGTCCAGCCGGGAGGCAGACGGCTAAAGGTTTTCGTCGATTTTTGGAACGTGGTAATCTCTGCGAGACAACAGGCGTCGAAATTTGACGTTGAAGTGCGCTGGGATGCTTTGACTGAGTTAATTCTTAGCAGTACCCACCGAGGTTTTGGAGATGAAACGATAGGTGAACTCTCTGGGTGCTATATTTTTGGGTCGTACGCGAAGAGTAACCCTGACGAGCATGCGTTCGTCAATAGAACACTAGATACATTTGGATGCAAGCCGGGTCTATTCTTCGAATTTAGGGAACGTTTAAAAAAACAAACAACAGACAAGTGTTCTCAATGCGGAGCCCAAGTGACACGAAATTCTGAACTCGGTGTCGATGTCCTTTCGACGGTTGAAATGATCAAACACGCGGCGATGCGTGACCATGAATATCTCGCGTTGCTTTCCAGTGATCGAGATTACATCCCTTTGCTGTCTTTTCTAAAAGACCATGGGCATCGTGTCCTTCATATTTCGCCCGGCGAACCACATAGGGATATGCGGTCTATTAGCTGGGCGCAAGTCGACTTAAGAAGCCTCTATCCGCACGTATGCACGGTCGAACCGAGGAAGGTTCTCGTTATTACTGCACCCGCTTTCGCAGAAAGGCTTGCAGACGTAAGAGCCGTATTGGATGAGCAAGAAAAGCAATATGATGTTATTGACATTTCAGACAAGTCTAATATACCCGACAAGGATCTAGTATTCTTGTTGAGCAACCAAAACATCTTCTTTAAGAAGAAAAAAGGAGATGCGCAGGCGTATTCGTTTTCGAGGCTATTTCAATCCGTTGATGAGCTTAGGGAGGCGGCGCGGAAAGGTAAAGTAGTGTGCGCCTTCCTTATGTGATGTGTAACGGCGCAATGGAAGCCTATCTCGATGAGAATTCCCGCTGGATTGTTAGCGCTAGTACCCCGGAAATGGCACTTTGGCACCAGCGTAACGCTAGTATAAATGCGTAACCAAGTACATATCTGCTTCTAGTAAGTGACGCCTTTGCTTTTCACCACGTTCGCGTGAGGCCGATTCCGGACCTCGGGTCGATTTTCGAGTTTGCCCGCTTTCGAGGGTTAAGCCGTCGTTCGAATTGGCGCCTACCAATAAAAAAGCCGCAGCATCAGCCACGGCCTTCCTCTCAATCAGACTATCCTTCTACGCGTATGCCTTGGTCTTGGTCCTCGCCGCCTTAGGTGTTTGAGTGAACCGCACAACCTTTTCAGTGCTTCGGGCGCCGCTCTCGTAAGTGAATATCCAGTCCCTGATGACCTGCTCAAACCATGCTTTTCTAGTGAGTCTGCATTCCTTAGAAACCACATCGATGGTTTCTACAAGGGCTTGGTCGAAGTCGAGGCTAACTCTTTTTTTCCGGCCCGAATTGAGAATGAGGGGGACGGAAACTAAGAAGCCGTTGCTTTCGGCAAGAGATTCTCGCACTTCCGGATCATTGTGAAGTTCATGCAGAGTCCGGGGAGCGGGAAGTTCCTCACCATCTTTTAGGGCGTCCTCGGCGTAAAGCATTAAGGACTTCTTCGCAGAAGCCAAGGCTTCATCCTCAGTGTCGCCAGCGCCGTAGCACCCAGGAAGATCGGGAAACCACACGCCATAGGCGCTGTCCCCTTCCTGGTGCACAATAGCCAAATACCTTCTCATTCCCCATTCTCCCGTTATATGCGCCCCCAAACTCCTACGCATGCCATCCTGCATCTTTGTAAATTCGCTTCACAGTGCCCTCTGGAAGGTCCTTTACAGGATGGCACAGAACAATTCGCCCTTTCCTCGTTGGATGCTTCATAATGTGATGATCGCCGTTCACGCGATCGACATACCATCCGTCTTTTTCCAGTCTGCTCTTGAGCTTACGACTGTTGCGCTCATAAACAATGGAGGGCTTCGGCCCTGCCTTTGTGGACTTTGTCATGCCCGACTGTTCCAATATTTGCACATAAAGTGCGCCGAATCAAGTGCTGCCCGTGTGCAAATATCTGCACATTCCCGTGCACAGGTCAAGATCGCGAATAGAAACTATGAGGCTTTCCGCGATTCAAACGCGCGCAGAGATTCGCGGCGCGCGCGCCCACTAGCGATAGTTGGTGCACTAAAAAAGCAGCTCTGGGTTTCATGAAAAGCCCTGGGACATGTAAGGAACCAACCTGCCGTCCTGCGCTTCTGAGAGTTTCCGCAGCTGGAGATCAAACGGCTGTGGACCCTGAGAGACAGCGTAGCCGGTTTCGACCCCGAGCGGGCTTTCCGCCGCGCTGCCCCGCGCGGTCGCGGGCGGTTGTAAATCTCGTGACCATTGCGAGCAAGGCATACCCCGCGTAATAGATAGGATCGTGACATCGCTTGACCCATTCCGTTCCGTAAGGGATCTCAGCAGGCATGCCTGACGAACAAGGCCGCCCCTACGTCTATCTCGCCGGCCCGGATGTCTTCTATCCCGACGCCCTTCTCAGGGGCGCGAAGATGAAGGAGGCGCTTGCCCTGCGCGGCATGACCGGCCTCTTCCCCCTCGACAACGCGCTGCACCCCGGCGATTACCGCGATGGCAAAGAGTTCGGGCTCGCAATCGCCGAAGCCTGCGAGGCCCAGATGCGCAAGGCCGATCTTGGCATTTTCAACATTCAGCCATGGCGCGGCCCTGAGGCCGACGATGGCACCGCCTACGAACTGGGCTTCATGGCCGCGCTGGGCAAACCGGTGGTGCTTCATACAAACGGCAGGCGCTCTTTCGCAGAGCGGATCGTTGCGGACGTCTATCAAGGCGAAGTCTATGGGGATGGCCTTCTCAAGCGCGGCAAGCGCGATGGAGTGGCGATCGAGGAATTCGACGGCTTCGCGGACAATACCATGCTGATCAATGCCGCCGTGAAATCCGCGCGGCTCGTTTTGGGTTTCGGCGCCGATCCGGCCGCGGTCGTGCATTTAAGTTTCGAGGCGGCGGCAGACTTCGCGAGCGCGCTATGGCGGCGGCAAATAGCGCAGCTCAAGTAGCGGCTAGTTCCAAGGTTTAGGCTTGCCAAGTCCACCGCCGCGCGCGACGATAGGCAATTCGCCGCCCGCCGCGGCGCGCGGCCCAAAGAACACATTCCGGCTAAGGAAGATCACAATGGGCGATCAAGGAACGACGAACGGCAGAAGTCCCCGCTGCATTGCACTCATCGGGCCTCATGACAGCGGCAAGACGACGCTTTTCGAAGCGCTGCTCGCGCGCACTGGCGTTACGGGCCACGAAGGTGCCGATATTCGCAAAACGATAGGCGATCACTCGCCCGAGGCGCAGGCGCACGGCATGAGCGTCGAGCTGAACGTGGCCAATATGGAGTATCTCGGCGATAGTTTCACCCTTCTCGACAGTCCGGGCTCGGTTGAGTTTCAATTCGATGGCATGGGCGCGCTTGCCGCGTGCGACGCCGCCGTCGTGGTGTGCGAAGCCGACGACAAGAAGCTTCACGCGCTGCAGATGGTCTTGAAGAGCCTCGAGGCCTCCGGCATTCCCCATTTCCTGTTTATTAATAAAATCGACAAGGTTGGCCAGGGCATGGCCCAGGTCTTGACGATGATGCAGACCGCGAGCCGGCTTCCGCTTGTGCTGAGGCAAATCCCGATTTGGGAGGACGGCGCGGTCTGCGGCTTCGTCGACCTGGCGCTGGAGCGCGCTTACGTTTACCGGGAGCACACGCAAAGCGAAGTGATCGCCATTCCTTCGGACCTCGCGCAATTCGAGGCGGAGCAGCGCTTCTCCATGCTCGAAAAACTCGCCGATTACGACGACGAGCTGATGGAGCAGCTTTTAAGCGACGCGATGCCGAGCCGCGATAAGGTGTTCGGCGATCTCATTATGGAATTCAAGCGCGGCCAGATTTGCCCGATTTTCTTCGGATCGGCTGAGCACGGCAACGGCTTGGGCCGGCTGTTGAAGGCGCTCCGGCATGAGGCGCCGTTCATGCAGGAGACGGCACGCCGGCTCGGTCTCGGCGATGCGAAATCGGCCGCCTACCTTATGAAGACCTATCACACCTCGCACGCGGGCAAACTTTCGCTCGCCCGCGTGCTCGCTGGGCAATTTGCGGATGGAGCATCCGTTTATAGCGTGTCCGGCGAGGAGAAAATTTCAGGCGTTTATCAGGTCAGTGGCGCCGACGTGAAAAAGCGCGGTCCGGCCTCCGCGGGCGAGACGGTGGCTTTCGGCCGGCTCGAAGGCCTGCCCACCGGAACCACGATCACGGCCGAGAAGAACGGCGCGATCTCGATCAAGCCCGCCGTGCCGCCGAAGCCGGTGTTTGGGCTCGCCATCGCCGCGGGCGAGCGCAAAGACGAGATCAAGCTCACCTCCTCGCTCGCCAAACTCATCGATGAAGACCCATCGCTGTCCCTCGTCCAAGATCGCGAGATGAGCCAGATGGTTCTGTGGGGACAAGGCGAGATGCATTTGCGGGTGGCGCTGGAGCGCCTCGCGCGGCGCTTCGGGATCAAGGCCGAGACGCGCAAGCGGCAAATCCCTTACAAGGAGACGATCCGCAAGAGCGTAGAAATTCGCGGCCGCCACAAAAAGCAAAGCGGCGGGCACGGGCAATTCGGCGATGTCGTCGTGGAGATTTCGCCGCAGCCGCGCGGCGAAGGTTTCGCGTTCTCCGAGACCGTCACGGGCGGCGCGGTGCCGCGCAACTATTTTCCCGCGGTTGAGGCGGGCGTGCGCGATTATTTGGGTGCGGGGCCGCTTGGCTTTCCGGTTGTCGATGTTGCCGTCTGTCTGAAGGATGGCTCCTATCACACGGTCGACTCGTCCGAGCAGGCGTTCCGCACGGCAGGCCGGATCGCCATGTCCGAGGGCATGCCGAAATGCTTGCCTGTGCTGCTCGAGCCGATCATGGCGGTAAAGATTGCCGTGCCTTCGGAGGCCACGCCGAAAATCAATGGAATGATTTCCTCGCGGCGCGGCCAGATCCTGGGCTTCGACGGACGCCCCGGCTGGGACGGCTGGGATGTCATCGAAGCTCACATTCCCGAAGCCGAGATGCAGGACCTTATCATCGAACTGAGATCGGCAACGTCGGGCGCCGGCAGCTTCGAGGCGAAGTTCGACCATCTTGTCGACCTGACCGGCAAGCTCGCCGAGCAGGTTACGGCAGATCACGGCTCGTCGCGGGCCGCTTAGAGTTTTGTGCGGCAGGGGTCGAACGCAATGACGCCGCACCCGGCTGATGCTTCGCCCCGCCGTCATTGCGAGGCGGTTCGCCTTCAACGTCATCGCGATGCGGCAAAGCCGCCGAGGCGATCCAGTGCAACTTGCTGTTTACGCTTGCATTTGCGGCTCTGGATTGCTTCGGCCTTTGGCCTCGCAACGACGGAGCTATACCCCTCGCAAGGACGGTTCCGGAATCGCCGTTACGTGATCGCGACCGGGTATAACGCATCCGCGACAACGGCCAGGAACAGAGGCTGAAAATAGCCGGTGCGAGGTTCGCTTCGGGCTTTACGTAACTTTACAATGCGTAATTCCGGTAGAAACAACGCGGCCCCAAATCATGCTCACCGCAACTGCGGAGACGTTCAATTGGGAGCCTTATTCCATGTCTGAAGATACATCCAATAGCGGTCTGCAAAATCGTCCCAACGGCGCACCCCACCGGAGGCGCCGCTGGCTTTTTGCAGTCTTCATCGGCGCCGCCGCCCTGTTTGGGTTTGCCGCCGGAACCGTTCACAGCTCGCCTTGGTTTCATTGGGCCGGCCATCATCGTTTCCTCGATGCCGACGAGATCGGCTTCATCGTTCAGCATCGTATCAACAGGGCTCTGTCCAAGGTCGACGCCACGCCGGAGCAGCGCGATAAGATCGATACCATCGCGAAGGCCGCAGTCAACGATGTCATGGCCATGCGAAAGGACCGGTCCGGCCTGCGCGAGAAGTTTCTCACGATCATGAAGGCCGATACCATAGATCGATCCGCATTGGAGGCTCTGAGAGCAGAGCAGATCAATAACGCCGATGCCGCCTCAAAGCGTATCCTGCAAGCGGTTGCAGACGCCGCCGAAGTGTTGAAGCCAGAACAACGGCGGCAACTTGCCGGGAGATGGGAGCAATGGCATATGCATCAATGAGCGTTTGATCCGATGGGCATGGATTCTTTCATCCCGAGCCAATGGTGAGCTTCCATGCCCCTCATTCTCTTGATAGAGGACGACATTCGCCTCGCGAGGATGGTTTCGGACTATCTTCGGGAAAACAAGTTCGATGTCCTCCACGCCGCGGACGGCGCCGCGGGATTGACAGTCCTAAGGCGAAAGCCGGTGGATCTCATCGTTCTCGACCTCATGCTACCCGATGGCGACGGCCTCGATCTGTTCCGCGAGATTCGCGCCTTAAATCCAGCGGCCGCGGCGATCCCTGTGATCATGCTGACCGCACGCGGCGACCCCATGGATCGCGTGGTGGGGCTCGAAATCGGGGCTGAAGACTACATTCCAAAACCCTTCGAGCCCCGGGAGCTCTTGGCGCGCATCCGGGTTGTCTTGCGCCGGGGGCGCCTTCCCGCAGGCTCCGCGGGCGATATCCTCCGCTTCGGCCGGCTTGAAATCGACCGCGGCGCCCGTCAAGTCCGGGTTGATGGCGAGGCCAAAAATCTGACAAGCTACCAGTTCGATCTTTTGGCGATTATGGCCGAGCGGGCGGGGCGGGTCCTATCGCGGGAACAGCTTGCAGATCTCGCCGGCCGCCATGGGCAGCCCTACGATCCCAGCTTGGACCGGTCGGTGGATGTTCATATCGCCCGCATCCGCTCCGCCATTGAAGAAGACGCGAAGCATCCGCGGCACATCATAACGGTGAGAGGCGCCGGCTATGTTTTCGCAAAGGGACGCGACTCATGAGGCGCCTCTATTTCCGGATTTACCTTGCGGTCCTGGGAAGCCTCGCACTGTTCGCTCTTCTTGTAGGTCTCACCGGCTGGGTCTTCCGGGAATTCAGAGAACCGGACGGTGGCAGGCCCGAGGTTCCATTCGTATCGGACGTTGCGGAGCACCTCTTACCATCGGGGGCGAGTCCGGAGGCTCTCGGCGAGGAACTGCAATTTTGGCACCATCGCACCAGGTTCGATCTGGCGCTGCTTTCGCCCGGGGGTAAAGTCATTGCGCAGGCTGGGCCAGTCCCAAAAGGCTCGCTTGCCGCTCTTACGCATTCCCATTTCCGAAGGTTTCATGAATATGTGCGGCACGGCGCGTTCGCGGTCAGGCTGAACGATGGGCGCCAGCTTCTCGTGGTCCGGCCGTCGCTCAAGCCTGGCTTTCCACCCCCCTTGCGATGGCTCGGTATTATCTTCGCAATCGGCTTGGCGGTCGCTGTCTCCGCCTATCCTGTCATTCGCCGTCTGACGAAAAATCTTGAGCAGTTGCAGCAAGGTGTCGCCGCGTTTGGCCAAGGCGATCTTAAAGCGCGCGTTACTGTCAGAAGCCATGATGAGGTTGGAAATCTAGCGGAGACCTTCAACGCGTCCGCGGATCGTATTGAAGCGCTCGTCAAAGCTCAAAAGGTTCTTCTCGCAAACGCCTCTCACGAACTCCGCTCCCCCCTCGCAAGGCTGCGGATGGCGGCGGAGGCGATTGGCGTGTCTGCACCCAAGAGGGAGAAAGATGAAATTGCGCGTAATATCGCCGAACTGGATGGGCTCGTGGATGAAATATTGCTGGCAAGCCGTCTCGACGCCGGTAACGATGCCACCAATTGCCAGGAACGAATTGATCTTATTGGCTTGCTCGCCGAGGAATGTGCACCGTTCCAGGCGGATCTGACTGCCGTTCCGGGCGAATCCGTGCTGATCGAAGGCGATGCCCGGCTTATTAGCCGCCTTTTCCGCAACCTTCTTGAAAACGCACGCCGCCATGGCGGGCAAGGCCCGATTGAGGTCTCTGTCACATGCCATGCGGCCAAAGCGATCGTCATGGTTTGCGATCGTGGGCCCGGAATACCCGCCTCTGAGCGGGCCCGCGTTTTTGAACCCTTCTACCGTTTAAAAGGCAACCCGGAAGGTCATGGCGGGACGGGCCTTGGTCTCTCCCTTGTCCGGCAAATTGCCGGGCGGCATAGAGGAGAGGTTCAGTACGTTCCCCGCGAGGGCGCCGGCGCCTGTTTCCGGGTGACGTTACCGCTTTGCGGTTCGGCAGACAGCTGAAACGATCGGGACTTAAGTTAGCGCCCATGCGCCTGCGCCGGGAGCGGTCAAGGCTTTCGGCGTCTGGTAAAAGTCCTGTCGCTCACGACGCAAGCGACGCCAAGCGCAGCAAAGCTATTCCGCGCTTCTTCAAGTGAGCCGTTTACATCGATGGCGCGGCAAGCATCTTCCAAGACCACAGAGCGAAAGCCGTTGCGCTCGGCGTCCTCGGCCGAGTAGCGCACGCAGAAATCGAGCGCGAGTCCTGCAAGAAAAACGCGTTCGAAGCCGCGTTCGCGCAAATATCCCAAAAGCCCGGTCGGCGTTGTGCGGTCGTTCTCGAAAAATGCCGAATAGGAATCGATGTCCGGGTTGCAGCCTTTGCGCAAGATCAGCCCGGCATGGGGAATATCGAGGTCTGGATGAAATCCGGCGCTCAGGCTGCCCTGGATGCAGTGGTCCGGCCAAAGAACCTGCGGACCGTAGTCTAGCTCGACCGTTTCGAACGGTTTGCGGCCGGGATGGGCGGAGGCAAAGGAACGGTGTCCCGGCGGATGCCAATCCTGCGTGAGCACAACATGCTGAAACCGCTTGGCGATCAGGTTTATCAGCGGAACGATCTCGCCGGCGCCCGGCACCGCGAGCGAGCCGCCGCTGCAAAATCCGTTCTGGACGTCGACCACAATCAGAACATCCTGTGCGCCGGGCACAATCGCGCCCGTCATGATGCTGCGGCTCCGACCCCGGCAAGACGGCGGTCCGTCTCCACAGCAAGCCTTTGCAAAGGCTCCGCGAAGGCCACAGGGTAGGCAGCTCCGGGATCGAGGCGGCGCAGCGCTTCCGGCAAGCCTTTGAGGCTCATTGTGGCGCTCGCCCTGATACTGGCTAACGCCGGCGGCGCATTCATCCGCCTGCCCTCTTTCATAACAAGCGTGAGCAGAGCCTCGCCCGCTTGACTGTCCGTTTCCAACGACAGGACATCGCCCGCCATCCGGCCCCCAGGCCCATATTGCCGCCAAACCTGCTTGCGGCCCGGCCAAGTCTCTTTACCTGGCGAGTGCTTCCGCCGGGCTATGCCCTCATATTCCTGCAACTTGTAAGCGCAGTCGAGAGCCGGGCGGTCGAAGCTCGTGGTCAAGCTCGTGCCGATGCCGAACCCATCGATGGGCGCGCCGCTCCGGCGGAATGCGGCAAGCTCCTCCTCATCGAGGCCGCCGCTGGCAAAGATGGCGATACCGGGGAAGCCGCCCTCATCGAGAATGCGCCGGACGGCCTTGGAAAGCCCGGCGAGATCGCCGCTATCGAGACGCACCGCGCTAACCTTAACCCCTTCGGGCTCGAGCCGTTTGGCAAGCGCGGCAACCTTCCTGGCCGCGGCTACGGTGTCGTAGGTATCGATTAGGATCGTAAGATTTTGCGGCCGGGACCGGGCGAAGGCCTCGAAGGCGGCAGCCTCATCGCCGAACGATTCGATGAAGGAATGCGCCATGGTGCCGTAAAGCGGAATGCCAAAAAGCTCGCCAGCCTGGACCGTGGCCGTGCCGTCATAGCCGGCGATGTAGCTTGCGCGGGCGGCGAGCAGCCCGGCCTCGGCGCCATGCGCGCGCCTCAGACCGAAGTCGACAAGCAGCTTATCTGGAGCAAGCAGGACGTGCCGCGCTGCCTTCGACGCCACCAGCGTTTGAAAATGAAGGAGATTGATAAGACGCGTCTCCACCAGCTGCGCCTCTGGCAAAGGCGCGGTGACGCGAAGGATCGGCTCATCGGCGAAGAAGACGGTCCCTTCAGGCATCGCATGAGCGTCGCCGGTGAAGCGGAACTGGGCGAGGTAATCCAAGAGGTTGCTCCGGAAACGGCCGGTGGCGGAAAGCCACTCGATCTCGCTCGCGGAAAAGCGCAGCGTCTCAAGGAATTGAAGCGCCTGCTCCAAGCCCGCCGCCATCAAAAACCTGCGTTCCGGGGGGAGCTTGCGCATAAAGAATTCGAACACGGCCGTCCCGGTCTTGCCGTGATCGAGATAGGCTTGCATCATATTGAGCTGGTAGAGATCGGTCAGGAGCGCGCTGCCGCAGGGCCTATTGACCGGCCCGGCGCCGCCCGGGCCGGAATACGCGGCTGCGGGGACCCCGCTCAAAGTCTGCCCATCTCGAATTGCTCGCAGGATTTTCCGAACATCGAGAGCCCTTCTTCGAGATAGTCGCCCAAGAGCGGCATGCCGAGAAGATAGCGTGCCGTACCCCGCTCGTGCGAGCCGTGGGCACGCTCTGCCTCCTCGCGGAAGGAAGCCCAATCCTCTAACCTGTCGCCGTCCCGGCCAAGCCAGGCGAGCGCGACCAAATCGACCTGCTCGTCCTCTGTCAGGTCCGAGATGAAAGCCGCGAGCTCGCGCTCGACGGGATCGTCGCCGCGATCCTCCAGAACGGAGACCATTCCATCGTCCGAAGCATTCGAGCCCGATTCCAGTTCGCTATCGGCGTCTTTGACGTCGAACTCGCGCGCTTTCACGATGACGAAGCAAACTTTCTCCGGAGAAATCGTGAGAACCTCGTCGCTGTAGGTTTCGTCCGGTTCAGCCGGTCTTTGGGGCGTTGGCATGGCGAGACCTCCAAAACTTGTTGCCATCTTTTTTAGCACGATTTCTACTTGCAGCGAATTGACCGTCATCAACGCCAGTTGTCCGCAAGAGTTCCCGCGGACCGGAAAGCTAGGGATCGCCCAAGGCTCGCCGCGCTTTGCATCATAATTGGCGCTCTTTGACGGACGTCAAAGGATGGGCCGCCAATCTGCCCGATGCTGGCCCGGCCGGCGAGCCCGATACTCGTAAAGTGGAGGCTGACATTGGAAAAATCTCATCCCTCGAAGCAAAGCGCTCACTTTGCCGGAAGCGAAGACGTCAGACGGCTGTACCGTCACATCGACGATCACACCGTGGCGGCGATCTTGGCACTGAAGCCCACAATCGCTGAGTTGGAGGAGGCGGCCGCCAGAGCCTCCGGCGCCGGAGACATGTTTGCCGCGCTTGGGCCCGAGCATGGAGTGGTCGCGCGCATTCTCGACCTGACTTCTGAGCTGGATGAGCTTGAGGAACCCGGCGGCCAGTAGCTATAGTGCGCCCGCAAATGTGTGAAGCGGTTTTCCGGAACTTGATTCCCCCGATGTTCCCGCCCGTGACTCTGAAGCCCCCTCACCCCCGCCCTCTCCCGCGGCGGGGAGAGGGAGTAAGCTGTGCGCGTTGCGAGGCTGTCCCCTCTCGCAGCAAGCTCGCCTTGGCGAGCTTGCAACCCGGAGTGCCCGAATGCGCGAGCGGATTCGGGGCGGGAGAGGGGTAGGGGTGAGGGGGTCTTGAAGGTGTTTCCGCCTATGTAGGACAGGCGCTAAGCGGCCCGGCGGGAAACCCAAGACACGATATCGCGAACCACTTGCTGGAACGCGATATTCAGAGCCTGTATCCCAGCTCCCGGATCTTGGCCAGCCGCCTGCTGGCGCGCCTGGAATCTCTTTGTAGTCACGACGGAGTTATTGCGCTCGTCGACCAGTTTGACATAGACGTCGACAACGGCTTCGGTGCCGCCGGCAGCTGTCTCCACCTGAAAATCGCGAATTTCAATGGCAAGCGATAGGTCGCCCGAAACGCGGTCCTGGTTCGTGAGGACCGCGCGGAACGCTCCTGAATTTGCGAGGGATTCAACAAGCCTCGCCTGAAAAAGGCGCGGCAGCCGGTCGCCCCATGCCACGCCCGTATAATAGGCGACGCGCCCGTTGGCGCCTTTCACGAGGATTTCTTCGGTGTCGATCGTCTTAACCGCGACGGGAGGCGATATCATCAGCTGCACGCTGCGCGCACCCCGAGCCTTTTCCATAGGCGGAGCCTGCAGATCGTAAGTCGCAGGGGCAGACGCGCCCAACAAGCCGGAGCAGCCGCAAAGCATACTCACAGCTGTAAAGGCCGCTATTGCCCGTGTCAGTCGCATCGCTTACCCCTGATATGCCCAGTTCATAGGTATCAAACTCCTAGCGAACAGACAAATACCTAGCACCGATTTGTGAAGGCTCTAATATTTTGGAGATTGCTGCCCGCCGAGCAAAAATCCTGTCGGATTCCGTTCGACTTTTTGAACCACGCGATCGAGGCTGTCGGCTAAGCGCCTGCCATCCTTCATAAAAAGCTCGAATTCGCGGAGCGAGCGCTCCGCTTGCAAGGTAAGCTCAGCCGATTTGTCGCCGAGAGACTTGTCCAGTTTCTCCGCAAGCTGGCGAAAAGATATCGCTGCTTGTTGCACCTGCGACACAACAGAATCCGGGTTGTCTGAGGCTGCGCCTGCAACCCGGTCGACTGCGGCATCGACCTTAACGGCGATCTTATCGAGCCGCTCGGTCAGCGCCCTAAGATCTTTGACGAACGCCGCGGCGTCGTCTTTGCGCTCCGCCAAGGTGGCCGTAAACGATTCAATATTCGTGATCGTGTGACGCAGCGAATCCTCATTATTCGCGACGAGATTGTTAAGGCGCGCCATCAATGCATTGGCTTGGCCAGCTGCGTCCGATACGCCGGCAAGAAGCCCGCCGGCTCCCAGATCGGCATAAATTACCGGATATTTTTCGTTCGTCTTGGCCTGAAGCATGGCTGCGTCGGGAGTGCCGGGGGTGATCTCCATGGCGATAAAGCCCGCAAGGCCTTGCTGCGAGATGCGCGCTCTCGAGTTGGTGCGGACGGGGGTATCGCCGCGAACGGTTATGAGCGCGCGCACCTTGCGTGTATCTTCGGGCACAAGCTCGATGGAGCGGACCGCGCCGAAGCGGATGCCGTTGAAAAGAACGGGTGAGGCTTCTGTCAGGCCCTGAACCGAGCCATCGAAGATGACGAAATAATTTTTGCCCTGGGGGCCGGAAGCGTCATTTCCCATCCAATAAATGAAGCCCAGGAGCAGCCCGAGCACGCCCAGCACAAAAACGCCGATGATAAGGTAGTTAGCCCTTGTTTCCATACGCTATGACGCCTTTTCGATAAGCCGTGCCCGTTCCCCGCAGAAATACTCCCGCACCCAGGGGTGTCCTGGATTCTCGGCAAGCTCCCTCGGCGAGCCCTCGCGCACGATATGCTTGTCCGCAAGCACGGCGACGCGGTCGCATACGGCGAAGATACTGTCGAGGTCGTGCGTGATCATGTAGACGGTGAGGCCGAGCGTATGCTGCAAATTGCGGATGAGCCGGTCGAAAGCCGCCGCTCCTATGGGATCGAGACCGGATGTCGGCTCGTCCAGGAACACGATATCCGGGTCGAGCGCAAGGGCGCGCGCCAGCCCAGCCCTTTTACGCATGCCGCCCGATAGCTCCGAAGGAAATTTGTGGGCAGAATTCGCCGGGAGGCCGGCCATGGCGATTTTCAGGCGGGCAAGCTCGTTCATCGTCTTTTGCGGCAGGTTCAGATGCTCTCGCATGGGCACCTGAACGTTCTGCAGGACTGTGAGCGAGGAGAACAGCGCGCCATCCTGGAAAAGCACACCCCAGCGGCGTTCGATGGATGTGCGCTCCTCTCCTTTCATGGTGCTGAGATCCCTCCCGAGAACCTCGATGCTTCCCGATTCAAAGGGCATAAGACCGAGCACGGTGCGCAAAAGCACCGATTTGCCGGCGCCCGAGCCCCCCGCGACCGCGAGGACTTCGCCGCGAAAGACATCGAGGTTCAGATTTTCAAAGATGAGCTGCGAACCGATGCGCTTCGTGAGACCGCGAAGCCTGATCGCATATGCTTCCTTGCCACCATTCGCCGAAGAAGCGGTTTGCCGGTCCGTCCCCGATTCCATGGCTAAAACCCGCTCGCGGATAGAAAGATTGCGAAGATTGCGTCGAGCACAAGCACAAGAAAGATGGCTTTGACCACGGCGGCGGTGACTTGCGTGCCGACCGATTCAGCGCTGCCCGTAACCCTCAGGCCTTCCAAACAGCCGACAAGGCCGATTACGAGCGCCACGAAGGGCGCCTTGATCAGTCCGACGTAAAAGTGCTTGGCTGTGACCGCGGCGTTAAGCCTTTCCAGGTAAATCGGCGTGTCGAGCGCGAGGTAGACTTTTGCCATGACGGCCCCGCCCGCAAGGCACATAATGTCGGCAACGAACACGAGGAGCGGCAAGGCTACAATCAAGGCGAGGATGCGCGGCACGACAAGCGTTTCGATGGGATCGATCCCAAGCGTGCGCATGGCGTCGATCTCCTCGCGCATTTTCATCGTGCCGATTTGAGCGGTGAAGGCGGACGCAGACCGCCCGGCCACCATGACCGCCGCTAGAATCACCCCAACCTCCCGCAGCGAGAGGATGCCAAGCATGTCGATGGCCAGCGTCTCGGCGCCGAAGTTCCTGAGTTGGCGCGCGCCTTGCTGCATAATGACGCCGCCGATGAGAAAACATACCAGCGAGACGATCGGGACGGCTGTGAGGCCCGTCATCTGGATCTGATGGATGAAGGCGGTACCGCGGAATTTGGAGGGCCTCGCGATGACTCTGCCGAGGGCCGCGGATGCCTCGCCCAGAAACATGGTCAAGCTGATCGCGTCGCGGCCGAGGGCCGTAAGCGCGGAGACGAAGCGCCTGACGGAATCCGCGATGGGCTGGCTTCGCGGCGCGGCTTCCGCGGCCGCCAATGCGGCGCGGGCAACCTCGTCGAGAAGGATTTGATGCTCGGGCCGCACGTTGACGAAACGGGCGGCGGCCCCGCCGATGCTTTCGCGGAAGCTAACGAGCGCCAGCGCGCCGGCGGTATCCAGCATTTGCAGGCGGGCAAGATCGATTTCAGGCGCCTGCGCGCCCACGGGGACTTCGCCCGGACCCGGAAGTGCCGCGTGAACTTTTTCGAGGACCGCGAGCGTCCAATCGCCGGACATCTCCACGCGCACGGCTCCGCCTTCCGGGGCGAGCCGGCAGCCGGGGTGGTATTCTGAAATGGCACGGCGATTGAGCATGGAAACTGCCGGAGGACGCTTTTCTTAAGGCATAGCCTCGATCGGCGCAGGAGTCCAAGGAGCTTTCATGGCAATTGAATGTCCACACCGCAAAACACGCCGCCGCAAACGTTTGTAAAGGTTTGAATGGTACGAGTTGCACATCATTCTCTTAAACCGGCGGCGGGCATGACAATCCCTTCAATGGCTTCCCTCTCGGAAGCGGATTATTGCGCCATAGAGGACGCGCTCCAATCCACGGAGAAGGGACGGCGGTTCCTTCGCGCCTATACCGATCGCAACCGCAGCTTGGAATCCCGCCGGCTGCTGCGCTCGATCTCCCGGCTGCATCGTGCCGCGCTCGGAGCCCCCGGATTGAACTCCGAGGTTAGCCGGGACCTGGCTTCGGTGCTGAGGAGCGTCTCGAAGCACCGCCAGACGGCATCGGAATGCGGCGACCCGGCGGCGCAGTCCCTTATGCTTGCAAGCAGCCTGGAGGAGGTCGAGGCCTGCCTTATCGCTCTTATCGAGTCGATTGAGGAACGGGCATTCGAGACGCTAGAAGATGGCCTGCCTGGGCTGCGGTCGGAAGCGGCAGACGATATCCAAGCTTCGGGACGCACCGCCAAGCTTTTCGGAGAGCTTTCGTCGCATTTTTCGAGCGATCCGCGCTGAGCGCTCAGGCTGCACATTGGAGCGGTTCAGCCTCGCGCCGCTCTTCCAATTCAAGGCCGCCATGCAGCCATTTCTCCAGAAAGCGGAAAGTCCAAGCCCGCAATTTCGCACCGTGAACGATGTGGTCCTTGATGTGATCGGCGGGCGGCTGCGCGCAGGGCAGCGAAAGGCGTGCGCCGCCGCGCACGATCCAACGGTGAATGATCGCCAGCGTGATTTCCGGATGGAACTGCACTCCGAAAGCAGATGGCCCGTAACGGAAGGCCTGATTTTGGAAAACCTCGCCCTCGGCCAAATGAACGGCATCGCGCGAAAGCGTAAATTCCTCCCGGTGCCAGTGGTAGACGTGGCTTGGCCACGGGCCCAGAGCATGCGCCTCCTCACGCGGCTGGATGGGCGCGTAACCGGCTTCGAAACAGCCCAAGCGATGCTCGCGGACCTCGCCGCCTAGATGCTTCGCGAGCAATTGCGCGCCGAGGCAAATGCCGAGAAAGGGCTTCTTCTCCGTCAAGGGAACGCCGATCCAGTCGATCTCTTTCTTGATATAGCAATCCGGGTCGTTCGCGCTCATGGGACCGCCGAAGACGACAGCGCCGGCGTGGCCGTCCATCGACGATGGAAGAGCATCGCCGAAGCGCGGCCGGCGGATATCGAGCGGAATGCCGTTCGCCCTGAAATACTGCCCGATTGAGCCGGGCTCGGATTCGAGCCTGTGCAAAATAACGAGGACGGGTTTTTTTGCGGGCATGCTATTCATGGTATGTGTGTGAAACGCGAGGTCCAATGCAGGGTTTGCCTTTAGCTTCTGCAAGATCGAAGCATAAAGGCTATAGCTTGCTTCACTCTTTGCCGCGGCGATAATAAGGCACTTGCTGGTTTTGCTAAGGGGCGCATATGTCGCAGGCCTATCCGCGAGCGGGGGTTTCCGTCGCTGTGCTACAGGCGGACGCCGTCCTTCTCGTGCAGAGGGGCAAGGGCGCCTATCGGGAGTTTTGGTCGCTGCCGGGCGGCGCGATCGAACTGGGAGAGACCGCAACAGAGGCGGCGCGGCGGGAGCTTTTGGAGGAGACGGGACTGCTTGCCTCGGACCTCACTTTAAGCGATGTTGCCGACGCCATTCTCCGGAACGCCGGGGGGGCCGTCGAGACGCATTACACGATTGCGGTTTATGTGACGGATCGGGTTTCGGGAACGCTGGCCGCGGGCGCGGACGCCACAGATGCAGGCTGGTTCGGTCCTGACGCTAGAATGCATCTCAAGCGGACGCCCGGCCTGGAAGCGGCGATCGAAAAGGCAAAAAAGGCCTGGGATAAGGGCAAGCGATGAATTTAGGCCGAGGGCAAAATGCAAAGGCTGCGATTTATGCGGCCATATTGACCGCGCTGGCGGCAGCAACCGCCACGCCGGCGCCCGCGCAGAGCG
Source organism: Rhodomicrobium sp. (assembly GCA_052145435.1). GTDB lineage: Bacteria > Pseudomonadota > Alphaproteobacteria > Rhizobiales > Rhodomicrobiaceae > Rhodomicrobium. The sequence goes on along the minus strand of JBKQOR010000064.1, from coordinate 22,547 downwards.
TAGCTGCAGTGCCGAAGCAGCCTTCCGCCGCCGCGCCTCAACAGCCGGCCGGTCCCGAGGACCGGCCCTATGACAACCAGCTCTTCCGGCTCGCCGAGATTTTGGGAACCTTGCATTACCTTCGCGAGCTTTGCGGCGCAAATGAAGGCCAGGTTTGGCGGGAGCACATGCGCGAGCTTGTCGCCGCCGAGGGCTCGAGCGCGCTGCGGCGGGCGAAGCTTGTCGAGAGCTTCAACCGCGGATATCGCGATTATTCGCGGACCTATCGCACATGCACGCAACCCGCGCTCGTAGCGATCCAGCATTTCATGGATCAGGCGTCTGCAATCTCGGACGGGCTCGTCGCCAACGACAAATAGACGATGCTGCGGGCGCTCATCGTCAGCTTCTGTCCGCGCGCCGTCAACGAAGCATCAATATTTATGTCCTTTGGATGAATAGAACTCCCGCCGATCGCTTTAAATAGCTCTGTGCCGCTCAAACGAAGCGCAACCTCTCCATGCTATGGGTTGCTGTCGCTTCCTCGAAATGGCCCGATAGCTGAATTCGCTATCCAAATGTGAGCACCGTGCATGCGAAGCATCGCTGAACTGCCCAAGTCCGTCCTTCGCTGGCTCAACGTTCCGTCCAGGCGAGGCGTCAGCGCAATCGAGTACGGCCTTCTCGCCGCTTTGATTGCGCTCGCTATAATCGCCGCGGTTACCACAGCGGGCACAAAACTCAAGGGCGTATTCACCTCCGTTTCTAGCCAAGTCCACAGCTAAGGACGCCGGCGTCGCGGCGCGAATGAGGACCGCTTTGCCCTCACCCCCGCGCCTTCGCGCGCGGGCGCAGCTCCGGGTCACGGGTCCGAGTGTGCTGCGGCTCGATGGCAATCCAGACGCTCGATCCAAGCTAAGGGAGGAATCGAGAAATCCCGTTGCTAAAAATGGCGAAGACGGGAACTGTTTTGTTCTACTCCCGAGCTGCTGCTTGGAATTTAGGATTTTTTTCTCAGATCGACCGAAATTCCCATTGCAGGAAGGGCGTAGGCTGGATTATTTTTGCGTTATCCGGGGCCGCTATGGCCTGGTGTGGAGAGCAGAAGGGCCCGCGCACATGGAAAAGATCGTCTTTCTCACCCCTCAATTTGCAGTCGCCGGCCAACTCGAGGCAGAGGACATTGCCGAAGCAGCCCGGCTTGGATTTAAGGTCATCGTCAATAATCGTCCGGACGGCGAAGAGGAGCACCAGCTTCCAAGCCATGTCGCGGCGGCCCACGCTTGGCGGCTCGGTCTCAGCTATCATTATATTCCCTCGGGCAAGCTCGAACTATTCTCCGATCGGGTCGTGGATGCTTCCGAAACCGCCCTCGCCGCCGCCGATGGACCGGTCCTCGCCTACTGCAAGTCCGGCACGCGCAGTTCGATCATCTGGGCGGCCGTCAGCGCCCGCAGCTTACCCGTCGATGAGGTGCTAGCCGTGCTCTTGAGCGCCGGCTTCGATTTCGATTTCTTGAGCGACGACCTTGAAGAGCAGGCCGTAGCCGGGCGGCGGGAACTGCGGGCAGCCGCTTAAACCCGGCCTCGCTGAAGCGGTTTTCCGCCAAAGACGCAAAAAAGTAAGAAGCCCGCTTTTGAGCCCATCAAAAGTGGGCTCTAAGTGCTTCTCCCGCCGCAAAAAGGCACGGCAAAAAGAGGAGAGACCTAAAACAGCGAATGGAAGCTGCATAACGTGCAGAGCGCAAGCAGCGAAGCCGGCTCTCCGCTGGCGATCCGGTGCCCAGCGAGCCCGTATGCGAATTGAGCGAAAAGAACAAAGCCGAAGGCTACGAGCACGGCGCCGGAAACTTGATTGATCTTCCTCAACCGGCCTTCGGTCAGCTTATGCCTGACCCTCGATATTAGCCGGGATAGCCCAGCCCACCAAGCCAGACTCCCTGTCATGATCGATGTCACGGCCGTTATGGCCTGCATCCAGGTGTCGATGCCTCCCAGTACCGATGTCGCGCCGCCGAAAAGAGCGAACACACCCAAGATCGCGCCCGGGTTGGTGATGGTGAGGAAGAAAGTCTGCGGCACGATGTTCAAGTGAGGCATGATCCGCCAAACCCGATAACGAAGCATGGGCCGCAAAAACTGGGGAACCGTGGCCGAGAGCCGCCTCAACCGGGCGATGTTGGTTGTTGCCGTAGCTACGATTTTGGGCTGTGACTGAAAGACGTTCAAACCGAAGCCGGTGAGAATAAGCCCGCCGATCAGCTCGATCTTAAGCTGATGATCGCGCATGAAACCTGAGATAGCGGTGGCTCCATAAGCCGCGACCATCGCAATGATGCCGTCGGCCAGAACAGCACCTAGCCCTGCCGCGAAGCCCCCCCAGAAGCCGCGCTCAAGCGTCCTTTGAATACAAACGATGTTCACGGGCCCCACAGGCGCAGCGATAAGCACGCCGATGAACACGCCAATGATGGCAAATCGCGTCGGGTCGATGATCGACTGTGCCCACATCGGCCGGTTTAGCCCTCAAAGTTTTGCGGCGCGGAAGAGCCGCTTCTTCCCGCCATCGTCACGCCCAAAACCGCAAGCGAGGTCGTGCCGGGGCCGCGACACCGCAAGGGATCGCCATCCATGCCTTGAAATCGCAGTGAATTGCAACAGGAGACCGGCGTGCGCGCGTTGCCAAGAGCAAATTTCCTTCGAGGTAAAGAACGGCTTTGGGCCGCCGGCCGGTTCGCCGCCCTCTGCTGCGCGCTTCTCTTCGCCGGCACCGTCTGGGCGGGCGAGGTTCAAATCGGGCACGATGTAACCAAGCTTCCGCCCGAGGTTCAACGCATGCGGCAGGCCATTCTGCAAGCGGCGATGAGCGGCGGCATCGAAGCGCTTCGCGTGCCCATCGAGATGAACGAGATCCATCCCGTTTTCGCGAAATCGCATGTGCCGGACCCGGTCGCGTACCTGAAAGGCGTTTCGGCGGACGGCAACGGCCGGGAGATCCTTGCGATTTTGTATAACCTTTTGACGACGGGCTATGCGATCGTCAATCCAGGCACAAAGGAGGAGATGGCCGTCTGGCCTTATCATGCGGCCATTCCGCTTGGCGGGCTGACGCCCAGCCAGGAGGTCGAGATCTACAGGTTTCTGCCGCCGGCGCGCCTCAAAGAGATGATCGCGCAAGGGAAGTATAGCTATTACAGCATAGGGATCGGCCGGGATGGCGTCTGGCATTATTTTACGTCCGGGTAGCCGCGTGCGAGGCCGGCGCGGCTGCCGCTCGATTCGTCTCTTATATTGATAGCATGCGCTTTTCCGGAACTTGCCCCAGCAACCGGCTGTTTCCACAACATGCGGAGAGTCCGGCTCTTACGGAATCACCATATGGCTCTCTCTCGCCCTGTCCTTCTCCCGTGCCGCATCCGAAAGCGGAAGCGGGCACTCCGGGGTTGCAAAAGGGACGCTGTCGCAACGGGCTCGCCCTGCTCCCTCTCCCCTCGCGGGAGAGGGCTGGGGTGAGGGGGAGGCCACAGTTCGAACTGGCCGGGATAAGCTCATGGATAGCCAAGCCGCCAGAACGGCCATCGAGGCGCATTTTCAAGTTCCACCCGCAAACCCGGTCAGGCGAGAGCGGCCTCCAGGGCGCAAACCAGCTCGCCGGCATCCTCTTGCGTCGTTTCGCCATGGGTAACGCAAGCGCGGAGCACCTCCCGGCCCTCGAAATTGGCCGCCGATACCCAGGCGCGGCCCGAGGCGAGGACGCTGTTCACGATGGAGCGGACGTCCTTTTTGCCGGCGGGAGGCAGGGCGCATAAGACGGCGAGCGATGGGTCGTTGACGACCGTCCAACCGCACCTTTCGAGCCTTGCGGCGAGGTAAGCGGCGAGCCCGGCCGACTTTTCGACATGCCGCGCATAAGCGTCCCAGCCGCCTGCCGCCAGCGACAGGAAAAGCCGAAGCCCGGAAAAACGGCGCGACCATTGCGCGGAGTTTACATAAGGGTCGGGCATGGCCCCGCGCGGCGGCATGTAGCTTGCCGCCACATGAAAGGCGGCCGGAAGGATGGCAGGCTTGGGTGTCAGGAACATGCCGCAACCCATTGTTGCCGCGAACCACTTGTGTGCATCGATTGTAACGGAGTCGGCATGCTCGATGCCTGCGAGGAGAGGCCTAAGCCGCGCGCTCGCAATGGCAGCGCCGCCCCAGGCTGCGTCGATGTGATACCAAAGACCCTCCGCCCGCGCGACGGCCGCGCACTCGGTCAAGGGATCGATTGCCCCGGCGTTGGTCGTGCCGGCCGTGGCGGCGATCATGAACGGGACTTGCCCCGCTGCCCGGTTCGCACGGATCGCCGCCGCCAAGGCGCCCGCGTCCATGCGGCCGTCCCCCCCGGTTGCGATCAGCCGGACGGCGGCCCTTCCGATCCCTGCTTGATGAGCGATCTTGACCCAGGCAAGATGGCTTTCGCGCGAGGCATAAAAGACGGGCGCACCGGAAAATGCGCGCACGCCCGCTTCCGCGTAACCGGCGCAGCTTTGCGTCAGTGCACAGATGACTGCGGTATAATTCGCGTCAGAGCCGCCGCTTGTAAAATGCCCGGCGGTTTCCGGCGGAAGGCCCGCACGTTTCGCGACGGCTGCGATGGTATGCGCTTCGATTGCCACTGCCGCGGGCGAGGTCACCGCACTTGCGAGTTGCGGATTGAATGCTGCCGCGATCCGGTCCGCGCATTGAGATGGGAATGCGGGCGCTGGATTGAACAGACCGAAATACCGCGGGTGATTGACGTGAACGATCCCATGGAGCATTTGCTCGATCGTCCAGCCCAGCACATCTTCCAGCCGCTTCGGCGATGCAAAATCGAAGGTCTCAAGACCGGCCTGGAATTTTTCGCGGTCGAAATCCGGCACCGTTGGACCGCGCTCCATCCTCGCGGCCGCAACGAGGAGTTCCTCTGTCAGGAGGTCGTCGATACGGCGCCTTTCCTGCGCCGGAGGATAGAGGGCCTCGCTTGGAACGAGCCATTCTGCATCGCATGGCGCGGCCGGCCGGCCCCCGGCGGCATCGGTCGATACGCTCACCCGGCCCTCCGCTCTAGCGTACCCGGTAAGACCTCGCCTGCGCGGGTGGCTCCAACGGCATTGGCTCCTTGCCTGCGCGCTCTTTCTTCCAGCAGCAAATTTATCCAATTGGCGAAAACGCGAACCGCGACGGCCCGCCAGCTCGCCACGATAACGGCTTTGGCGAGGAGTTCTTCGACGATGCTCAGATGTTCCACGGCGCATGCGCCGGGCGGAACCATCCCATCCAATCTTTCAATAGACTCGGCCGTTCCCGGCCCGAAATAGCCCTCTGGCGGGCGCGGGTAGACACCGGTTTGCCCCCGCAAGAATTGCCCGAGATCGCGCCGGTACTCGTAGAACAGTGTCATTTCATCGTATTCGGGATGGCCTTGCGCGAAGACCGAAAGATTTTGCTTGAGGTTGACGAAAATGTCCGGGCTGCCGGACTTAAGGCGGGAGACGATGCGATAGCCGGCAGCAGTCAAATCCGCTTCCCGAAGGTCGTTATACCGGGAATGCGGAACCTGCCAGCGCAACGGTACGCCAGCGGCAAGCGGGCTAGCCGCCGCTTTCTCACATTCGAACACGCCGCTCAGTTTCTGGGGCATGCGGTAACGCTCGATGCCGTCGAAATGCTTGACGGCGGCATGCGCGGCAAGGCACGACCAGTAGGCAGGAACTCCGTTTGCGGCGGCCCAATCGGCAAGCTTCGTAAAGCCCGGCCAATAAGGTTCGCCTTCGAACGTGCTTGCCGAAGGCACCGCACCGGTTACGATCAAGCCGTCAACCGGAGTGTCGATCAGTCTCGAGAGCGGGCTATAGGACTGCGACAAATAATGCCGCCCTCTTTCGCGCCTGGGGACGCCCGGCAAATAAAATTTGCTGAAACGGATACGCGTATGGCCCGCTGCCTCCTCGGCGAGGCTTCGAAACTGCGTTTCTGACGCCTCCAAGGCCGCATCGGGCATGTTGTTGACAAAAGCTATGACGAGAGGCGGCTCGATCGCCGGCAGTTCACTCACGGTAGGCTCCCAGCCTGCCGGAAGCGGCGGCGCCGCTAACGAGCGCTTGATCCAGGTCCGCGATGATGTCGTCGCAATGCTCGATGCCGACGCTCAACCGGATTGTCTCCGGCAAAATGCCCGCCGCGCGCTGCACGTCAGCAGGCATTTGCCGGTGCGTCGTTGACGCCGGATGGCAGGCGAGCGACTTGGCGTCACCGATGTTCACCAGCCGCTTGATGAGCTTCAACTCGTTGTAGAAGCTTTGTCCGGCCTCGAAACCGCCCTTGACCCCGAATGTGAGAAGCGAGCTCGCGCGCCCATCGAGATATTTCTCCGCCAGCCGGTAGTATGGGCTATCCGGGAACCCCGCATATCTGACCCAATCGACGCAAGGGTGAGCGCGCAAGAAATTGGCGACCCGCTTGGCATTCTGCACATGCCGCTCGACCCTTAGCGCGACGGTCTCGATGCCTTGCAGCAGGAGGAAGGCATTGAAGGGCGATAGAACGGCCCCTGTTGTTCTAAGGAAGATGCTGCGGCAGCGTTCGATGTAAGCGGCGCGTCCGAAGCGCTCCACGTAGACGAGTCCGTGATAGGAGGCTTCCGGAGTATTGAACATGGGAAAGCGGCCGGGGTGCTCGCCCCACGGGAAGTTGCCGCTGTCGACCACGGCCCCGCCAAGCGTCGTCCCGTGCCCTCCCATGAACTTTGTCAGGGAATGAATGACGATGTCGGCGCCATAATCGATGGGCCGCAGGAGAATTGGCGTGGCGACGGTATTGTCGACGATAAGAGGGATGCCGTGCTTGTGGGCAATGGCGGCGAGCGCTTCCACATCGCATATGTTGCCGGCCGGGTTGCCGATACTTTCGCAAAACACCGCGCGGGTATTCGCGTCGATCAGCTTTTCGATTGCGTCTGGAGCATCCGATTCGGCGAAGCGAACGTTAATGCCAAGGCCGGGGAGTATGTAAGCAAAAAGCGTGTGCGTTGTGCCGTAAAGCTGAGGCGCAGAGACGATATTGGTCCCCGCAGCCGTTAGTGTCAGAACTGCATAATTCAGAGCCGCTTGACCGGAGCTGACGCACACAGCGGCATGGCCGCCCTCCAAAGCCGCAACTCGCTCCTCGAGGATGGCGGTGGTCGGATTGTTGATCCGGCTATAGCGAAATCCGGGAACCTCGAGATTAAAAAGCGCGGCTCCATGTTCAGCGCTATCGAACTCGTAGGCTACAGTTTGATAGATCGGAACGGCTACAGCTCTTGTCGAAGGATCCGATTTATATCCTCCGTGTAATGCAAGAGTCTCTTTCCGTATACGTCGAAGAAAAGTCTCGCTCATGACATAGATGTCCCGCTGGCTTTAACCAATCAATACAAGGTAACTTCGTTATACCATCATTTTATACGCAATAGTTCTGCAGTTGTCTTTAAGTTCACGTCCATGGTTTGGAAGCATTCATCAGTCCATATTCGGAGTTGCTATGAATAAGATTTGCTTTTATTGTTCTCCGGTGTCAATCCTGATACCGGTTTATCGTTAAGATGGCACCCGCCGGTACTTCGCCAGCAGCGTTGGACGCGGCGCTACTTCGCGCGCAGGGGGATTGCGATCGCCGGGACTTGCTTCGCTAGACGACACGCCAGTGTCCCAATTAACGATATTTTTACTTTGCGATAGACTGCAACTCAGTGTCCGGAATAAAAAGTTCTGCCGCCGGAGTAGTTTAGCTCGCCCCAAGCGACGCGCAGGGCGCTTAGGCGGCCAGGTCAACGGGCAGCCCTTAGCGGGAGAGAATTTCTATGGCAAGTGCACTACGTCAAGCGCCGGCAGAGCATATACAAACCGGACAGTTCGCCTATAAAGGGGTGATCGATGAAATTTGCGGCTTGAATTGGAGCCGTCTGAGCAGCGACGAGCTGATTAATGTCGCTTGGGTCTATTATTATTTCTCGACCCAATTCCGCGAAAACCTGGAGATCGCGCTCAGCTTTTACCCGGATGACGAGCGTCTCCAAGACCTCGATCGCGGCGAGCGCAACACGGACAATCTTTCCCCGTGGCCTGGCGTTGCAGCGCCCGGGGAGAAGATGCACCATGAGGAGTTCATGCGCAGGACGCTCACTCTGACGCCGATCCCCGAGGCAAGGCGCCGCGCGCTTGAGGCATTGGGCGAATCCTATCTCGCGGGCGTTCATGCGCTGGATAGGATGACGAGAGCGATCAGCCTTGCGGCCTATGAGGATGGCGGCCTGGAAGCGGTATTCAGATCCATTGTGAAGGCCCCGAATTGGGATGGGGAACTTCTGGGTGCGTTCAGACACTTCCTGGTTGGGCACATCGCACTCGATAGCGACCCGGATGGCGGGCATGGCGCACTGTGCCGCCATCTGGTGCCCGACGACCGGATTCTTCCTCTTTGGACCGCATTCCGGCAAATTCTTGTCGATGCGGCGCCCTCGCTAGCCGCTTAAGGGACCGGCGATCCGCCCAGGGACTAAACGGGCATGAGAAGCAGGCAACGTTGAAGAATGTTGCCTGCAGTTGGCGGGCGCCAGGATCGGCGGGCAGTTACCTGCTCACACCCTTTGAGGCCCGCACAGCACACCGGCTTGCTGGCAAGAGTAAAGTGGCAAGTCCGTTTCCAGAATTAACTTTATTTTATCTCCATAATTGACGCCTATTCAGTACCCGGATAGAACAACACTCAGCCGCCGGAGTAGTTTGGCAGAAAGCCGTGCACCGCCATGCTGGCGAACACGGCCAGTCACGCCGCGCGGTAAGCCACATCATGGAGAGAGATTTCATGGCAAGCCAGCCGTCTCAGATGCATGCGGAAGACCAAGAGGTCAGCCACTTCGCCTATAAAAAGGTGATCCAAGACATATGCGACTTGAATTGGAGCAAGCTCAGCCAGGACGAGCTGATTAACGTCGCCTGGGCTTATTATTATTTCTCGACGCAGTTCCGGGAGACGATGGAGATCGCGCTCAATCTTTACCCGGATGACGAGCGTCTTCAGGAACTCGATCGCGGCGAGCGCAACACGGACAATCTTTCCCCCTATCCTAGCGTTGCTGCACCCGGCGAGAAGATGCATCATGAGGAGTTCATGCGCAGGACGCTCACCCTGACGCCGATCCCTGAGGAAAGGCGCCGCGCGCTTCAGGCGATGGGCGAATCCTATCTCGCAGGCGTTCATGCGCTGGATAAGATGACGAGAGCGATCAGCCTTCCGGCCTATGAGGACGGCGGCCTGGAAGCGGTGTTCAGGTCCATTGTGAAGGCCCCGCATTGGGATGGGGAACTTCTGGGTGCGTTCAGACACTTCCTGGTTGGGCACATCGCACTCGACAGCGACCCAGAGGGCGGACATGGCTCGTTGTGCCGCCATTTGGTGCCCGACGATAGGATACTTCCCCTTTGGACGGCGTTCCGGCAAATCTTTGTCGAAGCCGCGCCGTCGCTCGCCGCCTAAAGTTACAACATTCAAGAACTTGATTACCCCGATGTTTCCGCCCGCCACAGCCAAGGCCCCCTCATCCCAGCCCTCTCCCGTCCCGCACCCGCTAGCGGATGCGGGCACTCTGCGTTGCAAGCTCGCCAAGGCGAGCTTGCTGGGAGAGGGAGCAGGGCGTGTCCGTCGCAACGGCTTACCCTCTCCCCTTGCGGGAGAGGGACAGGGTGAGGGGGAGCCACACGCTATGCGGGTTGGCACACGATTTCGATGGCTGGGCGGAAACATCGGGGTAATCAAGTTCAAGAATGGATGGAGCCAATTGTTTCGCGCCCCGGCAATCGCCGGTTGAGGTGACACTGCTATGAATCCATCCGCAAGAGCGAACTCTCTATCGGAGCGCGACCGCGCCGCGCTCCTCCACCCCGCGACCGACCTTGTGCGTCACGCCAGCCAAGGGCCGCTCACAATCGTGCGCGGGGAGGGGGTCCGCGTCGAGGACGAGGAAGGCAGGAGTTACATCGAAGCCGTTTCGGGCCTGTGGTCCATCTCGCTTGGCTTCGGCCAAAAGCGGCTTGCCGAGGCAGCGTACAAGCAGCTCATGGAGCTGCCGAGCTACCACCTCTTCCGGCATATGAGCCATCCCCGCGCAATCGAGCTCGCCGAGCGGCTGCTTTCTCTTGCGCCCGGCCCGATGAGCAAGGTGTTCTTCGCCAATTCCGGCTCCGAGGCGAACGAGACAGCGGTGAAGCTCGCCTGGTATTATAACAACGCTTTGAACCGGCCGAAGAAGAAGAAGATTATTAGCCGGACCGGAGGCTATCACGGCGTCACGCTCGCATCCGGGAGCATGACGGGGATTGCTCGCTTTCACGCCGATTTCGACCTGCCGTTGCCTGGCTTCTTGCATACGGATTGCCCCAATTTCTGGAAGTACGGCCTGCCCGGTGAAAGCGAGGCTGGCTTCGTAGAACGTCTTGCCGGCAACCTCGAAGCCCTGATCGAGCGGGAGGGAGCTGACACGATCGCCGCTTTCGCCGCTGAGCCGGTGATGGGAGTTGGAGGGGTCGTGCCGCCGCCCGCGGGCTATTTCGAGCGCATCGTTCCGATCTTGCAGCGCCACGAAATCCTCTTTATCGCCGATGAGGTCATTACCGGATTTGGCCGCCTCGGCCGCATGTTCGGAAGCGAGGTCTATGGCTTGAAGCCGGACATGCTGGTCTGCGCCAAGGGCTTGTCCTCGGGTTATCTGCCCATATCCGCAGTGATGATCGGCGAGCAAATATGGCAAGCTTGCTATGAGCAGAGCGGCAAACTCGGCGTGTTCGGGCATGGCTTTACCTATTCTGGACACCCGGTCAGCGCAGCCGTCGCGCTCGAGGTTCTGCGGCTTTATGAAGAGCTCGATATCCTCGCCAACGTTCAACGCAACGCGTCCGTTCTACAGGAGGGCCTCCGCCGCCTGGCGGAGCATCCGCTAGCCGGAAATGCGCGCGGCTTGGGATATATCGGCGCGCTTGAGCTCGTGCGCGACAAGGAGAGTAAACAAGCCTTCGCTCCAGCCGCCGAACTTGGGCTTTTTGCCGAGCGGAGCTGTCTCTCCCATGGCGTTATACTGCGTGCCCTCGGCGATACGATCGCGGTCGCCCCACCGCTTATCGCAGACGCCGCGGAGATCGAAGAAATCTTGGCGGTGCTGGCCCTCGCGCTCGATGAGACATTGGGTTACGCCAAGCAAAATGGGTTCCTCTAGCCGACGCGGCCGGCCTTCGGCGTCAGGAGGGATAATACCAAGCGCCGGGCGACAACAATCTTGACGGCTCTAGTTTGGGGGGCAATAAATGCCCCCAAACAATTGCTCGCCCGGGTTCATATTCGCAAATGCATCTGACCGATATAGTCGATACCGCGACCCAACAAACCATCATTAAAATTATCTATGCCGCGACTCTCTGTTACGGATGCATTTCAGATATCCGGCGTCTCCAAATACCGAACTCGGTTTCGCTGGGCATATTTGGACTTTTCTTTCTTAATAATTGGTTGCAAACCCAGCCTGAAAGCTTGATCCCCCACGCCGTTGCTGGGGGGACAGCCTTCCTCCTGACCTTCGGCCTCTACCTCGCCGGCGCAATGGGGGCAGGCGACGTGAAATTAATAAGCGCCCTCATGTTTTGGGGCGGTGTCAGGGACGGTCCGGCTTTTCTGATCGTTATGGCTGTCATCGGCGGGTTAGCGGCCGCGCTGCTGCTGACCTTGCAGAAAACGATGGCCGTTTGGCCATCGGTTCATCGATTTATTCCTTCGCGCAGGCTGAAAGCATGGGCCAGCCGGGGACTTTTTCCTTACGGAATCGCGATTTGCATCGCGGGGCTGATCTTGATGCCCGCATTCTTCGCGCCACACCGCTGAAGTGTCCTCAACTCCGCTTGCCCGCCGCCGCTTTCCACTCCGCAAGCAATGCCAAATTGGCGCGAATGAGAGGATTATCCGGGTCCTTTTCTTGAGCGGTCAGGAGAGCACGTTCCGCATTCGCAAACTCCCCTTTTAGCATGTAATGGTACCCCAGATTATTCAGCAGCGCCGGAGTGTTCCCCGTCATCTTCTTCAGGACCTCGTAGGCCCGGTCCGCTTCATCGAACCGTTTCAGATGATCGTAGGATGCGGCCAAGCCCAGCCATGCCTCGGCATTGCTCCGGCGCTCTTCAATCGCCTGGCGGAAATAGCGCTCCGCCAGACCGTATTCTCCGTGTCTGAAGTTGTCCTTTGCCTTCTCCACCCAGACCTGCTCGGGTCCGCTTCCAAAAGTCGAAGATGCCGACATGTCTCCCTTAACTTCGGCAAGGTTAACCGCTTCATTTTCAAAGTTTGTACAGCCAGCAACACTTACGGAGGCCCCTGCTACCAAGGCTATTATTCGAAGAGTTTTCATGTGCCCCACCTTGTTAGAAGCTTCTCATGCGTATGATCGCTGGAAGCATGATGACAATCACAATTACTGGAAACACAAAAATACCCATGGGCAAAACGAGCTTTGCCGGAAGGGAATGCGCCTTTTCCTCGGCGGCAATGACCCGGCGCTCCCGCATCTCGTCACGATAGACGCGCAAAGAGTCTGTGACGCTCGTTCCCAACTGCTCAGTTTGTTCCAGAAGCGTCGCCAGTGTCGCCGCTTCGTCGACTTTCGTGCGCTGCGCCAAGCTAAAAAGCGCTTTATGCAAGCCGCTGCCTGCGCGTATTTCCAGGCTGGCAAGATAAAGATGGGCGCCTAGGATGGGGTTCATCCGGGCTATCTCCCGGCCGAGCCGGTCAATTGCCGCACGGGGGCCAAGTCCCGCCTCGGCACATACGATCATAAGGTCTATAAAGTCGGGAAATCCTTCCCGGCATTGTTGAACCAAGCGTTTTTTGCGCACGGCGACGAAACGGCTCGGAGCCAAAAATCCAATGCCCGCGGCGAGGGCTGCGGCCACTATGTGGGATTTGGTGGTAGAGTCGGGATAAAAATGGCTGTGCGCGAGGTACCCTGAAAATCCGGCGACTGGAAGGAGAAGGGTTCGCAAAGTCTGGTACCAAAAAACCGCTCTCTGACCGAAGAAGCCGGCGCGCTGAAGCTCACGCCTGATTTTCGAAGTTTCGCTTTCGTTGTTTGCGGCGCCACGCTCAACGTCGCCCAATATGGCGGACGTTTCCAAGAGACTCCGGGACCGGAACCTCAGCCCTCTTTCGTACCCTTCCGGGTCGAAGGCTGTCCCTTGTGCCGTTCCCCCCATCGCCCGCCGCTTAACAGCGATCCTCGTTCTAATGTAGGTACTTATTCCAACGATGAAAAAGAAAACAGCCGCGAATGTGAGTATCACGACTGCTGCCATGCTGGCCGTTGCGGGATCGGAAAAGCGAAGGTTTGAGAAGAGGTTCATCATCATACCCGGATATTAACCATTTTGTTGATGACATAATTGCCCAGAACCATCCATGCCAACGCCCCGCCAAGCACCGGCTTCGTATAGGCGTCGTCCCATACATCGTTATAGTAGTGCGGCGAAAGGAACTCTAAGATAACGAATACAAGGATGGGCAGAGCGCTTAGAATAAGAGCAGAAAAACGGCCCTCAGCAGCCAGTGCTAGAGCCCTCCTTCGCAGCTTGAAGCGTTCCCGGATCACACGCGACAAGTTTGCAAGAACTTCCGCTAGATTGCCGCCGGTCTTTGACTGAATAGACACAGCAAGAGCAATCAGCCCGAGGTCCGGCTGGCCGACGCGGGCGTAGAGGTTGCCCATCGCCGTTTCTAAATCCAAGCCATAGGTCATCTCTGCCGAAGTGATGCGAAACTCAGAGCCGATTGGATCGGGCAAATTCTGTCCGACAGAAGCAATCGCGACCGTAACCGCATGTCCAGCCCTAAGTCCGCGAACGATTGTGTCAATACCTTCGGGCAATAACTCTTCGAACCTCCGCCGGCGCCTGTTTCGTATGACAAGAAGCATAAAGACCGGCACCGCGGCGCCGGCAGCAACGGCGGCCGGAAGGCTAAGAACTGGCGAGAAACCGGCGAAGGTGCCCGCCAGAAACACCGCAACTGCGAATCCGAATGCTATCGCAATGACACTCGATAATGTCATAGCCGTCCCAGATTGAACAATTAGTTTCTTCAGAGAAAGCAACGAAAAGGTAGAACCATCCTCCGCCATACCTCTGCTTCGACGGATATCTATCAGCTCGGCCTCCGAGGAAATGCGCTTGCCTTTGCCTGGTTCGAGCCGTGACCGGATTCTCCCGCGCTGCGCAATTCGCTCGCTCAGAGCGTTGTAAAGGCCAAGCAAGAGCATGAGAAATGCGCAGAATAGCAAAATTAGAATGAGGCCTTGCTTGGTCATGGTCAGCTCACCGGGCCTGTGGGATCGAAAAACGTGTTCGAAATATTTAAGCCCTTAAGTCTAAGGTCTTCCACAAACGTCGGCCTGAGTCCCGTCGCCGTATAGGTTCCGCGCACTTGCCCATCGGGCGCCGTGCCGTGCCTTACGAAGCGGAATACGTCCTGCATTAGAATGACATCACGCTCCATGCCCGATATTTCGCTGATAGCGACAATCCGGCGTTTGCCGTCGCTGAAGCGCTGAAGTTGAACGATGAGCTTGATCGCGGATACGACCTGAGAACGAATGCTCCCTTCGGACATCGGAAGCCCTGCCATGCCCACCATTTGCGATAGCCTCGAGAGCGCATCGCGCGGGTTGTTGGCGTGGATCGTTGCCATGGACCCTTCGTGGCCGGTATTCATAGCTTGGAGCATATCGAATGCCTCTTCGCCGCGCACCTCGCCTAATATGATCCTGTCGGGCCGCATCCGCAGCGCGTTCTTAACGAGTTCCCGCTGCCGGATTTCGCCACGGCCCTCAAGGTTTGGGGGACGCGTCTCCAATCTGCCGACATGAGGCTGCATAAGCCTCAATTCGGCCGCGTCCTCAATGGTGATAAGCCGTTCGTTTGCCGGAATATGTGCCGATAGCGCGTTAAGAAGCGTCGTCTTCCCGCTTCCTGTGCCGCCGGAGATTAGAATACTGATTCTTGTCTCGACACACATGCCTAGCAGCTCGGCCATTTTCTCGCTGAGACTGCCCATACTGGCGAGTTTATTGAGATCGTAAGCCTTTTCAGAGAACTTCCTGATCGATATCAATGGGCCGTCGACCGCGACCGGCCGCACCGCAACGTTGATACGGGAGCCATCGGCTAGCCGCGCATCGACCATCGGCTGGGACTCGTCTACGCGCCTGCCGACAGCACCCACGATCTTGTTGACGATCCTCAGGATATGGGCCTCGTCGCTGAAACGTACGGGGACAGCTTCCAGTTTGCCGCGCCGTTCCACATAAACCTTCTCGTGCGTATTGATGAGAATATCGCTGATACTTGGATCTTTAAGCAGCGGCTCGAGCGGACCCAGTCCCGTCAATTCATCGAAGACTTCCTGGCAGAACTCCTCCAGCTCCTTTGCATTAAGAAGGATGCGCTCCGATTTCACGTAATCTGCAACAAACTCACCGACTTGGCGGCGAAGATCTTCCCGTGACATCTTCTCCAAAGTCGCCAGATTCAGGTCGTCGATCAGCTTGCGATGCAGGCGGACCTTCGCCTCTAGCAGCGATTGCGCGAACGGCTGGCCTTCCTCGGCCTCCGCCTTCACGCCCGCGAAGCCCTTATCGGCATCGGAGACCTGATGCACGGGCAGTACCACGGCCGAAGCCGGTTGCTCCGCCTTGCTGGGATTTCTTAAGAATCTGTTGCGCATTGACCGATCCAAACTACAGTTTCTTCGCCATTATGCTGGGCGGACCGCCGTACAAAATCTGGCGGAGCCTTTTTTCGATTTTGTTTCCTGCGCGCGTCTCAGAGAGGGACAGCCCCTGATTGATCGCGTCGTCCACGATCCCGCCCAAGTTCGGGATAAAACCGCCGAGCCGGCTTTCCAGAATGCTTTCAGCGTCCTTCCGCGACAGCCCGGCGCCAATCAACGGTTCATGGAATTTGTTGACGATAACGGAAACCGCTGTCTTGCTGGCCACTTTGGCAGCGATCGCCTCCGCCAAGAGGCGGGAGTGGCGTAGCCCCGGAACCGTAAAGCCTGTCACGACGAAAACCCGGTCGGAGCCCCAAAGAACGTTATCGGTCCAGGGGAACCAATTTTTCGGAAGGTCGACGATCAGGTGATCGAAAGCTTCGGAAAGCAACCCCAAGATAGCCGCGACCAAGCCCTCGCCAATCTCTATGAATTTCCCCTGTACCCTTGGCGCCGCCAGCACCGCCAGTCCCGACCGGTGCCTCGTGAGCATGACATCGAGAAGCTGCCTATCCAGCCGGTGGGGCACGTTGGCAAGCTCCGAAGGCTGAAAAGCGGGCGTGAGGTCGAGATAATCCGCTATCGCACCATCCTGAAAGTTGAGGTCCACGAGACAGGTCGTTTGGAGCTGCTTCTTCTGCCCGCCGATCAGGAACGCGGCTTCTATAGCCAAAGCGGTGTTGCCGCACCCTCCGTGAGCGGGGAAGAAGCTGGTACATTTCGCCTGGCCATCGCCCGCTTCGGCTTGATACGCGCGAATTGCACCTTCACAGGAGCTATGGATCTCATCGGCGGAGCATCCGGCGGGCAGCCAGTCGTCGACCTTGGCTTGCATGAGGCCGCGGACCATGCGCTGATCGGAATGACTGGAGATCGCAACGACCGGTACTTTTGAGAAACTTGTCTTCTTAAGCCGCTCGACGATGCCGATATCGCTTGGACTTCCCTGACTAAGATCGACGGCTAGAACATCGGGAAGCTCGATCCCTGCTTGCTTTTCCTCAAGCTCTGCCAAACTGCCGCTAAATGGCCGCAGCTCCAAACGGTTTCTTCCGGTAAAATTCGCCGCAAGAGCACTCCTAACACTGGCGTCCCTTGTGACCAAAAGCACGCCGTACCGCTTGATCGGCTGCGGCTCCGCCGTGACGGCAGTGGAAACGGGTCCGGGCTTTACGGTCCTGCCATTTGCGAAAGACGGCGCAGCATCCTTTTCTGCCGCTGTGCCGCCTTGCGGAGCAAAATCCCTTTCCTCGCTAAACCGTTCCGTCACGCCTTGCCCCCTTACTGCTGCGGCGCGGGCGCTTGAAGCGCGTTGTCCGGAATTGGCTGCTCGGCCGCCTTTGTAGGATTTAGAGGCCGTGGCCTCAGCTCCCGATTGGTCTCGTAGCGCTGAATGGCGAGATCGGCGCGCTTTCCGTTCATGGACAAATGCCGGTTTCTCACATAGGGCGGCCACGGATCGATCGTCTGTGCGGCCTTATTCACGTCAATGGCGTCGCCAACGCCGCGCGTAACGAACTCGGTACGATCGCACTGGTTGCACTCGACGTCCCAGGCGCTTTGCGTGACGGCGATCAGCGCGAGGGCGGACACTACGCCAGCGGTACGCAAAGCCTTTTTGCAGAGTCTGTTCATGGCCGTCCTCTATTTGCTAGGAGTTGCGATTGGTTGCCAGGACGAGACGGGGGCCGGATAGTCGATGATGTCCCCCCCCGCGAATCTTGGCTTGCTCACTTCGACCTCTTGCTTGCCTAGCAGGAAAAACTCTTCGTCGTTGGCTGGCTTTCTGTTGTCGAGAGGCGTGGCGAACTTATCGCCGGGCACCTTCGGCTGGATCAGCCGCGGCGTTACGATGATGACGAGGTCTGTCTCGTTCTTCTGAAAATTCTGACTGCGGAAGAGTGTGCCCAGAACCGGGACGTCGCCCATCCAGGGCAGCTGCTGGGTATCGGCCGTGTGACTGCCTTGCAACAGACCCGCGATCATGAAGCTTTGGCCATCGCGGAGCTCGATCGTCGTCGAGGCCCGGCGCACGCTCAAGCCCGGGATTTGATAGCCCGCGATTGTAACCCCGTTGGTTGGATCGAGCTCGCTGACCTCCGGTTCGATTTTGAGATTGATTTGGCCGCCGGAAAGAACCGTGGGCGTAAACGCAAGGCCGACACCATACTTCTTGAACTCGACGGACACCTGATTGAAGGCGTTGACTCCCACGGGAAAGGGGAATTCTCCGCCCGCGAGGAAGCTTGCGGTATCTCCCGACAGCGCGATGAGGTTCGGTTCCGCCAACTTACGCGCGAGACCTTTTTCCTCCAGCGCGCTCACATATGCGTTGATCTTAACGGGGCCGCCTAAAATCTGGCCGGCGAACTGCCCAAACGGGATCAAATTTGAGGCGAGGCCTGCTTGATTACTAAAAGTCGTGCTGTTGCTGAAATTGCCATTGCCGAGGCTGAAGATGCCCCCGCTGGTAATGCTTTCATTCCCGGTCGTAGCGGCCATTTTTCCGCTTGTCGCCCAGTTGACGCCTAGTCCGCGATTCAAATCGCGAGTAGCTTCGATGAAGCGGACCTCAAGCATCACCTGCTGGGGCGATGAGACCGTCATGCCATTGGTAACGTCGTGGGGCGCGATTTGCTCGGCAAGGGTCAGGACCCGCTGCATGGTGGGGGCATCCCCGGCAACCCCGGAAATGAGCACCTTGCCGTTGACGGAGGAAACGCGGAGTTTCGAAAAGTCCGCATTGGCTTGCAAGTGCCGCCGCATAATATCGAGATCGTAGGTAACCTCGATATCGACCACGCCCAGCACCGCCTTCTTGCTGTCCAGAAGAGACAGGCGCGTCACGCCGATTTTCTTTCCGAGGATGTATATCGATTGGTTCGTGAGAGGCACCACGTCTGCAATCTCGGGATTGCCGACAAGAGCGTCCCCAAACGGCAGGTCGACCCGCACGGTCTCGGACTTGTTCAACACCACAGGCACCTCGATGCGCTGTCTGTAGCGGTCCAAATAGTAGTTCGGGATGTGCCTGCCGTTATTATCGGCCAGCGCAGGAAAACCCAAACAACACACCTCCGCTAATACAGCTAAAGATAGCCAAGCCCGCAAACGCGGCAATGCTAACCAAGCGCAATAGATCATTTTGCCCCACCGTTCTAGCAGCTTAGTTTGCCGCCGCGCCCATTCTCCTCTGCTCATCGAGCACCCGGAGAAGTTGCCCTACTCCTGCGGGACCCGATACTCCTTACGCTCTACTGACCGGAAAACCGATATCATCGGTAAATCTAAACCGGCGTTTACCGGCTCATGGATTTGCTCGTCCAGCGCAGCGATTTCGCGCGAATCAATCGGACGATCTTTAACTTGGCTACTCTCACCCTTGCTCAACGTCAACGACAACTGCGCGATGGTTCCGCCGAGGGTAAGCTTTTTGGCATCCTCCTCGGACACTTCAAGTGTGACAGTCTTCGGCGGCTGAGTTTGCTGCCTGCGCTGGGTCTGCTGGTCGGCAGCTAGAATTCTAACGTTTTTCACGAGCGTTTTTGTATAAGCGTGCGGCAGACCGCCGGAGACTTCGGCAAGCCTCTCGGTTTGTGTCATGAGCACGTCGACGCGATCTTCCGGCTGCGCAAAACCGCCGACACCAGACGCCTCGTTGACCCGGATCGTCAGAGCACGCATCCCATTGTTCAGATGGCCCGCCAAACCGCTATCGAAGCCGTTGAGAAGGCGTTGCGCGACGATCGGTTCGTTCTCGGTGATGGCGGCCGAGAGGGTGGGTTCCTCACCGCCGCTGAAAAGTGCGGTGCGCGAGGTATACGCGCCCTTGGGAAGCAAGTCAGCGGGCCAATCCGCCTCGCGAACCGAACCGGCGGCCAGCTTTTCGCCAGCCTTAAGATCGCGCGCCGCAACCAGCACGCTTTTCGTAGGCTTGCTGGCAGGCACTGCGTAAACCGGGGCCGTATCGCCTCTTGGCGCCAGCAGCGCCGAGTACACGAGTAGTGCTGCTGCGCCTGCACACAAGGCTGCGGCGGCGAAAATTACGATCGGGCCGAATCTCATGGGGGCCTCAGCACAATAAAAGGAGAAATGCGTAGCGGGCAGAAGCCGCTACGCCAGCTTGCTTAGCGTTACTAGAGTTTCCCCGCGATCGTTGTGAAAGTGTTCTGTATGCCGGTGCTCAGCGTCCCAATGCTGCTGATCGCCGCGACTGCAATGAGCGCTGCCAATAGGCCATACTCAAGCATCGTCACGCCCTTTTTGTCGCCAGAGAAGGATTTGAGCTTCTTCACGATGAACTGTACCATTTTTATCCCTGCATAATTGTGGGTGAGAGAGAAGCGTAGACTGTATTACACCCCTGAGTACAAATACATTATTTGTCTCTTTGGGTTGTCCAGGCCGTTACACCTTGTACGGACAATGTAGCCAAGCCAGCGCTCGGCGCAAGAAGATAATTGCACTAGCGTTAACAAGACAAGTACAACGTAATCTACAATAATTAAGGAAATCTATAGTTAAGAGCTCGTTCATCATTCCGTTACTTGATTACCCCGATATTTTCGCTGTGGCGTTTGAGTCCGGCTTAAGCACTTCCGCGGCGTCATTCCCGCGAAGGCGGGTGTGAAGAAATTGCCGGACCGCCCGTTGTCATGGCCGAGCTTGACCCGGCCATCCAGACTATCATTGAAATGTTGCGCTTTTTTCCTGGATGGCCCGGTCAAGCCGGGCCATGACACCAGAATTTGCCGCGAACTCCCGATTTTTTCACACGCTCGAAGGCGGGAATCCATTTCTCCTGTTGGAACAAGAACTTGTATGGGTACCCGCCTTCGCGGGGACGACGCTGCGGCGAAAGATTCATGGCAGCGGAAACATCGGGGTAATCAAGCCCCGTTATGAAGTTAAGCCAAGACGCGGCTCCGACTTTGCCAAGGTGCAAAACCAGGAACATGATCCGCTTACGCCGTAGATGCCATAAGCGGCGCCTCACAACCCAGCCCGGCGGCGTATCGTCTGCACCTAAGGGCCTCCCGATCAGCACGAAGTCTGCAAGGCCACCGAGGTTCCGATCCTCGGCTTGTTGAAGGCCTGCGCGGTGAACGTGACCCCGCCGGTCAGGTAGCTCCCGACCGGCGGGGTGAACGTATAGCTCGCCTGGGCGACGATGACGGTCTGGGTTGAGCTTACGAGACCGGACGGTAGAGCAAATGTGTTGCCCGCTGTCCCTGCGGTCAAAGTTCCGGTGGCCCAGCTCCATTGCACCGTTGCGTTGCTCGCATTTTGCACAACGCTGGTAATGCTAAGGCCGGCGATGCTTGCCGAATAGGAATAGGGCTGCAAGATCGTCGCCGCGATTTTTGCGATGTCCGCCAAACTGGAAGCCGTGCCGGCCTGCGAACTGGAAACGCACGACACTTGTGCCACGAGATCGGCAGCCGTGCTCGCAACTTGCGCATTGCGGCGCTTGATCGTGTAAGCTTCGCCGAACTCAACCAGGCTCAGAAGGATTAGGACCAAAATCGGCATCGCGAGTGCCGCCTCCAAAAGAACGGAGCCGCGGCGGTTGGAAAAAAAGTTTCTCATTTTGGCTTCATCCTAAATCTGCGGGTAAGGCTCGGTTCTGAACACCGCCGAGGATTGCAGGAGGCGGTTGCCGTCGGAAAGGTTGCTCAAAAGCGACACTCCCGGCAAATTCACCAGCGGCCATTCGTAGAAGCTCGTCACGAGATTGACCGTGGACGGGCCGCCGGGCTGGTAGGGGAAGCTGGTCTGAAGGTTGCCGTTGCTGCCGGTTGGCGTTGGCGCTGTAACCGCAGCGAAATCGGGAAAATTTTGAACGTTGAGCCGGAGGTTGCCAGTGCAGTTCGGCAGGATAACAACCTGGCTGCAAATCTGGGCGATCATCCCGGTCTGGCTGGTGCCGCTCGTTTGGGCCTGCCCCGTCCGGATCAACCTGGCCGCAGTTAGCGTCGCGTTGTCGAGTTCATAGGTTCCCCAAAAAATGAGACCGGCTTCCAATATGCCGAAAAGCATAATCGCCAGCGGCAAGGCGATGAGAGCGAACTCCAGCATTGAAACGCCTCGATTGCTACGAAGGCCCTTTAGAATGCGGCGTGTAAGTTTTCCCCAGCCGGTTTTCACCTCTGTTCTCCCTCGCTAAAGCGCATGCATCTTGCGGCGCGCGGGCGCTGGGGTTTAATAGCCCAGCCCGCGGTTCACCAAGTGAGTACAAATTCATTGATTTACTGCCGGCGCAAGCTCTAATGTCCGTAATCGGACGGAAAATTATTCAACGCGGTAAATAACATAGGATCAAGGGCATGCTCCGGAGCATCTTGGGGAAACTATCGGGCTTCAAGACCGATACACGAGGGATCGTTCTCTATCTCGTTGCACTTCTTATGGTGCCGTTCGTTCTGCTCCTCGGTGTGGCAGTGGATGTCGGCGAGTTGCTGATCATTAAAAATCAACTGCAGTCCGCGATCGATGCAGCCGCGCTCGATATCGGGGCCAACCCCAGCTGGACCCAAACTCAGGCGCAAACCCAGGCACAAAATTACGTAAACGCAAACTTTTCCACACAATACTCCTCGGCAACCCTGACGAAACTCACTGTCACGCAGAACAACACCGCGTCGCCGCCCTACGTTAGTATCACGGCCACGGCATCGATAAACACCGTGTTCCTGCCGGTCGTTGGGA
>JBKQOR010000063.1:0-4474 GCA_052145435.1 Rhodomicrobium sp. | reverse complement strand
CCGCCGGAGTGACCCCGGCCCTGGACTTTGCCTCAAGATAAGGCGAAAATACAACCATGAGCACCACGATTGAACTGACTGGCGACGCCGAGGTCCTGGCGTCCAAGGTTGCCCAAAAACGAGGCGTGTCCATCGAGCAGGCCGTCGTGGAGGCGATTGCCGATAGCGCGCGCAAGGCCGGGCTCTTGCAAGAAAACGCGAAGCTCTCTCCCGAACAAGTCATTCAAGCGCTTGACGAGCTTTCCCGCCGTCACGTGGCGCGCCCGCGGCTGGACACACGCTCCATCGACGAAATTATTGGCTACGACGAGTTCGGTATCCCCCAGTGATCGTGCTCGATACATCCGCGATTATCGCGATCCTTATGCGCGAGCCCAGTCACGAGCCATTGCGGGCAATCGTTGGCGCCAACACATCGGAGTGCGCGCTTTCGGCGCTCAACTATTTCGAGACCGCGATGGTTATTTTCTCAAGGAGCGGTGAGGGCGGGCTCAGCGACCTGGAGGAGTTCCTCGCAATTACCGGAACCGCGCTGGTGCCCTTCGACACCGCAAAAGCCGAGGGAGCATTCCGCGCGTTCCAGCGGTATGGCAAGGGGATCCACTCGAAAGCAAGGCTGAACCTTTGCGATTGCGCCGCCTACGCTTTGGCGAAGAGCCTCAACGCGCCCCTGCTTTTCAAGGGTAATGACTTTTCAGAAACGGACATAATACCCGCAACTGCCCCATAGTGCCGTCTTCGAAGTTATAACGCAAAGACGAACGCCGGCCAGGAATTCGCCGCCGGAATTGTGACGGATTATCCGCAAAGCTGGCTTCGCGGCAAGCTTCACATGTGCCCGCAATCTTGCGCTTAAGACCTGACAGGCGATCGGGAACACTCAGGCCGCAACATACTTCGGGCATGTCCATGAAGCCATCCGAAATCCTCGCGTTGACGCGCCACGCGGCGCGGGAAGCGGTTGGACGCTTTCGCGCCGCGAATTTGCGCGTCTTCGGATCGGCGTTGCATGGCAGCGACCGGGAAGGCAGCGATCTCGATTTGCTGGTGGATACGCTGCCGGGTGCCACGCTGTTCGATCTCGGCGGCTTGCAGATGGAACTGGAAGAACTGCTGGGCGTGCCGGTCGATCTCTTGACGCCGGGCGATCTGCCGGAGAAGTTCCGCGAGAAGGTTCTGGCGGAAGCGCAACCGGTATGAGCGGGAACCGCCTTTCCGATTCTCTGGATCATATCCGGCGGGCGGCAGCGGACGCGCTCGCCTTGGCGAGCTTGCCGAGAAGGACAGGATGAGGGTAATGCGCTATGGCTCTAGGTCTTTGTTTAACCGTGCGTCTTATCGGAAAACCGCTTCGCACCTCCGGGTCAAGCCCGGGGCAAGCCCGAAGGCATGCTTTTTCCGGACGCACTCTAAGGGACCGGGGAGGCTCGATGCCTCCGCGCCCTCCTCCCGGAACGGTGCCCGCGCCACCTCCGGGGGCGGCATTACTCCAGATATATCCCGACATTTATGTTGTAACGGGATTCCGGATGATCGGTGACGAACACCATGCCTTCCTTACCGTTCAGCGTTATCATCCAAAGCCGCATGCCTTTAACGAGCTGGGATTTTGTGACCTTGAAGCGCGCTTCGATGCCGGGCACGGCGCCGGCTACCGTTCCTACAAAGTAGACGGTGCACACCTGCCCGTTATCTTGAGGACCTGCGCTCAACACAAATTCGCCTTTGCCCGGAACTGCGATCCTCCAATGTTCCTGCCCTTTGATCTTTTTGGGCTCATTCCATCGCTTGCGCGCGGATGCCTGGATTTTCGCTACGTCCGGCATATCCTTCGCACAGATGTCCATAAGAGCCTGCATTGCGATTTTCTGGGAAACATCGGTTTGCGCCGGCTGCGCAGATGCGCTGAGCGCGGTGGCAAATACGCCTGCAATCCCAATCGCCAAGCCCCGTAGAATATATCCTGGCAGCATAGTTCTGCTTTCCCTCCACCCCTGAGGTCCAATTCTAGGCATCGCCGAGGCGCCGGCGGCGAACAGATGCAAACCGAGGACTCCTGAGCGCGATGTCCCCACGGCCGTGACATTCATCTAAAATATTGTTCAGTATGGGGCATTGCTATGCCGCAACAGCGCCGCAGCCTCCGCGAACTCCCCGGGCGTATTGACGTTGAAGAAGGGATCGGCGAGCCTGCCGCCGATGCTGGCCATCGGGAACTCCACGACGAAGTGCGGATGGCGCTCCGCCCACTGCTGGACCTTCCGCGTGCCGGACGCGAGCGCCGCCGCCAGATCGTCCGCGAGAGCGGCGGGCCACAGGCCGAAGACGGGATGCACCTGCTGGCCGGATTTGGCGAGAACGATGGCAGAATAAGCGCTGTCAGCCGCGGCCAAGAATTTCGCCACCAGGTCTTCGGGGAAGAACGGCGTGTCGCAAGCTGCCGTTACAATGAAGCGCATGTCCGGCGCGGCTTGTGCGGCCCAGCGCAAGCCGGCGAGGACGCCCGCGAGCGGCCCGGCGAAATCGGCGGTGGCGTCCGCGATAACAGGCAGGCGCAAGGCCGCAAACCGGGACGCATCGCCATTGGCGTTGATCGCAAGCGGGCAGGCTTGCGCCGCCAGGCGTTCGATGACATGCAGCATTAACGGCTTGCCGGCAAGCTCGCGCAAGCCTTTGTCGCCGCCGCCCATGCGCCGGGACAATCCGCCGGCCAGCACGACCCCCGGGATTCGTTCCATAACTGCCGTCACCACCCCTCACCCCCGCCCTCTCGGCAAGCTCGCCTTGGCGAGCTTGCAACTTATAGCGTCCGCATGCGCAAGCTAAGGCGGATGGGGGAGAGCGAGTCCGCTCGCAACCGCTGAGAGGGCGTTCCCACTCCCAACCGCATCCGCTTGCGGATGCGGAGACTCGAGCGGCAAGCTCGCCAAGGCGAGCTTGCTGGGAGAGGGACAGGGTGAGGGGTGGAACGCGGGGTCATGGCCGGACGCGGGGATGCTGCTAAGCTCCTGTTCTTCCGTGAGAAATGGATTACCGCTGGAGTTTAGCCCCGCGGAGACGGGGCCGGGAATGACGGTTTGCCATTAGTGAGCGCCGCGCCGGTGCTCCCCGGCGCTCGGCGGCCGGCTCTCCTTCGGGCGGCTCCCTTTCGCAAAATCCTTCGCTTCCGCGCGCAACGGTTTGGCGGCCCGCTTGCCGGTCTCTTCCGTTTCCCGGATAACCTCTTGAACCTCCTCCTGAACTTCCCTGGCCATGCCGCTCAATTGCTGAATGCTCTCCTGGTAGTGATCGAAAGCACGCTCCACAAAGTCCGATTGGGCGTCCGCGAGGCGCTTTGGGATCTCCGTGTATTGGGTGAGATGGTTGCTCCAGAAATTCAGCCACGCCCGGTTCACCGCCATGGCATAATGGCAGGTTGTTCCTGCCATGCGAGCCGCATTTTCCGCCGCTGCACGCTGCGCATCCAAGATCACGCCCGCGTCCGGTATTTGCCCGCTCATTCCGTTTAGACCGAAGAGTTCCCGATTACCTGCCATGCCACTCTCTCCTTAGGGTTTGCAGCGCAACAGGGTACACGCAGAGTTGTTCCAAGAGTGCGCCCCCGAGCCGCAGCGGCAGGGATCGCCCCACGAGAGGCACGACGGTCACGCACAAGACGTATGCGTCACCTGGGCCGCGTTCACGGGCGGCATGCCCGCGAGCCTCTGGCAGACGGCCAAGACCACGCGCGGCTACACGGGCCACGAGGAGCTCGACGAGGTGGGGCTCGTGCATATGAACGGGCGCGTCTACGACCCGCAGCTCGGCCGGTTCCTCTCCGCCGACCCGGTGGTGCAGGACGGCACCGACCTGCAGGCCTTCAACCACTACGCTTACGTGCGCAACAACCCGCTCTCGCTCACCGACCCGTCCGGCTTCTCGTTTCTCGGCGGCATCTTCAACGCCATCGGCAAGTTCTTCACCGGCGTGTTCAAGGCGGTCGAGAATGCGGTGAAGGCGATCCTCAAGAACTCGCTGATCCGGGCCATCATCCAGATCGCCGCGTGCGCCTTTGGCGGGCCGATTGGCTGCGTGGCGGCCGCGGGCGGGCTGACGGCCGCGGCGGGAGGGACGCTCGACCAGGCCTTGCAAGCCATGGCCTTCTCGGCGGTTTCCATTGCCGTCTGGGCGGGCGTGGGCGATGTCCTCAGAGCTGCCGGGGCCGTCATGCAAAGCGGGTTCGACTTAGCGAGAGTCCTCGTCCACGGCGTGGTGCAAGGGGCGCTGAGCGTAGCCCAGGGCGGCAGCTTCCTGAATGGCTTCGCCGTGGGTGCAGCCGGCGAGGGCGCAGATGTGGGGATGAAAGCGGAAGGTCTCTACAGCGTCCAAGGCGACGAAGGCGTGGCCATGCGAACGGCGATCGCCGGCGTCGCAGGGGGCACAGCCTCCGTGCTCACGGGCGGCAAGTTCGCCAACGGGGCGGTCAGCGCAGCGT
>JBKQOR010000062.1:0-27991 GCA_052145435.1 Rhodomicrobium sp. | reverse complement strand
GCTGAGGAGGGAATTCGCAGCGCCTCGCGGTATTTCGCAACCGTGCGCCGGGCAATGTCGATGCCCTCGGCTTTGAGTAGCGTCACGATCCGGTCGTCGGACAGGATCCCGGTGGGCTGCTCGTTCAAAATGAACTCCTTGATGCGGTCGCGCACGGCTTCGGAGGAGTGTGCCTCGTTCGAGGCGCAGGCCGACGCGATGGCGGAGGTGAAGAAATATTTCATCTCGAAAATGCCGCGCGGCGTCGCGATCGCTTTATTGGAGGTAACCCGGCTCACCGTCGATTCGTGCATGCCGATCTTCGTGGCGATTTGCCGGAGGTTCAGAGGCTTCAGATGCCGGACGCCGTGGTCCAAAAAGGCCGCTTGCTCTTCGACGACCGCGGCCGCAACCTTGAGGATTGTGGTGAGGCGCTGCTCCAAGCTTTTCACGAGCCAATTGGCGGAGGCGAGCCGGTCGCTGAGATAAGACCGGTCCGTATCCGAGCGGCAGCGCGATTTCAGGCTCGTATAATAGGCGCGGTCGACCGCGAGCGAAGGGGCTGCGTTGGGATTAAGCTCTGCCTTCCACTCCCCATCGGGCCCCCGCCGCACGATCACGTCGGGAACGAGCGTTTCGGCTTGCGCCACATCGAAGCCCGCGCCAGGTTTCGGGTTGAGCTGGCGCAATTCGGCGATCATCTCGCGCAAGTCTTCCGCATCGGTGCCGCAGATCTTCCTCAAGCGATGGAAATCGCAGGCGGCAAGCAGATCGAGATGATCGAGGAGCCGCTCCATGTATGGGTCGTAGCGGTTCTTCTCCTTGAGCTGCAAAGCGAGGCATTCGGCCAAGTCGCGCGCGCAGACACCGGGCGGATCGAAGCTCTGCAGCACGCTCAAAATGCGCTCTACGTCCTCGATCTCTAGGGAGAGCGCGGCGGCAACCTCCTCAAGAGGGGTGCGCATGTAACCGCCCGAATCTACAAGGTCGATCAGATAGGAGGCAGCGAACTTATCCTGTGCGCTGGAAAAGGCAAGCTGGGCCTGCTCGCTCAAATGATTGGCGAGCGAAACAGGCGGCGTAACCGTTGCGAGCGGGTCGTAGTCTTCGCTGGAGCGAGACGCACCGCCGGGCGCCGTCCATTCTACGCCGGCGTCGAAGGAGGACTCCCGCGCGCCGGTCTCGTAGACTGCGTCGCCTGGGCTTTGCGGCTCGAAGTCCACGTCGATCTCGATGGCATTGCTGTCGCGGGCGTCGAAGGCGGGTATGTCGGCCTCGCCATTTCCCTTCGTGGCGATCTCTGGCACAGCCGTAGGCGAGGAAACGCCGTCCTCAGGCCGTTCGCCGGCTGAAAGAAGCGGGTTCTCGCGGATTTCGTTCTCGATGTAAGACTGCAGCTCGAGCGCCGACAGCTGCAAAAGCTTGATGGCTTGCCGCAGCTGCGGCGTGATGACGAGCTTCTGGGTTTGACGCGGCTCAAGCCTTAAATGGAGCACGATCATCCACCGGAATTACAAACGCACTAATACCCGCCCTCGCGGGAGAACATGTCGCCGAGGTACACACGCTTCACGTCCTCATTCGCGACGACCTCGGCAGGGCTGCCCTCTGTTAGCACCTTGCCGTCATAAATGATATATGCCCGGTCGATTAAGTCCAGAGTTTCGCGCACATTGTGGTCGGTGATGAGAACGCCGATGCCGCGATCGGTCAAATGACGGACAAGCGTTCGAATATCGTTGATCGCCAGAGGATCGATACCGGCAAAGGGCTCGTCAAGAAGCATATAGGCGGGCCGGCTGGCCAGCGCGCGCGCGATTTCGCAACGCCGCCGTTCACCTCCGGACAGGGCGATGGATGGAGACTTGCGCAAGCGCCCGATCTTGAACTCCTCCAAGAGCTCGTCCAGGCGCCTCTTGCGCTCCTTTTTGTCCGGCTCCGTCACCTCCAGCACCGCCATGATATTATCCTCGACCGAAAGGCCGCGGAAAATGGACGCCTCTTGCGGGAGATAGCCGATCCCGAGCCGGGCCCGGCGGTACATCGAAAGGCTAGTGACATCGTAGCCGTCGATATGCACCGAGCCCTCATCGGGTTTGATGAGCCCGGTTATCATGTAGAAGACAGTCGTTTTGCCGGCACCGTTGGGGCCTAGAAGGCCCACCGACTCGCCGCGCTTCAAGTTGATGCTCACGCCCTTGACGACCATGCGCTTTTTAAAGGTCTTCTTCACCCCTTCGACGACCAGCCATTCCTGTTCCTGGGCATGGAGCGAAGAGCGGGCAGAGGCTTGCGCCGGGCTGCTGCCGCGAGATCGCGCGGGCTGCGGGGCTTGAGCGGGCCTTGGCGGGCGTTTATCGAGAAGCGTCATGGGTATTATAGCCCCGTCATTATACTGTTAGCGGCTTTGCGGCAGCCAGCCGAAGTTCGGCGCGGGCTGCTGCGGCGGTGCAGCCTTCTGAGAGGCTGCGGCCGGCCGCGACGCGGATTCGGCCTTTTTCTTCACATCGGCCAAGGGATTCACGGTCTTGCCGTCCTTCCCGGTCTCCTGCTGGAAAACCGCCCGCACGCGATCGCTGAAGACGGTCGCTTTGCCGGTCGCAAGGTCGATGACAAGCTTTTTGCCTTTCACCTTGTTCTTCTTCTGGGTCAGGATCACTTCGTTGCCCGTCATGGTGATGAGCTGGGCTTTGACATCGTAAATGGCATCGTCGCCGGTCGCCTCTTGCTGATCCTTCACGCTCGTGACCACGACTCTTCCGCCCAGGGCATGAATGAATTTGATTTGTCCGCTCGATAACGGATCGGCGGCAGCGTTCTGAGCGGGCGCTTTGGCAGGGTGTGCCGGTTTCGGCGCTTGGGCGCCTTTATTTGCGGCATTGGACTGAGAAGCGTTCTCGTAGGTGACCTCAAGCCGCGGGGCTTTAAGGTTATTGTCCCCTTGGGTCGCCGAAACATTTCCGATGAAGATCGCCACGTGCGTCTTGTCGTCCACCTCGAGGCGGTCCGATTCGATATCGATGGGCTTTTTCGAGTTGGCACCGCCCAGGCTACTGAAGCCGCCCACCGGAGTTTGAGCGAAGGAGTGGGGAACGCAGAGGGCCAGAGCAGCCGGCAGCAAAGCGCGCGCCCAAAATGGCCGGCACCCTGCTATTCTCTTCGACTGTCTCTTCCATGCCATGCAAGTTGCCCTGCGAATCTATTGTGCCTGCCCTTGTGTGGCTTGCTCTCGTGGAACCGCCGCCTCAGTCTGCCGCTCGATATGCGTGCGCACGCCTCCCTCGAAGACGGCGCGGCTCTCGCCCCAATAAAGCGTCATATTGTCGGCATGAATCGTGCTCTCATGAAGGCGCACCACAACTGGCGTTTTCGAGATCACCATCTGCTGCTTCATGTACGCGGTTGCGGTTTGAAATGCAGCGCTCATGCCGCCATCGCGGGTCACCACCGCGCCGTTGTTGAACGTCATCTCCTCCGCCTTGTTATTGTGAACGCCATTCGGAGCCGTTAGCGCCGACACCCTGCCGTCGAGGCCGGTCATCTTTCCCCGGACCATCTCCAGATACATGATATCGGCGTCCTTCGCAGCCTGCGTGGCCGTGTCAGCGGTGAAGTCGTAGGCCTCTCCCCTCTCGTTCACGCCCTTGACGTGCGGCTCCATCATCTTTAGCGCTCCGGCCTCCACAGTGATAGCGCGCACGGTTGCGGTCCCCCGCCCGTGATCGATCGATTTTTTTAGCAGCGAAGGCAGGGCATAGAGGCTCAATATTCCGGCGGCCAAGAGCGGAAGCGTGACTTTGAGGACGCGCACCATGGCGCTGTGGCGGCGGGCGCGGCGGAATTCGCGCTCGCGGCGGGCATCGCGCGGCCGCGCTTTCGAGCTTTGCAAAAGCGCGCTACCCCCGCGATCCGGCATTGCCGCATAGGCCATATCTGTGCGCTTTCAGTTCCGAGGCTTTGCGCCGCTAATGGTTGAAAACGTCGGAGTCGTCATGCCACCCTTTTAGATCGAGCTCAGCCCGGTAGGGCAGGAAGGCGAAGCAAGCCTGAGCAAGCCCGGTGCGGCCTTCGCGTTCCAAGAGCGCATCGAGCTTGGCTTTCAATGCGTGCAGATGGAGTACGTCCGAGGCCGCATAGCTTGACTGCTCTGGCGTCAGGACGGGCTGGCCCCAATCGGAGGTCTGCTGCTGCTTCGAAATCTCCACACCCAGGAGTTCGCGGCACAAATCCTTCAATCCATGCCGGTCCGTGAAGGTACGCACGAGCTTTGCGGCAATTTTGGTGCAGTAGACTGGCCGCGTGACGACTCCGAGGTAATGCTGAAGGACCGCGATATCGAACCGGCCGAAATGGAAGATCTTCAAGAGCTCCGGGTTCGCGAGCAACGCCTTGAGGTTTGGCGCGTCGTAGCGGCCCTTTTGGAACTGCACGAGATGGGCGTTGCCGTCGCCTGCCGAGAGCTGAACCACGCACAAGCGATCACGATGAGGCTTAAGCCCCAGCGTCTCGGTATCGACAGCAACGGAGCTACCGAAGTCAATGTCCGGCGGCAGATCGTTCAAATGGACAGTTACAGTCATAAGGGCTCAGCCACATCCGTCGAGGTTCACCTCCCAAGAAGGAGCCACAAAGACCTTGCCTGCGCAACATTTAGATTTTTCGCCGTATCGGTGCGGCGGGCGCGCCGAAGCAAACCGCCGGCTCGCATTCCGCCGGCTTGCCTCTAGCGCTGCGGCCGCTCCTATCGGGAGCCGCCCGCTTGCTCCACTCGAATGCGCGCCATCTCCGAAGCGACCCACGAAAGGATCGAAGCGAGCGCGTCCATTGGCAGCATGCCTTGATCGAGTGCCGCCTCAAAGCTTTCAATCATATGCGACTGCAAGATCTCCGCGGCTCTCTTCGGAACCAGCGGCTGCGGCGAAATGGGGAACAGCTCATCGAACTCGGTGAAGGTTGTGCGGCACTCATTACGTACTTGCATATGCCTATCCTGATTTCTTATTGCAACGGCCCAATAGAGACCGTAGAGGTTTAGGGCTGTTTACAATCTTTTGTGGCATTTAGGAAATAAAGATCGTATTCAGATGCTGTATCCTGCAATGAGTTTGCAAGATCGGTAAGCCCGGCGCCCTCTGCTTCAATAGAAAGGTAACGCAAAGCAGCTAGTATGCCTTTTATGTTATGCGCGCCATTGTCTGTCTCCAGTGCCGGGCCGTTATTCTTGCCTTGCTGATAACTAAGCTGCACGCAATACCCGGATTTTTTCGCCATAGCTGGGAACATTTTCGCCATAGTTGAGGACTGTCTCGTAGATGCCGGTCGTTTCTCTAACTTTTTCCAGCACGGCCTCCGACACTGTAAGAGATCCGGCGATAATCTTGTGGCCTTCCTCGCTTCTTGAAGCATCGCCGATCCATTCGACATCCCAACCGTTGCGAATGAAAATATTCCGGCAATAGGCAGGAAACATCACACCCACAATGCTGGTGATGCCCTGGGCAAGCCCGAATTCCAAATAGCCGATGATAAGCTCCTGGATGATGCGCTTGCGCGTCTGCGGATCGAGGCTGGCGTCCACGCAGAAGCGGCTGCCCTCCCACACTTCGCTGCTGTCAGGCAGCGGAATCTTATTGACAAGGTGAGGAAATATTTCCTTCAGCATGTATGGCCGGTCGGTTGGATAGAGCCGCGAGGAGCCGCGCGCTTTTCCAGATCTATCCCGCCAAACGAGATAGTACGCCGCAGGATTATCGTACTGGTCGTACTCCATATTGCGGATTGTTGGAACGTTCCACGACTGCCGCACAACGATGCTGTCGTGCCTTAGCCTGTGCTGCTCGTATATGGGATTGCCAGTAAACAAGTGGCTCGTACTGATCGATACACAGTCTATCATTCGTCTGCCCCGATACTCAGAAGTTACCGGGGCAGTAAAGCGGGTCTGGGCCGCGCTTATCAGCTATCAACCTTGAGAGGGGCTTATCCCACGTAGGATGGAAGGATGAGGCCGTGCCGGATCGCTTTGACCGTGGCTAAAGTGCGCTCGTTGGCGTTCAATTTTCTAAATACATTATTCATGTGGAAGCGGATTGTCGCATGAGAAACCCCAATAATATCGGCTATGACGGAATCGCTCTTCCCTTCCGCCGCCCACGACAGGATTTCCTTTTCCCGGCTGGTTAAATGAACCTTGCCGGTAACATCATGCCGATCCGTACCGTCTTGCTTCTCTAGCTCGGTAAACACAAGATGGAACTGAAGAGCTAAGGCGCGTATCTTGTTCAACAGGTTTATATCCGGGCGAATGCCTCCGGTGCTGCTTGCGACGCCTACGCCCGCCAACTCCCCATTATGTCCGCAAATGGGGATGGCTATGCCGTCCAAAAGGCGCGCCTCCTTGGCTTCGTTCATAATTTTTTTCTGTTCGGGCTTTAGTTCCCGAGATTGAACCACAGAATCCCATGTGAAAGGCCTGGTGGTGGTGAGGCCATGGTGAGGTACCGGGTCTTTCTTCTCGTAGCGATTGGCTTGGTAGTGCTCCATCCAGTCGTCAGGATAGTTCTTTACGACACCATGTCCGGCATTTAGCCCTAAAGAAGGGTGTGCGGTTATAAGGCTGTAACAAAAGCGGTCGTATCCGAAGCCTTTCAAGGCGTTTCCGAAAAGCCGGGAAACCTCTTTCGAAGACCTCGCGAGGTTCGTGTCTTCTATAAACCGGTCAATGGTACATGTTGCCATTTTCTGTCGCACCCGTAACTTCTGTCATTTCGACCGGGCGGTTCCACACATTCTGGTTGCCGTTTCCTAAGCCTACACCTTAAGCTCCGCGCTCGCTTTGCGTCAATGGCTTATTGTAGTTGATTAAAATTGGCCGGAAAAGGCACGGGAAAGACCACCGGACGGGCGGCACCAAAAACGAGGGCAGTCAAGCCAGCCCCTTCATCCACCTTCAAAGGAAAGCGGCCGTGCCGCCGCCAGCAGACGGGCGGTATTCAATCCCTTGCAAACGTGCGCTGGGGGAGGGGGGGTGAACATCCGCTCCCCCCGCGCCTATATTCCCGAAACCGGCTAGCTTTGGGGGCGTCATCCGGTCATCCGCTTAGAAGGAGGACAGACCCATGCCAAGAAGCCACACGGCAACACCCTCTCCCAAACCGGCAGCGAAGGCAGCGCCCGCCGCAAAGACCGGCGGCGTCCAAGCCATACCGGAAGGGTTCCACACCATCACGCCGAGCCTCACCGTTTCCGACGCCGAGGCCGTGATCGCACTCTATCAGAAGGCGTTCAATGCCGAGGTGAAGGCCAAAATGCATGCGCCGGGCGGCAAGAAGATCGTGCATTCCTGCTTGCAAATCGGCAGCTCGAAAATCTTCGTGCAGGACGAAATGCCGGGCATGGCGGGACCGAAGCATCGCGGCGCTTCGTTTTACGTCTACGTGCCGGATGTGGACGCTCAGCATAAGCGCGCCGTTGCGGCAGGGCTGACCGAAATGTTTCCTCCAACCGATATGTTTTGGGGCGACCGCACCGGCGTTCTGGCCGATCCTTTCGGCAATCACTGGACGCTTGCCACACATATTCGCAATCCAAGCGAAGCCGAGATGGCGGAAGCCATGAAGGAATGGGCTGCGAAGGGCAAGGCGCACTGACGGAAGCCGCATTGCGGTTTGGCCACAAGCGCCTTTGTATCGCAACGAGCGGGGTTCGGTGACTTGGAAGAAGGGAATGGTGCCCAGAAGAGGCTCCACGAAGGCTTATAAGACACTGAGTTTACTATATAAAACACAGACTATTGCGGTTGTACCCTCAAACGTACCCAAAAGATTTATCCAGATTCGAATTCGTACTCCAGCTTGGCTAAGACTGCTAGCCTCACGCCCGCTCCCGTGCACGCGAGCGCCTTGACCGTCCGCTTTTCCACAACAGCGGAGACGGTAGAGCGCCAGCACTGACTTCAATGCTCGTCCACACGCATCGCGAGACGGGCAAGAGTTTTTCCCGGCGAGCCTTCTTTGATCCAATATGTTGGGTAAGCGCGATTGAGGGGCTCCAGCCGTTCAACGTCCACGGCTTCTTTCGTGTAACGCCGGAAAACCGGCAGCTCCTCCCCGCTCACTTCAGCAAGGCAAAAATCGCCGGGGCGCAGCTCTGCGCCCGGATCGAAAACGGCGATGTTGCCACGCGGAAAGGATTTCCCGCTGGCCGATAGCATAGCGTCATCCTCGATTAGCAGAGCAAACGCGTTCTTCCCCAGGGGCTTTGCCGGAGCTACGGGCAATTCCCGAATATCAAATACGCTTTCCTCGTTTTTAATCACAGATTTGATCTTTGCCAACGGCACAAGTGGAACGCGGCGCACCAAACTCAAGAATCTGGAATCGCTCACGGGCTGTGTATGCCCCACTCCGGTGTAAAGCCAATCGAGCGTCACTTTGTACGCCTCGGCATACAGCTTGGCCGCTTCTTTTGGTATACCGGTTCCGCGTGAATTATTTTCATGGCTGTTGTAAGTAGAGAGCTTCCAGCCGAATTGACGCGCCGCGTCAGCTGCTTTTTTAAAGCCAAGCTCTTCCAGGCGTTTCCTAAGACGCTCTGACGGTGTCTCACCCATTGAGCGTTTCATACCGGCGCACCGCATTTTCTGCAACCGGCAAAGCGATGCTGTAGTCAGCTTCGAGCCGACCCGTCTTTTTTCCACGGGCTCACCGCGTCCCGCTGGCGCCCCCGTTTCCGTTGCCGGTACTGCCCCACGCACCAAAGCCGCTTCGGGCCGCCAGCGAGTCAGCTTTGAGTCCTACGCGCGATTCTAAGCATCCCCTTACGCGGCTTCTGGCAAAGCCAAGGCCGCAACCGGCCGCTGAGCCTTGCCGTCCGCTCGCTTGGCCTTCGAGCGAGGCTGCTTAGCCTGCTCCGGTACCGCAAGCGCCGGTACAACGGCAGCCGGGCCCGCCCGCTCCGCCGCTTCGCTAAGTACATCTTCAAGCCTTTCCCTGGCGTTCAGCAATTCGTCCAAAACGAACCGTACGGGCCGGCCTTCCTCGCCAAGTCCCTTAACAAGGCTCTGTGCCGTGAGAAGGGCGTTATGTAGCTCTTCTAGGGGGGCCTTCGCCAGCATCGCCGAAGTCCGCGCGGATCTGGTGATTATGTCACGAAGCCAGAATAACGATGCTTGGCAATCCCAGCGGCATTTTTCCGTTGCTTCGAGTATCCAGTCCAAAGCTTGAACGCCTCTTTTCAGATACTCGACTCTGCACGCGATATTCCGCATATCTTGGGCATGCCATCGGGCCGCCGATGGACCGCTTCCGGCTGTTTACGCTCAACCTCTTGCGCCAAAACGCCAACGTGCCGTTGACCGTGAGGCCTGCGGGCTAAGAAGGCTCAATGAGGCGTTAGCGATAGGGGAGTCGCGGGAAGTGCAGTGGCCAAGGCTGTTGCCAAGTTCCTTGCCTTCGAATACGCCAGCTTAGGGCACCGGGTGCCCTATTCTTCACACGGCCTTTCCCCCTTCCGCCTGCGTTTCGGCGCTGCGTCCGGCACCATGCTCATGAGTTCAGGCAGGCGGTCGAGAATACGAAGTAGGATAGCGGTCGGGCCGGGGATTTTGACGCTTCCGTCAGCATATCGCTGCGCCTGGTTCGGACCGGTTCCAAAGCGGCGGCCAAAGTCGCGGCGTGACAGCCTAAGGCGTCTGCAAATCGCTTCGAATTCTTCCGGCGTCATTCTTTCCATATGATGGCGTGTAACCTATCGCTAAATGAAAAGCAAGATTTAGCTCACGATAACGTTGACAATCGTAACCGATTAGATTACGTTAAGGGCGTGAAAAGGGATTTCCCCAGTTCACACCTCCACGGTTAGCCCTCGCTGGGCAGTCCAAGCCACCTTAGGGAAAAGCGGGCGCGGCGGGGCCACCTGGGGCGAGCGAGGAGCGAGCCGAAATGAACGCTATCACC
This sequence comes from Rhodomicrobium sp., assembly GCA_052145435.1. Lineage (GTDB taxonomy): Bacteria > Pseudomonadota > Alphaproteobacteria > Rhizobiales > Rhodomicrobiaceae > Rhodomicrobium. The sequence continues at coordinate 18,056 of JBKQOR010000062.1, read as the reverse complement.
AAATCGCCACGGCGCCAGATCGCCGTCGCAGCCGCGATGACCGAGAAGGTGCGCAGTGCGCTCGACCTCTGGCTTGCTGGCTTCCCCAGCGAAAATACGTGCCGGGCGTACCGTCGGGAGATCACCGCTTTCGCTACCTTCGCCGGCCGCGACAACCTTGCCGAGGCGGTAGCGCATTTCCTCGCGCTCGAGGATGGCCAAGCGCACGCAGTCGCCGATGCGTGGCGGGCAAGGAAGCTCGAAGGCGGCCTTTCTCCTGCCAGCATCAACCGGAGCATGTCAGCGCTCAACAGCCTCGTAGCGAGCGCGAGGCGGCACGGGATCACCATTCTCCGGCTCGAAGCCAAGGGCGTGAAGTCCAGAGCTTACCGCGACACGAAAGGCCCCGGCGTCCGGGGCGTGCAAAACATGCTCGCGGCGGCAAATGAGCAGGGCCCTGAGAAAGCAGCCCGCGATGCAGCCATCATCCGGATTGCCTACGGGCTTGGCCTTCGCCGCGGCGAGATCGAGAGCCTTGATATTGGCCACCTCGATTTAGCGGCCGGAACGCTTTTCGTGCTCGGAAAGGGCAGGACAGAGCGCGAGCCTATGACGCTTCCCTCGAATGTAAAAACCGCCCTTGCGGCGTGGCTCGCCATTCGCGGCACCCATGACCGCGCGGCGCCGCTGTTTATTGCCATGGACCGCAACACCTATGGTGAGCGGCTTTCCGGCTCGGGGATTTACCACATCATCCGCAGCCAGCTCGGCGAGCGTGCCGGCGTCAGGGCCCGCCCTCACGGCTTGAGGCATACGGCGATCACCGCCGCACTCGATGCCTTCAACGGTGACTATAGGAAGACGCGAGCCTTCTCCCGGCATGCGTCACTTGATACGGTGCGCCGATACGATGACAACCGGGCCGATCATGCGGGCCAGGTCGCGCAGGCGCTCGACAGCATTTTAGGGTAAGTCGACATGGCAAAAGATGTTGATGCGGTGATTGCGGCCCTGAAGGCCGCGCTTCAAGATGCTCAGGCAAGGAACTTCGTTTCTTGCGAGTCGAGGATTGCGAACCGTTGGATAAACAAACTCCAAGGAGCTTGGACAGGCAAATGGCGTCATTTGAAAGTGCAATCTGACATCTTGGGCGAAATTCTCCGCGAAGATTTCATCGGCCAGGTTCGTGCAACAATAGCCTACCTTGAAACAAATAAGGACGCTATCGCCTCGCTCCCGTCATTTTCGGGCCTGTTTAGGCGCCGGAAGCCGATTGCTTCCGAGCCGCTTGACGCGGACTTTAGCGAAGTGCCTTTGCGAACCGAGAAGAGAAAAGCGGCGCCAGCATTGGTTAAGCTCGTCAAAAAGGACTAACCCTGACATATGGTGCGGTGAACGCTTCCGTAGGGGCCGCTTTTCACGCGTGAGCGTGTATTGCGGCGACAGGCCACCGTTGACACTGGCTTGACTGAAGTCAATGACCACAGCGTGGGGCTCAGCTATAGTATCCTGCCGGTTCCCCTCTGGCAGGCGTGCCTCTGTTCGCGGGGCGCGGTCTATGTTCAGGTCTATGTTTTTCATTTGATTGCCGCTGTCCCGCAAAATGCCCTCACAGCCACACCAGGTGCAGACCAAGCCGCTCCGCGGGTTGAAAAATCCCGCCGAGTTCGACGTGTATTGCGCGGGCTTGGAGTGGGGTCTCGTTGATCCGATCATCATCAACAATCGCCAGGACCTTAAGTCAGAGGTGCGCTGGAACGACCGTGTGAAGCCTTTCCAGCACCAAGTAAATAACCTCATAACCTTCTGCCGTCGCCTTCCCGTCACGCTGCTTGCCGACGACGTTGGCCTCGGCAAGACGGTCAGCGCTGGATTGATCGCGAGCGAACTCATCTCCAGGCGCCGACTGAACAGGATTATCATCGTCGCGCCTAAGCTCTTAGGTCCGCAGTGGAAGGAGGAGCTGGAGACCAAGTTCAACATTCCTGCTCTTGTGGCCCCAGGCAAGAAGCTCCTCGACGCTGACCCTGATGGCGACGTGGGCGCCGTCATCACGACTTACCACTCGGCTCGCGTGTACATCAACCGGCTACCGCGCGATCGCTTCCAGATGCTAATACTCGACGAGGCCCATAAGCTCCGGAACTTGCATGGTGTTCCAAACCCACCTCAGGTGGCTGTCCGCTTCCGCGAAGTTCTAGCCGAACGCACATTTAAGTTCGTCCTCATGCTGACGGCGACGCCGATCCAGAATCGGCTCTGGGATCTCTATTCCTTGGTTGACCTGCTCACAGTCGCCCGTGGCCATCAAAACCCTTTCGGCAGCGAGGGCATGTTCGCCCGAAACTTCATTGCCGACAACCGCACGCAGGCGCGACAACTCAAGGTCGAGGCTAAGGATCAATTCCGGTCGATCGTCTATGGGTACATGTCGCGCGTTCGCCGTGCCGACGCCCAACTGCATTTCCCCAAACGCGAGGTCTTTCGGCAGGGTGTCACACCCACACCAGAGGAATGGGCGCTGCATAAGCTCATCGCGAAACCGATCCAAAAGCTCAATCGATTGGCCCAGATTAGCATTCTACAGGCACTGACGAGCAGCCCCGATGCGTGCGCGCTCCAGCTCGAGAACATGGCGAAGAAAGGCACCTTTCCGGCCGGAGTAGCCGGCGAGTTCCGGGCCGTCGTCAAAAGCATGAAGATGAGCGCGAAGCTCCAAGGGCTCGCCACATTGGTCGACAAGCTGAAACGCGAAAACCCGCAAAATTGGCGGATGGTCGTTTTTACGCAACGTCGAGAGACGCAGACGACTATTCAGGCCTATTTGGAATCCTTGGGCGTTCCGGTCGGAATCATCAACGGCGAAACGACCGGCAAGAACCAAGCGACCATCGCCGCCTTCAAGGCCCCGCCGCCGAAGCTCAACGTCATCGTCTCCACGGAAGCGGGCTCCGAAGGTGTGAACCTCCAGGCCGCGAACGTGCTGGTCAATTACGATCTGCCGTGGAATCCGATGATTGTCGAACAGCGTATCGGACGCATCCAGCGCCTTGGATCGGACCACGCTAAGGTCCTTGTCCACAGCGTCACGCTGTCCGGCACATTCGAGGACTACATCGTTGGGCGCTTGATGGAGAAGCTGCAGATGGCTTCCCACGCCATCGGCGACATCGAATCTCTCCTCCAAGCTTCGGGTATGGGAGACGGTGAGGAGGGACGTGCCCAAAGCTTCGAAGATGAAATTCTCCGTCTCGTGCTCTCCTCTTTGGAGGGAAAAGACGTCGATGCAGCGACACAAGCAGCTAGGGACAGTATCGACCGCGCACGACAGACCCTCGATGCCGAGGAGAACACCATCAACGAGATGCTCGGCGCGATGGATGGTGCGGCCTTCAAGGGCCCCCGCAGCCCCGACTTGCCGCCTCAAATGCGCTCCATGACGGCGCGCGACTTCGTTCTGGCCGGACTGCAGGTGTTGGGAGCCAAACTCTCTGAGCAGTCACCTGACACGTTTCTGTGTGACCTCGATGGCCGGCTCGACCGGATCCGCTTCTCGGAGGAGCCGGACCCCGAGGCACGCTCCATCCTCTATGCCCCCGGCTCTCAGGCATTTGACCAGCTCATCACCCGTGTTACCCAATCCGGCGTGCATGACGTTCGCGACGCCGACGCCAATCCGCAACAACGCGCTCAGGCCCTATGCGCCGACTGGGTGAAGTCCTTTGGCGGCACGCTCCGATCGACAAAGCTGGTGAAGGTCACGCGCGCTTTCGAAGGGCAGGCGTTGCTCCAGGTGAGAGCGACCGTTGCCCACGATAGTTATGAGCGCCTGATCCCTGTCGACTGCTCCAGCGCCGATCACCAGGTAGCAGACGGCGTGGCCGCGCTCGATCCCCTGCCCCCCGTCGTCGAGTTCCCCGAAAAAGTTGGTGTCTCACTCGATCGCTTGACACGCAGCGTTATGCTCGATCCGGGAATTGCGGAGTTCTGCCGGTTCTACACGGAACGAAGGGCGGAAGAGGTCCACGCTGCAGGCAACGATCTGCGCATGAGCAGGAAGCTGGAGGATGACTTCACACCCCGCTTGCAAACGACCGTCACTGGGCTTCGCGGCACCGTCCATCGCATCCTGGATAACCGCGTCACTTACACGTTCGATGGTCAAACTGAATCCAGCTCCGCCATCCGTGTGGTGCCGTCAGCCTCCCAGATCGCCGAGGCTCCTGCCTTCGCCACGTGCGCGAAATCGGGCACCGGCGCTCCGATCGATGCCATGGGCGAATGCGCCATCTCCGGCGTGCGCGTCCTCCGCCACCTTCTCGTTAGGTCAGCTGCCTCCGATCGCTACGCCCTTCCGGAGTACATGACCGTCTGCGGCCTGAGCGGCAAGCGTGTGCTGTCAACAGAAGTTGAGCCCTCGGCGGTTACGGGCAACCTCGTCCTGCGGTCGCTGCTCAAGATATCTTCGTTGAGTGGTCGCAAGGCGGAGCCTGAGCACTTCGCCCGCTGTGCCTTCACCAATGCTAACGCTCTTCTTCCAGAGCTTGCCGTCAGCGAAGTGTCAGGCAAGCGCTTCCGGGCCGACCAGGTTGGGCGGTCAGAAGTCTCCGGCCGAACGGGTCATATATCGGAATTCATCGCATGTGGCGTCACTGGGCGCGTTCTTCTGGCTAGCGAAGCCGAACAGTGTGCTGCCACGGGTCTGGCCGTTTTCCCCGGCCTTCTCCAAGAGTGCGTCGTATCCCGGCGGCGGGTTATCCCCTCCGAGTTGGAAGCCTCCTCGGTCAGCGGCCGAAAAGCTCTCAAGCAGTTTTTCGTAACGAGCAGCCGATCAAGCTTGCGCTGTCTTGAAGACGAGGCCCTCCGGTCCGACCTGAGCAAGTTCTGTACAAAGTCAGAGGCCCTGCCCTGCGCCTGGAGCGGTCGAGATGCCCATCCCGACGACATCCGGGCTTGTGAGCTTACTGGGCTTCAGATCCACTACTCCTTCGTGACCCGCCAGCCACCCTTCAGGCTCTTGCCCCTCGCTGAGATGCTCAATGGCACTCGTCGCGCTTCGGATCGGCGAGAGCTTTGGAGCGACCTCGAATGCCGCATCTCGGCGGCTAGCGACTCAAGATGCACCGTGGAAAGCGTTCAAGCATCACCCGATGGACAACAACTCGCGATCTGCGCCCAACAGAAGAAGCTCCTCGGCCTTCGCACTCGCCACATCGGTTTTGTTTTTTCTGTCCTGGATAGAGCTATCATCGGTCGCCTTGCCATCGGCCGACGGACGAATAATTCCTGGTCTGCGTCAGGATAATGTCGGGCATGGCTCCCAGGAGCCCTTCCTTTCGTCGATGCCTCGCTGTCCTCCTGTCTGGTCATTTTTTAGCTCACGATAATGATACTTTACGTGAGCATGCTCGGTGTAGGGGCCCCCAGCGCTTCGAAGCCCATGCCGCGCGCGCATCGCCATGATAGATTGCTGGCCAAGTCCATGCTCAGAGAGCGTTGCCATCAGTTTGCCGCCGCATTTGTCTCGTGTGCCTTGCGCCAGTCCAAAACCATGCCGCCAGTGACATCGGCCGGATAACACAAGGGCGCTGCGCCACCGGGCCGGGAGTACGCGCTACGGCCTAAGCCCTCGCACGCGCGCGACGGTGCGTACTCGCGTGCGTACCACGTCGCAAATGTCGCCGATCGCCTCCAGATCTCCATTGATTGGCTCTTGGGGCGCAGGGATGTGATGGAGTTGCCGCAAGCGAAGGCGAAACGGCAGCCGCGTAGTGCCTAAGCAGCAACGCGCCGTTTGCGAGTCTTGTGTTTTGCCTTTCGCGGCGTATGTCCAAGCGCATCGCTGAGGTGCTGAAGCCGCAAAGCTGGATGGTCCGGCAGTCTTACCGTCAGTTCTAGCTCGCCACCGATCGCGCGCACGTAGCCGCGCAGAGTCGATAGGTACATATCAGCCTGCTTTTCGATCTTGGACACCGATGGCTGCTTGATCTTTAGGGCGGTTGCGATATCGGCCTGAGCCTTGCCCGCAATCTGCCGCAGCTTGCGCAAGCTCTCCACTTCCTGCCTGAGTTCCTGATAGCGCGTTTCGATGTGCTCCTGCCGCTCAGGCGGGAGTTCGGCTATGATCTCGCTCAGGTTCCGGCCCATGTCACTTTCCCTTCTTCGCGGCCTTCAGGCATTCCAGGTGTGCAGAAAACCGCCTGTCCGCCTTTGCGATGAGCTGCCTATAGAAGCGCTTTTCGCTTCCGCCGGATTTGTCACCAGCCACAAGCAGGATCGCCTTGCGATTGGGATCGAAGGCGAAGGCGGCCCGCCATTCGCCGTCCGCAGCTTCAAACCGCAGCTCCTTCATATTGGCGTGCTTCGAGCCGTTGAGCGTATCCGCATGCGGCCGCTTCAGTAGCGGCCCATATTCGGCCAGCAACTTGGCCGCGGCGAGCAAAGCATCTTGAACATCAACCGCCAAAGCCGCAAACTCTGCCTCGAACGCATCGTCGAATTCTATTTCCCAAGTCATAAATGTATAGCTTCTAGGCTATGTTGTCAATGAAAGGTGACGCCTGTTCCTACGCCGAGGGCTACATCAGCAGCAGGAGCACCGCCCATACCAAGGCGGTCGGGATCGCGAAAAGAAGCCAGTCTGGCACGCGGGTACTCACTCGATCGAGTAACAACAGTTTCAGCCTGATACCCCCCCCGAACAGCACAAGGCCTCCGGCGAGCCCATGGCGCCCGGTCGCGAACTCGATCAGCACCGCGGCAGCCGTGATGAACAGCATCCAATCCGAGAAGCCGAGCGCCTCGCGCGCTTGCGCCGCTGGCGTTTCGGCGGTTTTCTCGCTCCAGTGATAGGCATCACGTGGCAGATCGACGATTTCCGGCTCCTCGGCCAGGACTGCGCGGCGGCCTTTTATTTCACTCGCCACGCTGGTATTGCCTTTTCATGACGATGATCATGGATAGCAGGCCGTCATCCGAAAGCGTCTTCGCCATTGGACCGGCACTGCTTAGAAAAAGTTCGACGTCAGCGGGCGTTACAACGCCATTGAACGCTGAAAAGCTTTTCCAAACAACTTCGATAGTGGGTTTCCATCTGGGCTCGTGGTCATAAAGCCCGCGGAGGCGGATTATATCGACGAGCTCCGCAGCGATTTGCTTGTAAGCATCGGTCTTGTACCCCTTGGCGGACAGTAAATAGACCGCTTTCTCAAAGGTCTTCAGGTCTTCGACCGTGACGCCTTCCAAAACTCGCAACATCTCCCGGCAAACGACGGTAGTTTGCGAGTTTGTAAACGTCTCGATCGATGCGGAATAAGGGAGGTTTTCGCACTTGGTGATTGGCGTTTTACGCTCTGCTTCCGCTACTTCCGCCGCAGCCTTAGCGGCAGCCTCTTCCGCTTTGACTTTCTCCTTTGCGTCGTGTGCAGATAGATCGGCGGAGGAGGTCAACCCGAACGACGCGGCTCTTGTCATTTCAGCGTCAGAGGCAAAGCCCTTGGCCACCGCCACAGTGTCTTTCCTTCTTGCCTCATCCATGACCATCATTGAGACGCCGGTGCCGCCAATCAGAAGCACAATGAGCGCTGTCCGCGGAGCCTTCCAGCCCAACAATCGAGAAAGGAATGCGCGGCTGGGTGGTAGCAGGGCCAGTGCCGTGGTTATCAGCGGGACGAATGCCCAGCTTGACGAGTACTGTATCTGATGCCCGGCCGCCTCGATCAAGAACAGCACACCGCCGCACCAAAGCAGCCCCATTTTGGCAATAATCATCGCTCGGCGCCACGGGGCGAGCTTTGGCGCATCATCAACTGACTTGTGCATGACCGTTCCGTGCAATTACTTAACACATCGCCAAAATTCTAGGCTTTGTCCAGCGCCGTGGTGGCCTCATCAACTTTGCCGTAATCCTGCCGTTGGTTTTGCGAGGCGCCAAGTCGAGCAGTTCTTTTTATGCCGCTGGATAAACTCAATCATCCAGGCGTGACCCGGCCGGCGCCTCGTCGCGGCGCAGGTCGCCGAAGCGCCATTCATTGCCCCGGCGAAATGGCCGGCCGCGCGGCTCGGCTTTGCGTGTGCTTGTTTTGACGCCAAGCCAGGTCCGAACTTGCGAGCGGCTTTCGAGGAGGTCCATGAGCGGAAGGAGGCAAGCCGGCGGCGTCGTTCCGTGATCGAGCCAGCCATCAAGAGTCCGTAGCGGCGTCTTGAGAACTTCCGCCATCGCCCCGCGAGTGAGCTTTTGTTGCCTCATGAAGCCGCGGAGCCTTGCCATCAACTTCATGGTGTCCTGCGCGTCTTTGCTTTGAGGTTCGCGCGGTGGCTTCATTGGTTTCGCCCGCCCTGTCGGCTGAAAGCGCGGTTTCCGGCCCTTGTTCCTGCCGATTTACCATCAACTCCATGGTGCCCAGCGCCGGGTCGCTCGCATCCCGCGCGGCGGCGCGTCTTCTTGCGTGCGCGCTCAAATCTGGAAAGCGCCTTCCGGCAAGCGTCAGAGCACGTTCGCCTTGTGGAGCGCTCGCGCTGCATCGGCTTCCGGCACCACAAGCAAGGCATGTCAGGCAATGGCTCGCGGCGGGCGTCTCTGATCCTTTGCGACGACACGCGGCCTCGTGCTCGAACAGCTTCCGCACGGCAAGGGTCAGAACATTGACGCGAGGCGCAATGACCAACGAAGGGCTTGCTGCATACCGTGCAGCTCTTCCACCGCAAGAGCTTTCGCGGGTGCTGATGGAGATCGAGGCGCGGCTTCAGTTTCAGCATCGTTTCAGCCCTTTTTTATGGGCGCGAAGAAATTATTGCGTAGCGTGACGGCTTCGCTGTTCTTGCGCTGTATTAACAGGGTGAGAGCGCGCCGCTTTTTGCCCGGTTCTGGCGCGCCAGGTGCGCATGTATGCCGCGTGATATTGCCGATGGTGATCAAGGTTCTTTGCTCGCCAGCGGAGGTTCCGCGCCACCGCTCCCTTTGGCGTGACGGGTTCTCTTGTTGTGACCGTCATTGGATCGCCTCCATGGTTTCCCGGCATTGCCGTATCAAGCCAGCGACTTCGCGGCGGCGCTCAATGCTCTCATTCGTGAACATGCCGTGTTTGTACCTGCCGTGCATGTTTCCTTTTGGAGCTCCACCACGCGCACCATGAAACCGGCAAACGCTACAGCCACGCTCGGCAGGCGCTCCGCAACGCTGCTTTGTGCGCTTCGACGTGGCCGTACATCTCGGCGCTTTTTCAAAGGAATAGTGCCGTTTCATGAGGTTAACCGCACCTTTTCAAGAGATACCCCTCCCCCTCCCGGTAGCTGTAGAGGCGTTTGGCTCGGAGCCGTGATCACTGCCAGCGGGACAGATGGAGGTTGCCCGGCATCATTCGCCGGTGTGCCGTGTGAGACGTTGCCGACAATGGCTTGCCCGCCAGCGTTCACGGTGACGTGCTCCACGGTCACCTTTTGCTGCCCTGTGCTCCGGTAGCGCTTCAAGGCCTCCATTTGCGTCGTGAACGTCCGCGCTAGCTTGTTGAAGGCGTTCTGCGCACTGTCCTGCTGCGTGATGTTGTCCACATGCGCGAGGCGACGCGCGAACGTCATTGTTGCCATGTGCGTCGCGGCCATTTGCGCGGCAAGCATCGCCTCCGTTTGGTCTCTCGGCTCAATGCCCTTGATGATGGAAAGCACGAAGTTTACCGCCGCTTCGTCAGGCTCGCGCCCTTGGCTGCTGGTGTTCACGATCTGCTTTAGAATGCCTGCGCAGAAATCAAAATCCGTGGTGCCGATCGCTTGCATGAAAAGCAATTGGCCAGTCAAATCGTCTTTGTGGTCAAACCTGATATTGGCCCCGCCAGATGCGTCTTTTTTGACCTCCAGGCTTGCCGATGGCTTGCGGGCTTTGCGTGCGGCTTTGAGGGCTTCCAACGCCTCTTGCTCCCGCGGCGTGGGCTTGTATTCCGGCTTTTCCTCTTGCGGCGCCACGCTGGCCGGTTTGGCCTTCTTCGCGGCCGGCATTGTCTTTTTCATTCGCTCAGCCTCCGGTTAGAACGGTATCACGTCGCCGCGTTCGAAATCGAAATCATCACGCCCTTGCACTCGCGGCTTTTCTCTCTGTGCCGGTCCCGCAAACTCTGCCGGGCCGATCTCGCGTCCGTTTTCCCGGCGAGGCCGGTTCTTGCCGATAGCCGCCACCTTCGTCACTGTGAACGCCGCGACGTTTAAGCCGGTCTTTGTCTCGCCGGTTGTCTTGTCGTTCCAGGTGTTCAGTGTCAAATTGCCTTCGCAGTAAACGCGATCGCCTTTCGCGCAGTTTGCGCCGATGCGCTCGCAGTCTGGCCGAAGCAGGCAACGCGAAGCCACTGGCTGACGTCTTTGTTGCGGACTGGCCGACGGTCACGACAACATTCATGGTCGCGAAAGCCTTGCCGGTCTTCGACGTCTTCAGTTCGGGGTCTTTTCCGAGCACGCCCCAGAATGCCGTCTCAATGCCACGCATGGCGGTTTCCTTTCAATTGTGTGCGTGTGGGTGTTGCTAGTGCGGCTGCATCAGCTTCCAAGGTTTCAATCTGCATGCTGAGTGTGCGGGCGAGCTCGTCCGCGAAGTCGTCGAAGTGCGGCCCGCTTGCCGGTAGATGCTCACTCCACAGAAACGATCCGAGCATGGGAACGAGCAGGCTAATGGCGTTCTCCCCGCCGATCGATGCCATGGCTCTAAGGGTCTGCATTTTGACGCGCTCGATCTCGGCGGGCGTCGGCGCGCGTTTTTTGATGCGCTTGTGCGGGTCGAAAATGGTGTTGCCGTTGCTCATGACGATGACCTTTCATGCGACGTGATTTCAGGCACCAGCAAGCCGCTCGCCCTTTTGGAATACCAAGTCGCCCGCGAGACGTTCGCTTGCTTCCAGGGTTTTGATGCTTCGGCGGAAATTCGGCCGTTCGCGATTTCAGAAAAGCCGCGCAGTGGATGCTCAGATAGATAGTTAGACTGCTCGTTGCACAATGCCTTATCAGATAGACGCCCCTTTTTGGGGGCGAGTAGGCCTTTAGCCTTCCGGTAGTACCAGGTGCGTCTGCCGACCCCTAGAGCCATCCAAGGCTGTTCGCGCTCAGCCGAAACGTGGCCATACCAGCGTTTGAAGGCCCGCAAGCGTTGGATTTCAGAGAACACGCTGTGCGAAGCGCTCTGCCAAGCCCACGGCGTAACTGACTTGACGATGCCCAGAACCTCCCGGACGCCAAGCGTCTCGGCGAAACTGCTATCCAGGTCGAACGCATAGGCTCGCATGCGTTTTGCGAAGTCGTGAAATCCGTGGCCAGCGTCCTGGCACTTGAGCGCTTGCCTGAGCCCGAATTTCGCAAGGTCGCTTGTCAGGCTGCAATTCCGGCCGCGCTCGGCAAACTCGTTTCCGTCCTGCTTTGGCCGCTTCCAATGGTGCATGTCCTCCGGCTCAAGAAACACAAGAAAGTCCAGCAGGCTGTGGGGCTTACTGGACAGCCACGTCGTCTGATATTTCGGGTGATCCGGGGTTTTGGTTAGAATGTGCGAATAGTTGCGGTCACCCTTCAAGCGAACGGTCAGCCCGCGCCGCACAGACTCGTAAAGATTGATTGCGCGCGGGCTGCTATTCATCCCCCTTGAAACTGGATGCTCCATAAGCCAGCCGTAGTGACAGCGGCCATTGTGCCGGTTTTTGGTTATCCAGTTCGGAAGCGTGACGTTCGCCTCTTCCCAAGCGAAGGCGGCATCCTCATAGTCGAGGTCGACGTTGATGGTGCTTACTAGGCCGCGAGTGTTCGGCCCGATGAACGGCATCGTGATCGCCTTGCTTTTCGGCTCGCGCCAAGAGCCGTGATTTTTGAGATCGTCACTGCAAAACGGGAATTTGGGCAGCGATGCGAAAAAGCGCTCCTTCAGAGGCCCCCGGTCGCGGCTTTCGTTGAAAGACCTGCCTTCGATCTCGGCAAAACTGATCGGCGGCTGTTGAGCGGCGTATCCCTCACGCCACGTTTCTGTTGAAAGTTCCATGTGGTGTGCCCTCAAAGCCCCACAAAAAGACTTGCAACGGCGCTACCGAATCTCTATTTTCGGGTTATCATTCATTGCCGTTACTGACCTTTCGTAGACCTTAGACCAGTTGCAGTTTGGCTCTCCTGCCCTGAGCAAGCAGAATCGAGTCGGCTCACGCGGTACAATTGAGCAAGTACTGACGCGAAACTGACAACCAGACACACACACAAACACGTTAGACGCCCTGCCATCGAGGGGGGCGGTTTGCATTTCAGGATGCGATTGTTGCTGTCTATGCGGCGAGCGCGCCGCCTCCCCCTTCATTCGGCGCAATGTCGCGCGGCTTCCGGTATCGACGTTGCTTCAAAAAGCCCTTGCCCGCCAAGATGTCGAGATGCCTGCGAACGGCCCAGGAGCCGCGGACTCCGACGCGCTGCCAGATGCCGCCGTCAGGAAACTTAATGCAGAGATAGGCCGGGAGCGGAGCGCGGCTAGCACAGCGCTCACAGCGGCTTGCCGGTGTGGCCTCCACAGTGGCCGTCGCCTGTTTCTGTTTTTTTGAGGGGCGCCGCAGTGATTCGTTGAAGACCATTTGACCGTTCCTCTTGATTGCACCTCGGCTCGCTCGGGAAAAGCTTTGAGCTGCACGCATTGGCACAGTGGGCCACAGTGGCTGGCCTGCTTGACCGGTGCGCGCATAGCGGTTTTGTGCCTTATGCGGCCGGAGTTGCTTGATTATTACGATTACAGCGACGAGCCGCCCGCGCCTTATCGAGAATGGCGTTCTGGCGGCCGGCCCGCGGAAGTTTTGCGATCCACGCATCGATCTCAGATTCGCGCCACCCGACGGATCGCGGCCCAATAGCGATTGGTTTGGGAAAATTTCCTTCAGCGATTTGATAGAAAAGCTTCGTCTTTTTGAACCCAACCTTGGCCTCGACCGCGGCCTGGCGCAGGATTCGGTCGCGAACTGGGTGGTTTTGATCTTCCTGGACTTTCATCGTTTTTGCTCGACCTAAATTTGACTACTGGCGGAATGTGCCAATTCAGGACAGCGAATGCAAGAAAAAAAGTCTACATTTTTTATAGAAACTGCACGAATAATCGAAAATCCTCCACTAATACTCGATAACTACCTAAAGTATACTACGCACATAAAACGTATTGTACATGTCTATTGCGTAGTTTCGGCGTAACTTGCGTGTTTATCAAGGTAGGCCGCCCACCATTCCAGCATTTCCCGCCGCTGCGGAAGCCATTGCGCCGCGTTATAAGCAGCCCTCACGTCGTTATTTTCTGAATGCGCAAGCTGCAGCTCTATCCAGTCGCTGCTAAAGCCGTTCTCATTCAAAACTGTGCTGAACGTGCTCCTGAAGCCGTGGACGGTCGCCTTGCCCTTGAAACCGAGGTGATAGATCGCATAGAGGAGACAGTTCTCGCTCATAAAGCCGGTCCGGCTCTCTTGGCTTGGAAAAATAAGCTTCGACTCGGGGTAAAGGGTGCGGGCTCGCTTGAGAATTGCCACGGCTTGGGGCGCGAGCGGCACCAAATGGGGCCGTGTCATCTTCATGCGCTCCGGTGGTATTCGCCATAGCGGCGCCTCACCTTCCAAATTCTCGATTTCGCTCCAGGGCGCAAAGCGGAGTTCATCTGTCCGGACCGCCGTCAGGATGATGAAGTGCATTGCAAGTTTCGTAATCTCGTAGCCATCGTAATAGTGGTTTAGCCGGCTGAAGAAATCGGGCAGTTCACTCGCCTTCAGAGATGCCCGGTGCTTTACCCGTGGCCGCATCGCTAGACCGTCGTTGATGTCGCGGCTCGGATCGCGCTCGCACCATCCATGCGCGACGCCATACCGGAAAATCTGTCCGCAAATGGTTTTCACCCGCCTTGCGAGATAAACGGCCTCTTTCTCGATCTCTTTGATTAGCTTCAACAGATCCGGCGCCGTAATGCTTGCGATGTCCCGCTGGCCAATCTTGGGAAAAACAAGGCGCTCAAGGCGCCCGTTGATCGCCCGCGCATATTTCGGTGTGAGAGATTTTTTTCGGGATTCCACCCACTGGCGAGCGGCGCTCTCGAAAGTGTGCCCGGGTAGATGGTCCGCCGCGCCACTGGCCAGTGCTGGCGTTTTGCGAACCTTCGACGGATTTTGCCCCGCATTCAAAAGGCGGCGCGCATCAAAGCAACGCTCTCTCGCCATAGCGAGCGGAACGTGATCAGGCGAGCCAAGCTCGTAGCTTCCCAGCCCGATCATGCTCTCTTTTCCATCGTAGCGGTAACGGAAGCGCCATAGCTTCGAGCCGTTCGGCCGGATGAGCAAATGAAGACCGCCGCCGTCCGAAAGCTTGAATTCTTTCGGCCGCGGCTTTGTGTTGCGGATCGCTGTATCCGTGAGCTTGTCGCGCATTGCGGGTACGGGTATGATGAGTTTTGCGGGTATACGCCGGTAAATGTACCCGCAAAGTGGCGCGGCTGGCGGCGGTTGTCAACGCATGACAACGGTTGAAAATTGCGGAAAAAGCCTAGCCAGATCAGACGCTAGTGATGCATCTTACGGCTGTTCGCGACTGTTAGCGGATGTTATCGGAAAGATAATTGGTGCCCAGAAGAGGACTCGAACCTCCACGCCTTGCAGCGCTAGTACCTGAAACTAGTGCGTCTACCAATTCCGCCATCTGGGCTACGCTCACAGAGGTAAAGGCCGCCGGCCTCTTTGTCAATTGAGGCCCGCGGCTTCGCGGCGCTCATAATTTGCGGGGTGCGTCACGGCATGGCTTTCCATTCGCGCAAAGGCGGGTTATGCCTATGCCGGCAAAACCGCGCGCAGGGTGCACGAAACAGACGGGTCCGCCATGGCAATCGCATTGGGAACTAATACCGTTGTCACAGTTTTCGGCGGATCGGGCTTTCTCGGCCGCTATGTGGTGCAGGCATTGGCGCGAGCGGGATGCCGCATCAAGGTCGCCGTCCGGCGCCCAGACTTGGCGCTGCATCTGCAGCCGCTAGGGGGCACCGGGCAGATCGCGCTGATCCAGGCCAATGTTCGCGACGAGCGCTCCGTACAGGACGCATTGCGCGGTGCGGACGCGGCGATCAACCTCGTAGGTATTTTGCAGCAGTCGGGCCGGCAGAAGTTCCGTGCCGTCCATGCGGAGGCCGCCGGGAGGATCGCAAAAGCGGCGCATACGCATGGCTTGCGGGCCTTGGTCCATGTCTCGGCCATCGGCGCTGACAGGATTTCGCCTTCGATGTATGCGCGCACAAAAGGCGAGGGCGAGGCGCGCGTGCTGGCCTCATTCCCCGATGCCGTAATCGTGCGCCCGTCCTTGCTGTTCGGGCCGGAGGATAACTTCTTCAACCGCTTCGGCTGGCTGTCGCGTATCGCGCCTGTCATGCCGCTGATCGGCGGCAAGACCCGCATGCAGCCGGTTTACGCAGGCGACGTCGCGCTGGCGATCAGGGCTGCGCTTTCGGGCAGGGCTACCGAAGGCGCGGTGTACGAGCTTGGTGGACCGGTCACCTACACGTTCCGTGAACTCCTAAAAAAGACTTGCGAGTGGACCGAACATCCGCGTGCCTTGTTCCCGATCCCGTTCTGGATCGCGAAAATTCCGGCTTTCTTCGTGCAGATGCTGCCAGGAGCGCCCGTCACCGTCGACCAAATCCGGCTGCTTGAGCGTGACAACGTCGTAAGCGCCGAGGCGGTGCGCGATCAGCGCACACTGGCCGGCCTCGGTATCGGCGAGCCTCGGACGATCGACACGATCGTGCCTTACTACCTTCAGCGCTACCGGCCGCGCGGCGAGTTTTCGACAGACCGCGTCAGCGTCTCGTAACCGGGACGCCCCCGTGTTAAGCTCCGCGCAATGTGGACCCTCTTGCATTTCCCGCTTTGCCCCGCTTCGCGCGCCATAAGGCTCGCGCTCTTCGAGGGGGGCATTGAGGCGGGCTTGTCCGAGGTAAAGCCTTGGGCGGTTACGCGCGAGTTTCTCAATCTCAACCCCGCAGGCACACTGCCCGTTCTCACCATCGAGGGGAGGGCGATTTGCGGAGCCTATCCGATCGTGGAGTACCTCGCGGAGACCGGGGCGCGCGAAGGTCCCGTTCCGGCGCGGTCCGGCTATTGGCCGGGATCGGCCTCCGAGCGCGCCGAGGCACGCCGGGTGGCCGAATGGTTCTTGCGCAAGTTCGACTCCGAGGTAAGTCAGTACCTGCTTGAAGAAAAGCTTTACAAGCCGCTGTCGCGGCGAAGCGCCCCCGATGTGAATGCAATCCGGGTAGCCCGCAGCAATCTTCGCTACCATTTATCCTATGTCAGCTATCTGAGCGAGCAGCGGAAATGGCTGGGCGGCGATCACCCAAGCTTCGCGGACCTTGCCGCGGCGGCGCAGATCTCGGTTATCGATTACCTAGACGAAATTCCTTGGCGCGAATTTCCCGAGGCGAAGGCCTGGTATGTCCGGCTGAAGTCGCGGCCGTCGTTCCGTGCGCTGTTGAGCGACAGATTGCCAGGATTCCAACCGCCAGACTGTTATGCAAATCTCGACTTCTGATACCCAATCCGGTCGAATAGTTCGCGGGCGTCACCCCGGAAAGCGCTGTCAGCGCTTATCCGGGGTCTTGCAACATTCGAAGCGCCCGTAAAGACCCCGGATAACGCGCGCGGGGCGCGTTTCCGGGGTGACAACAAAGCGCCGCGAAGCATTCAACCGGATTTCGTATCATTGGCAATCAGACGAGGCGAGCCGGGGCAACGAAGCCAGGGATCGTTATGCGGCGCGGGATAGTTTTTTTGTGTGAAATGCCTAACATAAGCCAAAGGCCGAGTTTAGCTCCGCATGAGCTACCGCACCTATTCTCCTCGCCGCACAAGGCTGGAAGGGGCATGAAAATGGACGCTTTCGACGTAATGACAAGCACGGTCGTGACGGTGGGCCCGGAAACACCGCTGCGCAAGATCGCCAGGCTTCTGCTGGAGCACAGCATCAGTGCCGTTCCCGTCGTGGACGAGGCTGGCACAGTCATTGGCATGGTGAGCGAAGGCGATCTCTTGAGGCACAACGACGAGGACCGGAGAGCGCGGCGGGATTGGTGGCTCGACTTGCTCGCTCAGGGCGAAAGCCTGAGCCCTCAATTTCTCGCCACGTTGCGCACGCCCAACCGCACAGCGCGCGAGATCATGTCGGCGCCGGTCGTGACTGTGAGCGAGCACACGGACGTGGCTGAAATCGGCAAGCTTCTCGCCACGCACCGGATCAAGCGCGTTCCTGTCGTCAGGGACGGGCGCATCGCCGGGATCGTGAGCCGCGCCGACCTTGTCCGCGCGCTGGCGATGCAGGAACCCGCGTCGGGACCGCCTCGCACGGGCGGGCTCTTTAGCTGGCGCAGCCACCATGAGAACAACAAGGCACACGCGGATGCGAAGGAGCAGCACCTCGAAACGGCTCCCGCCGCGAAAGAGGAAACCTTCACGGCGCCGGGCTTCCGCTCGCTCGTTGGCGCGGCGCTCGAGAAAAAAGCCGCCGAGTTGGAAGCCGCGCGAAGGACCGAAGCCGGCCAGCGGGCGACGATGATGAAGCAAGCCATCGATCACCACATCACCGATGACCATTGGCGCGGGCTCCTGTATCAGGCGCAACATGCGGCCGAGCATGGCGAGACCGAACTCTTGGTGCTGCGTTTCCCGGCTAATCTTTGCAGCGATGGCGGCCGCGCGATCAACGTGCCGGAACCCGATTGGCCGTCCACGCTTCGCGGCGAAGCGGCGGAGACCTATCTACGCTTCGAAAACGAGCTGAAGCCGCTCGGATTTCATCTAATCGCGCGGGTGATGGATTTCCCGGGCGGGTTCATCGGCGATATCGGCCTCTTCCTCCATTGGGGCGGTACGGTCTAAATCGAATTGCGTCGTCGCGAGGCGGCGTCAGCCGCCGCGGCGATCCAGTGAAGTATGCGCCGCCGTCTTGGATTGCTCTGATGTTCATTTTCAAGGGCAGTGCGCGTGCAACATCCGCCCCCTTGCCACCGGCAGGGGGGATTATTGCAAGCTGGATCGTGCATGGCGGGAGGCAGAGCCATTCAGACGACGGTG
>JBKQOR010000061.1:0-11477 GCA_052145435.1 Rhodomicrobium sp. | reverse complement strand
TCGCCCATGGCTATGGGCCGCGCCTGCCGGGGCACGCCGTCCTTGGCAAATGCTGCTGCCGCGCGCCTTCGGGCTGGGGCCATTATCTTAGGCAGAAGCTCCGCGACGATTGCGCCGCGCCGCTCGTCATCGTGGACGAGCTTGGCGGCGTCACGCTCACGCGCGGCCGCAGATAAGGCCGCGGCTACTGCACCCCTGCGCGCAGGGCCGCCGAGGGATGGCGCGAATCGCCGCGCTTATTCTGGCGCCGGACATACATGACGATGGAATCGGGCTGCTGCGCCTTCGCCTTCAGCGCCGCGATCAGCGCGTCCTCAGCCTCGATGGCGATATGTTCGCTTCTGCCCTTGAGCTTCAGTCCAACAACGAATTGCATAGACGCTCCTTTACGCTCGCTCCGCGCCTCCATGCTACCTCGCCCCATCCAAAATACTAAGCCGAAAAATTAGGTATTTTGCATGCCAACGCTTGCCTTTAATGCGCCCATAGGGTCAATATGCTTAGGGTGGCGCTCCAGGTTCCCCAGGGTGTGGGGCGTCACTCCGTGGAAGCTTTGCCGTTGCCGCCTTAGCGAAGCCACGATCGGGGCACGGGCGCGCCACGCGGCGACCATATGAGCGCCGCCGTAAGAGCGGCCTGCCGCCACAAATTCCGGTTAACACTTCTTTCTGGTTTCGAAAGGAGTGCACTCATGCGCATACTTATGGTCGCAACCTTGGCCGCAACGGCCACGGCTTTTGCTGCTTTCATTCCCGGAAAGGCCCGAGCCGCCGGGCCGGAGATTTCCGGGCCTTTCACTTACGGCAATCTTGCTCTCTACTTCGTGCACCGCGCGAGCGCCCCAGGGCCGGTTCCCCTCACACTGCAAGAGGGGATGGCCAAAGGGACGGTGCGCGTTGTCGAGACCGGTTCGGTTAACGAGCTGAAGATCGAGAATTCCGGCGACGAGGATGTCTTCATTCAATCGGGCGACATCGTGAAGGGCGGCCGGCAGGACCGCGTGCTGACAGTGAGCTTCGTGCTGCCAAAAAAGTCAGGCGAGGTTCCGGTCGCGTCGTACTGCGTCGAGCACGGCCGCTGGAGCGCGCGCGGCGGGGAAAGCGCGGCGCTCTTTGCCAGCTCGGCCGATTCGCTGCCTTCGCGCGCGGCGAAGCTCGCCATGAAGGCGCCAGCGGCCGCCGGCATCGCGCCACAGCAATACGGCACAGCCGGTCAAGCCTACTACGCGGCCGCCGAGACGGGCCAGCGCCAGCGCGCCGTCTGGGACGAAGTGGCCAAAACGCAAGAGAAATTGTCGGCGGGCGTAAACGCGCCGGTGGCCTCGCCTGCCTCTAGCACAAGCTTGCAGCTTTCGCTCGAGAATAAAAGGTTGGCCGAGCTTCGCGCCGAATACACGAAGGCGCTCGAGGATAAGGCCGCGGCCAGCGACATTGTCGGCTTGGTGTTTGCGGTAAATGGCCGCATCAATAGCGCCGACATCTATCCATCGAACGGCCTGTTCCGCAAAATGTGGGTGAAGCTTCTGACCGCCAGCGTGACCGAAGCTGCCGGCGAGAGGAACGATACGCCCGGCGGTGCACCGCCGGTGGAAGCCGTGCGCGACTTCCTCACCGCCGCCGAAAAAGGCAAATCCTATGCTCAAAAAATAGGCACGCTTGCTCAGCAAGAAACGCGCGATTCCGGTAGCGGCCTCTTCGTCGAAGCCGCGCGCCCCAGCGGCGAGTGGGTGCACCGGAATTATCTGGCGAAGTGATGGACGAAGCTGACTCCGTTGGCTGGCCAACGGAGTCAGTCAGGATCTTCTATTTTAGCAGAGTTTTATCGCAAAACCGGGAAGGCCATCCCCGTCTTCACGGGGACATGCTTTTGCGAACTCTGCTTAGCCAGAACATCTGCGTAGCCTGTGCAAGCAGGACGTTTTTCCCCGCAGGCGCATTGCATGCACAGCGCCTGCGGCATCCGGGAATATTCGCTTAAGCTTCCTGAGCAAAAGAGCTGAGGACTTATATCATTTCGCGCCGGAATGAGGTTGCGGCCGGAACGGCTGCGGATTATGTTATATGCATCGATTTGGGCCGGACGATTGGGCCGTTTCCGCCTCGCCTTTCGCGATCTGGCGCACGTGTTCCTACCTCTCTCCAAAGTTCGAAGACCGCAGCGTCATGCTCTGTGACGCGGCTTAGTGCATCGCTAGCGAAAGGACTTCCCCGATGAACACGGGCGTCGTAAAATGGTATAATAGTCAAAAGGGCTATGGTTTCATCCAGCCGGACGACGGCGGCAAGGATGTTTTCGTCCATGTCAGCGCCCTGGAGCGCTCCGGTTTGCGCGGGCTTGTCGAAGGTCAAAAGGTCTCCTTCGAGATCCAGACTGACCGGCGCACCGGCAAGACGTCGGCGGGCAACCTTCAACTCGCCTAATATGAGCTTTGGGAGCGCGGGCGACCGCGCTCTTTTTCCTAAGCATTTGTTCTTTTTGTTTCTTTCGGATTGGACCTTTTGCCCTTGAATGGCGCTGCCGCCGATTACAATGCGGCAATTTTGCATCGGCTCAGCATATCTAACCGCGACTCTCCATAAGGTTGAGCTTTTCAAGCGGAGGCTGTGTGGCTATTATTTAAGCGCCGGGGAATACGCACGCCGCGTTCGGCATCCGGTTTGCATAGGAACGCTCAGTTTCAGATTCGGAAACGGTTTCAGCATTGGGTCAGCCTCGAACTCAGACGTTTAATTTGGCGTTGGGCGAATGGACCCCCTTCCATTGGTCATCCTACGAACGACATAAAACTAGAACACTCTCTTTCGGCGTATCGATGAATGAGAGAACGGCGAGTAAGATCGGTGGACCGGTCTTACGTTTCCTGGCCCCACGCGGGCAGAGAAGAAAGCAGAGGCTGCTCACCCGCGCGCCAGGATTTGGTTTCAACGACGATCAGCGGGGTCGCCATGTCGACTGACTTGTTTGACACCTATGCGCGAAGCTTCGAAGCGAGACGCGAAACGGTGATGACGTTGGCCGAGTTCCTTAAGGGGTGCAAGGCCGATCCTCTTATGTACGCTTCGCCTCATGAGCGGCTGCTGGCCGCGATTGGCGAGCCTCAGATGGTGGATAGCTCCAAGGACGCCCGCCTCGGGCGCATCTTCATGAACCGGACGATACGGCTTTATCCAGCCTTCGCCGAGTTCTACGGCATGGAAGAAACGATCGAGCGGATCGTCGCCTTCTTCCGTCAAGGCGCTCAAGGCTTGGAGGAGCGCAAGCAAATCCTCTATCTGCTCGGTCCGGTTGGCGGCGGCAAGTCCTCCCTCGCCGAGCGCGTCAAGGCGCTGATGGAGATCAAGCCCATCTATGTGCTGAAAGCCGGCGACGAGTTGAGCCCGATTTTCGAAAGCCCGCTCTGCCTCTTCGATCCGGAGGTCATGGGCGAGCGGATCGAGAAAGACTATGGCGTTCCGCGCCGGCGCCTGACTGGGCTAATGAGCCCTTGGTGCCTGAAGCGGCTCGATGAGTTTGGCGGCGACATCACCAAATTCCGGGTCGCCAAGCTGACGCCCTCCCGCTTGCGCCAAATCGCTATTGCGAAAACCGAGCCCGGCGACGAGAACAACCAGGACGTGTCCTCGCTCGTCGGCAAGGTCGATATCCGGCGCCTCGAGCTGCTCGCGCAGAACGACCCGGACGCCTATTCCTATTCGGGCGGGCTGAACCGCGCGAACCAGGGCGTGCTCGAATTCGTCGAGATGTTCAAAGCGCCGATCAAGATGCTGCATCCGCTCCTGACCGCGACTCAGGAGTCGAACTATGTCGGCTCGGAGAATATCGGCTCGATCCCGTTCAACGGCATCGTCATGGCCCACTCGAACGAGGCCGAATGGCGCAGCTTCAAGAACAACAAGACCAACGAAGCCTTCATCGACCGCATCTTTGTGATCAAGGTTCCCTACTGCCTGCGCGTCCGCGAGGAAGAGCAGATTTATCAAAAGCTCATCCGTGGCTCCGAGCTGGCGTCGGCGCCCTGCGCCCCAGGCACGCTCGACATGCTCGCACGTTTCTCCGTGCTCTCGCGCCTCAAGCCTCACGAGAATTCGAGCATTTACGCGAAAATGCGGGTTTACAACGGGGAAAGCCTCAAAGAGGTCGATCCAAAGGCCCGCACAATGCAGGAATACCGCGACCATGCGGGCATCGACGAAGGCATGGACGGAATTTCCACGCGCTTCGCGTTCAAGACGCTGTCGGCCACGTTCAACCACGATACGCAGGAGATTGCCGCCGATCCGGTTCACCTCATGTATGTGCTCGAGCAGGCCATCCGCCGCGAGCAGTTCCCCGACGATACCGAGAGCACCTTTATCGAGTTCATCAAGACCGAGCTCGGTCCGCGCTACGCGGAGTTTATCGGTCACGAGATCCAAAAGGCCTACCTCGAGTCCTATCACGACTACGGCCAGAACCTCTTCGACCGCTATGTGGCCTATGCCGACGCCTGGATCGAGGATCAGGATTTCAAGGATCCCGACACCGGCCAGCTCATGAACCGGGAGCTTTTGAATCAAGAGCTTTCGAAGATCGAGAAGCCGGCAGGCATCGCCAATCCGAAAGACTTCCGCAACGAGGTGGTAAAGTTTACATTGAGGGCGAGGGCACAGCGCGGCGGGAAGAACCCCTCCTGGACAAGCTACGAGAAAATCCGCGAGGTTATCGAACGCCGCATGTTCAGCCAAGTGGAGGACCTGCTACCTGTGATAAGCTTCGGCTCTAAAAAGGACAGCGAGACCGAGAAAAAGCATAGTGAGTTCGTCGAGCGCATGGTCGCGCGCGGGTATACGGAGCGTCAGGTCCGCAGGCTCGTGGAGTGGTACATGCGCGTAAGGCAGGCTGGCTAACGAACCGTGCACATTATCGATCGGCGTCGCGACGCGAGCGGCAAAAGTCTCGGCAATCGCCAGCGGTTCATCCGCCGGGCGCGAGCATTAGTACGTCATGCGGTCCGCGAAGCATCGAAGGACCGCAAGATAACCGATACGGGCCGGGGCGGCGAAGTGACCGTCCCTGCCGATGGGGTGCGGGAGCCGAGCCTGCGGCGCAGCGCCACGGGAGGCGTCCGCGAATACCTTCTGCCGGGCAACAAGAACTATATCGAGGGTGACACCATCGAACGGCCTCCCTCGGGCGGCGGCGCAGGCGGTGCGAGCGGCGATGGAGAGGGCGAGGACGAATTCCGCTTCGTCCTTTCGGACGACGAGTTCATCGACCTTTTCCTCGAAGACCTAGAGCTGCCCGATCTTGCCAAGCGGCAGGTCATGGGCGAGGAGAAATCCCAGCCGAGGCGCGCAGGCTACCGCTCCTCTGGGCCGCCCTCCCAGTTGTCCGTCCCGCGCACGATGCGAAACAGCCTTTCGCGCCGCATCGCGCTCAGAAGGCCGAAGCCGGACGAGATTGCAGCGCTTGAGGACCGCCTTCGGGAGCTGGAGGACGCAGGCGCGGACGAGGACGAAATCCTTAGCCTTCGCGCCGAGCTCGAAAGGCAGGGCTTGCGGGCTCGCGCGATCCCGTTCATCGATCCCGTCGATGTGCGCTACCGGCGGTACGAGTCCGTGCCGAAGCCGGTGGCGCAGGCCGTAATGTTCTGCCTCATGGACGTTTCCGGCTCGATGGACGAGCACTTGAAGGATCTCGCCAAGCGGTTCTACACGCTGCTCTATCTCTTCTTGACCCGCCGCTACCGTTATGTGGAGGTGGTCTTCATCCGGCATACGCATGAGGCGAAGGAGGTCGACGAGGAGACATTCTTCAACAGCCGCGAAACCGGCGGCACCGTCGTCTCCACGGCGCTTGAGGAGATGATCCGCGTGCTTGCGGACCGTTTTCCCGCGAATGCTTGGAACATCTATGCGGCTCAAGCGTCGGACGGTGACAACCTGCCGATCGACAATGAGAAGACGGTCGCCCTTTTGAAAAACCTCATCCTGCCCTTGTGCCAATATTACGCCTATATTGAGGTCGGGCGCGAGCCGGAGGAGCGCCGCCGCGGCGGTGAGCCGCCAAGCACATTGTGGCGCGCATACGAGCTCATCCAATCGCCGCAAATCCCAATGGCGATGCGCAAGGTTCGCGACCGCCGGGACATTTATCCTGTGTTCCGCGAACTCTTCGAGCGGAAAAGCCACGCAGTGTCAACGGGGGCGCGATGAAGATCAAGCCGGCCAAGAACACGCTTCTGTTCGAGGGTGCCGATTGGGATTTCGACACCCTTGCCAGAATCTACGACGGTATTGCCAAAATCGCTCTCGGCGAGCTGGGGCTCGACATCTACCGCCCGCGCATCGAGGTCATAACAACCGAGCAAATGCTCGACGCTTACGCCTCGACAGGCATGCCGCTCTTTTACCGGCACTGGTCGTTCGGCAAACAGTTCGTGCGCAACGAGACGCTTTACCGCAAGGGCTGGCAGGGCCTCGCCTACGAGATCGTCATCAATTCGAACCCTTGCGTCGTGTATCTTCTCGAAGAGAACACCGCCACCATGCAGGCGCTCGTTGTCGCTCACGCGGCCTTCGGCCATAACCACTTCTTCAAGAACAACTATGTCTTCAAGCAGTGGACCGACGCCGACGGCATTCTCGATTACCTCGCCTTCGCGAAGAACTTTATTACCGAGTGCGAAGACCGCTATGGCGTGACCGAGGTGGAGCGCGTGCTGGACGCGGCCCACGCGCTGCAAAATCAAGGCATACATCGCTATCCTGGCAAGCGCACCATCGATTTGCGTTCCGAGGAGAAGCGCGAGCGCGAGCGCCGCGAGCATGGGGAGCGCCTCTTCAACGACCTTTGGCGCACCGTGCCGGAGCAAGGCAAGAAGGCAAAAAAGCGCTCCGAGCGAGACCGGCGCCGCGCGCTGCTTGGCTTGCCGGAGGAGAACATCCTCTATTTTCTTGAGAAGACCTCGCCCCGGCTCAAGCCGTGGCAGCGCGAGGTGATCCGCATCGTCCGGCTCATCGCGCAATATTTCTATCCGCAGCGCCAAACCAAGATGATGAACGAGGGCTGCGCGACCTATACGCACTACGAGATCATGCAGCGCCTTGTCGACCGGGGCCAAATTACCGAGGGCGCCTACTTCGAGTTCCTGCATTCGCATACCAACGTCGTCACCCAGCCCAACTTCGACGACAGGCGCTACTATGGGATCAACCCGTATGCGCTGGGCTTTGCGATGATGAAGGATATCGAGCGCATTTGCGTGAACCCGCAGGCCGAGGACCGCCAATGGTTTCCGGATATTGCCGGCAATGGCGATCCGATGGGTACGCTGAAAGACGTCTGGGCGAATTATCGCGACGAGAGCTTCGTATCCCAGTTCCTCAGTCCGCACGTTATTCGCAAGCTCGGCCTTTTCCTTGTCGTCGACGATTACAAGGAGAAAGACCTTTCGGTGGACGCGATCCATAACGAGCGTGGCTATACGAGGGTCCGCCGCGCTCTCGCCCGCCACTACGATGTTGCCCGGCACGATCCGGATATTCAGATCGTGGATGTGGATCTGGAGGGCGACAGGCGCCTGGAGCTGCGCCACCAAGTCGTGGACGGCGTTACGCTCGAAGAGGACGATGCGGAGCGTGTGCTCCAGCACCTTGCCAATCTATGGGGCTATGAGGTCTATCTTATCGAGACCGCCGGCGAAGGCGAACCGGCAACGAAGCATCACGCCGAGCCCGTTCATCCCTTTGTATAGGCTCTTCCGGGACGAAACACAGGGGGCGCACCATGCGCCGGCCTGTCATGCCGGAACCGGCCTCAGCCGGTATCCGGCATCTAGCAGCTTGCTCAACGAAGATCGCGGATGACGCGCGGGGCGCGTTTCCGCGATGACAACAAGGGGCGGACCATGCGGGGCATTGCGATTGCATTCTTTTTGCTGGGGCTGCTGGCGGGCGCGGCGCGCGGGCAGGAGGCGGGCGCGAGCTGGCTCGGCGTTGAGCTCAAAGACCTCACCAAAGAGGAGGCGGACGCGCTCGGCTGGGAGGCCCCGCGCGGCGCGAAGCTGGTGAAGCCCGTGCCCGGCGGGCCGGCGGAGGCGCAGGGCCTCAAGCCGGACGACATTCTCGTCTCGCTCGACGGCGTGGAGATCGAGAGCGTCAAGGCGCTCGTCGAAACGGTCGCCAAGAAGGCGGCGGGCACGGAGATCAAACTCGCCATCCTGCGGGCCGGGCGCGAGAAGCGGCTCGCCCTCAAGCTCGGCGCGCGGCCGGCGCAGTTCGCGGCGGCGAAGCCTTCGGTGGATGCGCCGCTGCCGGTGCTCGACACGGGCGGCCATATGGCGCTGATCCGGGACATCGCCTTCACGCCGGACGGCAGCCAGCTCGTCTCGGCCTCCGACGACAAGACCATCCGGGTGTGGGACGTGGCGGCGGGCAAGCCCCTTCGCACTATCCGCGGCGAGGCGGAGCCCGGCGAGGCGGGCAAGATCAACGCCATAGCGCTGTCGCCGGACGGTAAATGGCTGGCGGCGGGAGGACGGACTCATCCGCAATGTGTCGGGCGTTGCGGCGAAATCCGCCTCTATGATTTCGCGAGCGGCAAGCTCGTGTCGCTGCTGAAGGGGCACACGGACGCCGTTCTCGGCCTCGCCTTCTCCCCCGAAAGCCGGCATCTGATTTCGGGAAGCCAGGACAGCATGGCAATCATCTGGGACGTGGCGACCCGCACGGCCAAGCACCGGCTCGAAGGCCATCTGGACGCTGTCTTCACGGTTGGCTTCAGCGCGGACGGCGCGCGCGCCGTGACCGGCTCTTACGACCACGATCTACGGTTGTGGTCGGTCGAGAGCGGTGCTCTGCTGCAAACCATGCAAGGCCACGGGGATAAGGTCCAAAGCGTTGCCTTCGCCCGGGATAGTGCCATTGCTTCAGTGGATTGGTCGGGCGAGATCCGGCTTTGGGACGGGCGGACGGGGGCTTTCCTGAAGACGCTGGTCCGAAAAGACAACAGCGTCGGTAGCCTCAGCTTCAGCCCCGATGGCACGGCGCTGCTGCTGAGTTGCGCAGTAAACTGCGGTAGCGGATTCAATCAAATTGTTTACGGAGTTCCCGGCGGCCGCGAGATTGTTACTTACAGGGGGCACGACAATAGCGTCGCCGCCACCGCCATTAGCCCGGATGGGCGCTGGGCAGCGACCGGCGGAGGTGCTAACAACGAGATCCACATCTGGGATCTGCAGACCGGCGAACGGCGCAAGGGCCCGGATGGCAACCCCTTGACCCTGGGCGGGACGGGACGTCCGGTCTGGGCGGCAGGCTTCTCGGCCGATGGCCGCCAGATCGCTTGGGGGACACTTTGGGAAAGCCATACAACTCTGGCGAAGAATCCGCTGCAACAGGCCCTGACGCTGCCTTCCGCGAACGGGGCGTTATCAGGCCCGCAGGCGCTTGCCCTCGCGGCCGCCGGGGCGTTTAGCGTAGCCACGGCCCGCCGCGGCACCTGGTCGCTCAGCCACAGGAAGGGCGGCGACTTTGGCTATGACGCCATCCTCGACATCAAGGAAGGCACGACGGTCCGCGCCTCCATCGAGCGCGCCCCGGCCGAAGGTTATGATCACCTAGCCTACAGCTTTACCCCGGATGGCCAGGCCGTCATCTCGGGCGGCGGCAATGGCTTTCTCGCCGCATACGCCTTGGACGGCGAAGAACTCGGGAATTTCATCGGCCATGAGGGTAATGCCAATGCGATAGCCCCTTCCCCAGACGGCAGATACCTTGTCTCCGGCAGCCTAGATCAAACCGTGCGGCTGTGGAACCTCAAAACCCGCGAGCTGCTCGTCACCCTGTTCCGCGGGGCGGACGGCGAATGGGTGATGTGGACGCCACAAGGATTTTATGCCTCCTCGCCCGCGGGCGCGCGGCTCATCGGCTGGCAGATCAACCATGGCCCCGAGCACGAGGCCGAGTATGTCGCCGCCGCCCAGCTGCGCGAGCATTTGAACCGGCCGGACATCGTGGCGAAGGCCATCGAACTCGCCTCGGCCGAAGAAGCGGTGCGGCAAGCCCACGGCGCCGATTTCAAGCTCGCCGATCTGCTCGCCAAGCCGGTGCCGCGCCTGCGCATCCTCTCGCCCTCGCAACATGCCGCTTTGCGCGGCGGCACTGCGCAAGTGACGCTAGAGCTGGAAGCCACGCCAGATCCCGTGAAGCTCATCCGCATCCATGTCAACGGCCGCCAGATCGCGGAGCGTCTGCCGGAGCAGGGCGGTTTCGCGCCAACGCTGAGTTTCGACGTGCCGCTCGCCAAGGGGCCAAACACCATCTCCATCGCCGCCTTGAACGATACCGGCGAGACGGTGGCGGCGGTGAGCGTCAGCCATGAGGGCGATGGCGCCCTCGACAAGCGCGGCGTGCTCTACATCCTCGCCATCGGTGTGGACGAATATCCGCATCTGCCCGGCAACGATCTGCGCTATGCCGGCGCCGACGCCAAGGCCTTCGCCGGGGCCATGGAAAAGGATGCTGGGCCCTTGCATGAGAAGGTGGTGAAGCGCGTGCTGGTGAACGGCGCCGGGCCCGGCGACGCGCCCACGGCTCGCAATATCCAAGATGCGCTGGGCATGCTGCGCCGCGCCGGGGAAACCGACACCGTGATGCTGTTCGTCTCTGGCCACGGCAAGAATGAGGGGCCGAACTACCGCTTCATCCCCACCGACGCGGCCTGGGACGAGGGCGGGTACCTCCGGCAGTCGAGCGTGGTGCCGTGGTACGCCTTCCAGGAGGCGCTAATTGGGGCCGGCGGCCGGCGCATCCTGTTCCTCGACACCTGCCATTCCGGCAATGCGTTTAACGCGCGGCTGTTGAGCGACAGTTACGAGGCCAATATCGTGGTCTATTCCTCGGCGCGCGGCGATCAGACCGCGCTGGAGGACGACAAGCTCGGCGGCGGGCATGGGCTTTTCACCTACGCGCTGGTGGAGGGCGTGAATGGCGGCGCGCGCGATGCGTCGGGCGAGGTGCGCGCGGAGGGGTTGCGCGATTTTCTGCGCGCGCAGGTGACGGCGCTCGCCGCCAAGCACAACCGCGCCCAGGAGCCGCAATATTTCCGCGCCCGCGACGCCGGGAATTACGTGCTCGCCCGGCCGCAATAGAAGCCGGCCCAGCGCACGATAAAAACCCCGGTTAAGCAGTCCTCGCCCGTCAACGCTTCAACAGGCGCAGGGTCTCGGGATCGGGCTCGCCGCCGCAGTATCTCTCCAGCGCGGCGGTGAAGACATTCGGCTCCGGAACCACTTGCGCGAACACCGTCATGCAGGAGCGGAATTTGAGATCGTCGGGATAGGGGAAAATCGCGCCGGCTGAAGTCTTGCTCGCATCGAGCACCAGCTGCGTGCACTCGATCAGGCGCGGCCCAAGACTGGGATGCGCGAGATAGGCCCGTGCCTCGTCCGCGGAGGCGATCCCGTATTTCTGCGCCAGCGGGCTGCGGCCCAAGCC